>CAZVHW010000084.1:0-17874 GCA_964626835.1 uncultured Enterobacterales bacterium
ACCCCGCAGATCGTCGAAGGACATATCGCCCGCAGTCGTGGATAGAACGTGGCTGGGAAGGGCGCGAGGTTGCGCGCTCGCAGGTGGCACCGCAGGAGCCGCGAGCCAGGTCTCGAGCTCGCTCTCGACGGCTCGAATCAAGGCGTCCACGGTGGCTGGCCCCCGATACAGGCGCTGCATCTCGGTTCGTGCCGACTTCGAGCCCATGGCCGCCGCGATGGCGAGGCTCTCCAGCGCCGATTCGACACTGCCTTGCTGCTCTTGTAGTGCGGCGAGCTGCACCAGGCCTTCGGGTGTGGGTCGCAACAACGACGCCACTAGCTGATAGCTCAATGCCTGATCGTGGTGTTCGAGGGAGCGAAGTGCCGAGGCCTGCAGCTCGAGTGCTCGGGCGATGGCCCCACGGCGGAGCGCGGGATCGAGGCCGGGCTGGCAGGCCAGAAGGAGCAGCGCCTGTCCGACCCACTCCAACGATCGGCGCGGCTCGACATCCAGATGGAGCGCAGCAGCTTCCAGCAGCAGCTGTGGGTCGTCTCCTGCGAGGTCGATGGCTTCTCGGTAGGCGCGACGAGCCGGGTCGACGAGCCCATCTTCGCGCAGGGTCCGGGCGCGAACGATGGCGACGGCCCCCAGCTCTGCCGGAGTGAACGTGCCGACGGGCTCGTCCCTGCCCGTGCGAGCCAGGCTCTCTCCGAGGTGCTCGATCATGGTAGGACCGTAGGGCAGCCGGTCTGGCAGCTCGAGACCAGGGACCGCCTGGCCTATCCGCTCGGCCGCCACGCCAGCGCCGTCGCGGTCCTTGGCCCAGGCTAGCAGCAGCCAGGCTCGATACAGCGCCACCGGATCGTCCCGGTGGAGCAACTCCCGCGCCGCCTTCACGGCCAGCCTTCTCGCGCGGCGAACATGACGGTCTTCTACGCCTCGGGACCACAGTGACGTGGCCAGGTCGGGCCGATCTGGGTGAGCCTCGAGGGCTTGGCGCGCCAGCAAGGCCGCCTGCCGATACTCTCCGAGGCCCACCAGTGCCTGCACGTGGAGGGCGAGCGCTTGGGGGGTGTCGGCGCCATCGACAAGCGAAACGACACGCTCGAACCGTCCCGCCTCGAGCAGTCCTTCGGCGAGGAGCAAGGTCCCCACGAGCCCTTGGTGCAGCGCATGGGCCTCGAGCTCCACGAGCGCCCTGTCCAGGGCCGGCCCGCGCGCCTGGAGAACGACGGACCAAGCTGCCAGCAGCGCCATGGGACCGTCGGGCTGTTCTCGTGACGCCAGCCAGCGGTACTCGTCCACCACCGCCCAGCGCAGGTGGCTCGCACTCGCTGCCTCGATGTACGCCGCGTGGTCTCGCCAGGAGACCGATTCTTGCTCGAGCAGATGGCGCGCTTCATCCAACGCGCGCCCGTGGTCTCCGACCAGGGACCAGGCCTCGATCATCTCGGGTTGCAGGGGTTCGGAGGCCGCGACGGACCCGGCCGACAGGAGGAGGAAGGAGAGGAGGATGAACCCTCGCCCCCAACGCCCCACGCTCACGGGCGGACCGGCGCACATGCCTTGCGCAGGACGTCGAGCGTCGCTGCGGGGACATACGCGGAGACATCGCCGCCGTTGACGAAGATCTCCTTTACGAGGGAGCTGGAGACGAAGATGTTTCGCGGCGCAGGCAGCAGGAAGACGGTCTCGATGCCTGGAGCCATGTCCCGGTTGGCCAGGCCCACCTGGAACTCGGACTCGAAGTCCTGAACGGCCCTCAGGCCGCGGATGATGATGCTTGCGTCGATGCGCTTGCAGAAATCGACGAGCAGGCCGTCGAAGCTCCCGACCCGAACGTTGCCGAGGTCGGTGGTGACCTCTTCCATCAGGGCTACACGCTGCTCCTTGTCGAGCAGGTAGTGCTTGGCCGGATTGTCACCGACCCCCACCACGACCTCCTCGAAGATCCGCGCGCCACGGCGCATGATGTCCAAGTGGCCAAAAGTGACGGGGTCGAAGCTGCCTGCATACACGGCGACGTTGCCACCCATGCTCGCTCCTCGGTCTGGAAGCGCACCTTACCGTGTGTGGCAACGAGTGCAACGATCCACCGCAGTCGAAAGAGCGTGCGATCAGTGCTGGTGACGTGGCGCGGCCGCACCCAGCTGGTGTACGAGCAACACCCGAAGGGTGTCGTTGGCCCTGAGTGCGCCAAAGGCGGGATCCATGGCGATGTCCCTCCGCAGCTCCACCTGTTGTTCCGGTGCCAGCTGGTCGCGAGCTTCGACTGCGGAGCCCAACAGCGCCAAGGCGTCTTCTTCCAAGCCCTGCTCGGCGGCGACCACCGCACCGTAGACATCGAGGTAACGATCGTCAGGGGAAGCCGTGGCGGCCTGGAGAACGAAATCGCTGGCCTCGTCGAAGCGACCCAGCCGCGCCATGACCGTGGCCAAGCCCGCGAGGGCCGGAGCGTCTTGGGGGTCGGCGGCGAGTATGCGGTCGTAGCAGGCCGCCTCGGCAGCGTGGCGCCCGAGACGCCTTTCGGTGCGAGCCATTCGCAGCAGGAGATCTCGGTCCGTGGAGGTGGGCGCCTGGCGCTCGACCATCCAGCGGAAGTGGGCCGCGGCTAGCTCGTAGTCGTCCTGCTCGTAGGCCGTCCGTGCGAGGATCTCGTGGGCGCCCGTGTCCGAAGGGTTCCTGACCAGCCGCTCGCGAGCAAGGGCAGCGAGCTCGGGTGTGTCGGGCACCACGACTCTGTACCAGGAGTGGTAGGCGACCCCGCTGATGTTGTCGTCGCTGATGGCCTCGGGACCCTCTCGCAGCGGCCCGACCGGCTCTACCGCGGCTTCGTCTCCTGCCGAGGTGACGGCCGCCGTTCGCTGGCCTGACAGCACGGGCCCCAGCAACGGAGCCGAGCCTTGGAAGGCGTCGGTGGTCCGAAGGCTGGCGACCTGCCGAGAGACGAACCCTCGGCTGCTGCGCGCCCCCAAGGCGGCGTCGAAGGTCTCGCACCACAGGCCCGAGACCGTGATGAGCATCGCCGTGGCCAAGAAACGTGCATCCACCTGATGGCGCCACGGGTGTGCGCGGCGTACCCGGCGCGTGTGCTCCAGCCAGACCCGAACCGGCCCCAGGGAGACGCCGATGCCCTGCCCCTCTGCCAGCCGCCGCCCCCTGACCCGCAGGTCGCGCCCAGCGCGCACCACGGCAATATCGGCACCGGGGAAGGAGACCGAGGCGTCCGCGGACTCGCCGATGCGCACGGCGCGGCGCACCCGCAGCACTCGGTCTTCCACGGGCTGACCGTGGAGCCGGACGGTGACCGCCAGGTCACCCACGAGGCACCGGCTCCGCAGCGCACCGACGCGACGTCCTTCCGAAGAGGGGAGCTGGAGAGGGGAATCTCACGCGCTTCCAGACACCAAGAGGAGGATGGGGTTCCGCGAGGAAAGCCCGGCACCGTCCCCATTGTACTCCAGTCCCGCCGTTCCTGACACTGTCTTTACATCTGGAAACAACCAGGACCGCGTCAGGCAGGGTTCGGACCGCCACCACGTCTTGGCTCGCCCGCAGCGAGGATCCGGTCCGCGAGGCGCGACAGCGGTGGCGATTCTCTGTTGGGTACCCAACGAATGCTCCGCGGAGTCGGACCGACGAGACCAGGAACGCTCGCGCGGTAGACCCTCACGCGCCACCGCTGGTGCGTGAAGACGTGCACCACCTCGCCGATGTCCCATGGCCGAACATCCGCAGGCGCACCGAGGCTCGTCAGCAGGGCCCGCACGACCTCCTCTTCGACCTCGTTGTCCTCCACCACTCGATCGGGCGGCCCCCAGAGCCCTCCGAGGAGTCCCTCATCGGGGCGCTGGACGAGCAGGATGGAGGCGCCCACGTGGAGGACGACCGCCACCGCCCGCACGGTTCGGGGGGGCGAACGAACCGCGCGCACCGGTAGCTCGTGTTGGCGGCCTCGAGCGCGGGCCACGCACTCGGTGGCGAGAGGGCAGGTCGTGCAGCGGGGCCCGGCGGGTACACAGAGAGTGGCTCCGAGGTCCATCAGAGCCTGGTTGAAGTCGCCTGCACGCCCCACGGGAAGGAGCGCCAGCAGGGCTCCACGCAACGAACGCGCACCCTCCCCCCGCTCGGGGGGAAGCTCGATGCCAGCCAGGCGGGTCACCACGCGCCGTACGTTGCCGTCCACCGCCACCTCGTCGTGCCCGAACGCGATGGAGGCGATGGCAGCCGCGGTGTAGGCACCGATGCCGGCCAGATCCCGTAGACCACGGACAGTGTCGGGGACGGACCCCAGCACGACGACCTGCCGTGCGGCCCTGTGTAGGTTGCGGGCGCGCCGATAGTAGCCGAGTCCGGCCCAGAGCCCGAGGACGTCCTGCTCCGAGGCTGCCGCGAGTTCCTCGACGGCTGGGAAGCGGGCGAGGAAGCGCTCGTAGTAGGGGATCACTGTCTCGACCCGGGTCTGCTGGAGCATGATCTCCGAGACCCAGATCCGATACGGATCCCGCGACCGGCGCCAGGGCAGGTCTCGCGCGTGCTCCCCATACCAGGCGAGCAGGAGAGTGGCGGTAGGGTGCATGGGTGGGAGAGCCGTTAGCCGTTAGCCGTTAGCTGTTAGCCCGTCGTACCTGGGCTGCATCGAGAGTCTCCGCGCTTTGTACGGCCCACCACCCAGCCCCCGCCAGGTCGAGATCGCTGCGAGCGTCGGTGATCTCCCCGAGGCATGGCTCGCCAGCCTCCTGGTAGGGGTTGTCCTGGTAGCCGTGGGACTCTGGCTGCAGCGCCGAAACGAGATGGGCGCCGCCGCATTGGTCATCCTGGGCCACGTGCTGGCGCTCACGGCTCCCGCAACGGCCCTGCTGGAGCGCTCGATCTGGGGTGCGTGGCCGACGGTGGACAAAGCAGGCAGCTTCCTGTTCTACCTGGACGGTGTGCAGTGGCGCCCGTTCTCCGCTGGCGCCCTCGACGACCCCTCACTGGCCTTGATCGGCATCCACGTCGGACACCTGTGGATCACGGCGCTGCTCGACCTCGTCCTGTCCACCCACGGGGCCTTCAACGCCCAAGCCTTGCTGCAGGTCGTCCTGGCCTGGTTCTGCGGCTGGCTCTTGATGCGCGATCTGCAGGCGCGACCCTGGCCAGCGCTGTTGGCGTCCTTCCCCTTCGCCATGGGGCTGCACGTCTTCAGGGACGTCAACTTCTACACCATCGAAAAATCCGCCGTCTTCGGTATCCCCTTGTTCCTGTGGGCCATGAACCGGGCTCGCACGCGGGGCGGGTGGTGGATCGCGGCAGCCGCCCTGGCGCTGCTGGGCGGTGCCCTGATCAACTGGTATCTGGCGCTCGTCTGCGTGGCCTTCCTCGGGCTGTGGTTGCTCGGGGCTCACGACAAACGATCTCTGGCCACGGCTGGTCTCTGCAGCTTGGTCATCGCCCCCCTGGTGGTCTTCCAGGCCCTGCTGCTCCACGACGCAGGCGCCCTGTCCGATCCCCAGCGTTTCCTGTGGGAACGATCCGCACTCGACGTGCTCTCCATCTGGCCTCCCGAGTGGTACCACCTCGAGCTCTGGCGAGCCCTCAACCTGCCCCTGATGTTGCTGGGCGCCTGGAGCCTCTGGAGACTGCGAGACCGCACCGAGGCGCGCTTTGGCGCAGCCGTCGTGGTCACGCTGGGCCTGCTGGCCCTGGGACCGATGTTGATCGGCGAGCAGGGGGCAGGTGTACCCAATCCCGTGTTCTGGGCAGCCTGGAAGCTCATCCCCGGGTTCTGGCGCGTGGCCCGCCCGGAGTTCCTGTTCGAGGGGGCCTGGCTCTGCCTGCTGGTGGCGGCAGCGCTAGCCATCGGCCGCTGGCGCTTGTCTCGGGGGGCGATGCTGTCGCTCCACGCCCTGCTGCTGATGGGATGGATCTGGGGCGTGCGCAGCCACCCGGCCTACCCGGGGTTCTGCGAGCCGGTGGAGGTGGAGTTGTCTCCGACATGGGAGGACGGAGTATTCCGGGAACCCTAGTCCCCCTTTGACGTGAGCCCGCAATCCATCTAGGCTGAGCCCCCAGCCCGAGGTTCCCATGGTCTACTACCGCGAGATCGCCAACGAGGTCCGGCTCTTCCAGACCGCCGCCGAGCACGGGCTACCGGTGCTGATCAAGGGCCCCACCGGCTGCGGCAAGACCCGCTTCGTGCGCTCCATGGCCGAGAAACTGGGCCGGCCGTTGATCACCGTGGCTTGCCAAGAAGACTTGAGCGCCGCGGACCTCACGGGTCGCTACGTGCTCGAAGGAGGGGACACGGTCTGGCGCGACGGGCCGCTGGCGCGGGCCGTGCGGGCCGGCGCCATCTGCTACCTGGACGAGGTGGTCGAGGCCCGCTCCGACGTGCTCACGGTGATCCACCCCCTGACCGACGACCGACGCATCCTGCCCCTGGAACGCCTAGGCGAGGAACTGACCTGCCCCGACGGCTTCATGGTCGTGATCTCCTACAATCCCGGCTACCAGAGCGTCACCCGGGAGCTCAAGGAGTCCACGCGTCAGCGCTTCGTGTCCCTGGCGTTCGACTACCCCGAGCCGACGATCGAGGCCGAGATCCTGTGCGAGGAGACAGGCTGCGACGCCCAGCTGGCCGACACGCTGGTGCGCATGGCCCAAGCGTCCCGCAACCTGCGCTCCCACGGCCTCGAGGAAGGCGCCAGCACCCGCCTGCTGGTCTACGCCGCCTCGCTGGTGAAGGCGGGCCTGTCCCTGCAGGACGCCTGCGAAGCGACCATCGTGCACTCTCTGACCGACGACGCCGAGATGGTTCGCGCTCTGCGGGAGCTGGTGCGCTCGGTGTTGGGTAGCTAGGGCGACCGCGTGGGCGCTCCCACCTGGCCCCCGGATCCCGAGAAGGCCTTCGAAGAGACGGCCCGAGAGTACGGTGTGCGCCCGGAGGACATCGGGGCGGACGAGGACGAGGAGTTCGAGCGCGCCCTGCTTGCAGCGTTTCTGTTCGAGTCCCCACAGCGTCAGCTGGTCAGCGGACAGGACAACGGAACCACCCTGCCGGAACTACAGCGCGCGCTCACGGCCTACCTGCGCATGATCACGGGCATCCCCGTGGTGATCGCCGCCAGCGACCCCCCGAGCACCGATGGCAGGACCTTGTTCGTCCCAAAGGCGGTCCCCGCGCCGGTGGAACCCGGAGATCACGCCCTGTACCGGGCCATCGGCCTGACCCAGCTGGGCCTCATGCGCTTTGGGCTGCTCGAGGGCGAGCGGCTACTCACCGATCTCTACCGCGACTGGGTGCTGCGCTCCTGCTACCACCTGTTGGCCGCCCGCTACGTGGTGGACCGCTGGTCTTCCGCGTACCCGGGTCTGGCCCAGGACTTCGTCGGGCTGCGGTTGATGGAAAAGGCCGGCACCATGCGCATCAACCTCACGGTGGTGCCCCGAGAGGGCATGCCCGGAGCCTTCCAACCCCTCTACGACGGCCTGACAACCTGTCTCAACTGGACCCACCCCGGTTCGGAGGGCGACGCCGCCCGCCAGGCCGTTGCCGCGGTGGTGGACCTGGGTCTTCGGGCCACACCGCCCCGCGGGGGCGAGCCGCCCTCTGCCCAGGAGCAAGCCGCCGCCCGAGCGGTCTTGCTGGGCCAAGCCAACAAGCTGCGCGAGGAGTTTCGCCGCCGCCGGCTGGGCCCCCCTCCCCTGCCCTACTTCCTGGGCATCCTCCGCCCGGAATGGCTGCTGGCGCACTCAGCGCGCGATCTGGTCGCGGAGAATGCCTGGAAGGCCGGGCCCACTCCGTTGCGACAGTTGCGCGCCGCGAAGGCACGAGGCGGCGCGGGCCCTGCACCGAGCGAGCCCGAGCCATCCAGGCCCCGGCGCGGTCTGCGCTCTCGCATCAAGAAGGGCATCAAGCGCGCATTCCAGGGTCCCGGCGATCCCGACGAGCTGCGCAAGGCGCCCGCCTACGGCGCGCTGCGCGACGAACACCAGCACAAGCAGCAGGAAGAACGCGAGGTCAGCCCACTCTGGACCCCGAGCACCCCCATCGAGGACGTGCTGGCCGCCGCCGATGCTGCCCTACCCCAAGCCGAGGAAGGCACGCTGCACGACGAGTGGGACGACAACGAGCGCCTGTACCGGGTAGGCGCCACCCGGGTCATCGAGCGGCCGGCGCCCATCGGCCCCCTGTCCAGCTACGAGAAGCTGGTGGCCGCCAACGGGCGCCGAATCGCCGAAGTCCGCAAGCAGTTCGAGGCCCTGCGCCTGGAAGAGCGCTGGCTGCACGGCCAGCTGGACGGCTCCGAGTTGGACCTGGACCGAGCCATCACCGCGGTCTGCGACATCGCCGCGGGCCAGGATCCCGACCCCCGCATCTACAAACGGTACCAGCGCCAGCGCCAACAGGTGGCCATCCTGACCCTGCTGGACCTGTCCGGCTCCACCCAGGGCCACGTAGTGCACCTCGAGCAGGAAGCGCTGGTGCTGTTGGCAGAAGGTCTCCGAACCCTACACCTCCCCCATGCCTTCTTCGGTTTCCACAACGAAGGCGCCGAGCGGTGCTGGCTCGAACGCATCAAGGGCTTCGACGATGGGTACGACGAGCTCACCTTCAAGCGCATGGCCAACCTGCAGTCGTCGGGCGCGACCCGCATGGGAGCGTTCCTGCGACACGGGGCGCTGATGCTCTCGCGCCTACCCCAGGACAGGCGCATCCTGCTGGTCCTGTCCGACGGACGGCCGGAAGATCGGGACCCGTACCGCGGCCGATACGGCATCCGCGATGCCGCCATGGCGGTGCAGGAAGCCACGCGCATGGGCGTGCACTGTTTCTGCGTCAGCCTGGACGCAGGCCACGACGCACCGGACTACCTCACAAAAGTCTTCGGTGCTGGGCGATTTCTGGCCCTGAGGCAGGTAGAGCAATTGCCGCGCCGGTTGCCGGAGATATTCGCGAAGTTGATTCGATAGCCAGGAGGAGAGATGACCTCGCGCTACCACGTCTTCGAGACCCTGCAGGCCGAGCTGGGGGGGCTCTGTCCGGAAGAGGTCCTGCGCATGGTGAGTGAGCGGCTGTCTGCCTGGAAGCCCGCACCGCAGCTGTTCTTCCGCTACAGCGTCTACCCTTCGCCCGGTGCGGAGACTGGCGAAGCCTGCGAGCTTCACGTGGCGGTGCTGGTGGGAGAAGGCCCCGGAGCCCTGCTCGACGTGCGGGCCGCCACCGACGGATTCAGTGAGTCACTGATCCCCCTGCGCGCCATCGACCGCCTTCGGCTGGTGCGCAAGGAAGACCGTGTCCAGCTGGAGATCCGGCACGGAGACTGCATCTCCTGGCTGGAGCGGAAGCAGGACGACACCAAGGGATGCGACCTCGAGGCCTTCCTGGTGGAGTTGGAGAAGGTCGTCGCGGGATGAGCCCGGGCCAGCTCACGGATGGTAGGCTGAGGGTGGCGATCCCGCCGCCAACGGCAGGAGGGCACCATGCAAGGCGACCCGAGGGACCCCCACGCAGACCGTTTCCTCTTGCACCAGCTCATGGTCCAGCTGCTCTACCCCGCCGTGCTGGGCGCGGTGTTCTACTCGTTCCTGCCCTTCCTCGAGGAGCACGCCCTGCTGTGGAGCAAGCCCCTGCCCTTCCTGGCGGCCACGGGCATCTTCCTGCACTTCGGCGTGGACTGGATCCACACTGCCCGGGCCCGCGAGTACTCCTGGCGGACCTTCCTGCTCGACGCCGGCATCCTGCTCTGCCTCTACTCGGCCTTCCGCTCCGTGCACTTCTTCGAGGGCGCGCCGGACTACCACGCCATCGCCATCAGCCTGGCGGCCACGTACTGGCTCTACCTGCTCTGGGACGTGCTCCTGCGCCGCGCCGAGCGCGCGTTCCTGACCCTGATGATCTCCCAGACCCTGGCCTTGGCCTTCTTGTCCCTCGCCGCCATCTTCGATCTGCCGGAGCTGGTGCTCGTAGCCGCCATCCTGCTGATGGCCGTGCTGCAGCTCGAGCTGATGCGGAGAACTCTCCTCTGCTGAGCTCCTCGGGGTGGGCGGGGGCAAACCCCGCCTCTACGTCCGGCTCGGCCCGTCCTTGGCGAGCTGGGCCTCGATGCGCAGCAAGGCATCGCGGATCTCGGTGAGCAGGGCCATGTCGTCACGCTTCGCCGCGTCCGGAGCCTCGACGGCAGGGGCGGGGGCCGTGGCGCGCCTCTCGGCCAGCTTGTCCCGCTGATCGAGCACGGCGTCCCGGAACGCCACGGCGTCGGCCAGGCCCGCCAGGGTGGCGTCGGGCATGCCTTGCTGGGAGTTGCCGGCGGTCTCGATGGTCAGAGCGGCCAGGCCCATCTTGCGGAGGATGGGGCCTTCCCGGAGGGAGAGATCCTGGATCTTGTCCAACGGGATGTGCTTCTCGACCTTGAACAGGTAGCCACTGCTGACATGGAGCGTCTTCGAGGTCAGCTGAGCCTTCTGGGACTCGTAGCGCTTGCCGCAGAGGTGCTGGCCGAGGCCGAGGAGCCAGAAAGGCAGCAGGGGGATGCCCATCAAGGTGATGGCCAGAATCCAGGCCACCTGGAGCAACCAGTAGAGCTTCAGCTTCTCGTCGAAGCGGGCTTCGAGCAGGACTTCTTCACGACGCATGGGACCTCCCGGCTGGAGGTCCCCACTATCCGGAAGCGATCGCTCAGGCCTCGGGTTCCCCGGCGACCTTGCCCGCCAGCACCTCGGCCCACTGGATGCGACCGGTCAGCTGCATCAAGCCGAAGAGGGTGACGATGCCGAGCACGGTGACGGTCAGCCCGGTGTAGCCTTCCCAGAAGTGGGCCAGGGAGAACCCCACCAGGTAGAGTAGCTGGGCCAGGCCGGCCTCGACGAAGGCGAAGCGCGAGCCCACCACCAGGCGCAGATAGCTGACCACCAGCAAGACCGACACCCCAGCGGACAAGCCGAAGGCCCACTCAACCGCGAGGTGGTCGGCCACATAGCCAAACAACAGGTGGAACGAGAAGAAAGCCGCCGCCAAGAACAGGTGGTTCACGGGGTGGACCTCGACCTTCTTCAGCACACCGATGACGAAGATCCAGACCATGAAGAATCCCAGGGAGATGGGCGCGGAGAAGCTCATGTGCGACGCGAGCACGCCCGGCTGGATGCGCTGGGGCATGACCATGCCGATGCCGTGACCGGTGACCAGGCCCGTGAAGTCCCAGTCGAGCTTCCAGCCCCTTCCATCACGCTCCCTCGAGGAGGGGGACATGGTGAACGCAGGGTAGTCGATGTCCAGGAAGTCGGTGTTCATGCTCAGGCGGAAGTCCTTGACCTCCCCCACCGTCGCGGTGGGCTGATACTTCCACTCGTCCATGCCTCGGGAGTGGTAGCCGATGGCGAAGGCGACCACCTGACCTGGCTCGACGGCCACGGGAATCTGCACCTGTCCCGTGCCTGGTGCCACGTTGCCCGTTCGGCGCTCGCCGTCCACGAAGACCTCGAAGCCGTCGTACACGCCTTGGTTGCTTGGGAAGTCGAATCCCAGCCAGAGGAACCCGGCCACGGCTTCCTCGTGCTGGTAGGTCCAGGCTCCCTGCATGTCCACGTCGTACAGGGCAAACCACAGCAAGCCCTTGCGCCGCTGGTCGAGCCCGATGTTTACGTCCATGTCGGTCGACGCGGGGTGCACCTGCTTGTCGTGATCGTGCTCGACCTCGTAGGTCTTGACCACGACCTCGCCGCGGGCGTTGGTGTGGGTCTCACGCTTCTCCTCGGTGGTGGTCCAGGCGAAGGTGAAGGTCGGGGCGCGTTGGGTGAGCGGCTCGCCCCACAGATCGGCGACGTCACCATACAGGGAACCTTGCTGCCCGGAGCTGCGCCCCTGCATCACACCGCCAAAGGTCACCCAGGCGATGGTGGTGACGATGAAGATGAAGATCAAGGCTAGGATACGGGGGACGGCTTTCATGTCGAGGATCCTCGGCTGGAGTTGTCGGGTGCGCCGCTGGCGCTCGCCCGACCTACAAGCAAGACCGATGCCAATTCTCGGCCCCAACAGGGGCCATCAGTGCCATCTGAGTCTCGACGAAAACCCCCGTTCTTCCGACACCAACTACCTGCACACGGCCTGCACGCGGCCTGCACGTCGATGGTTCGTAGATCGGCCTCTCCAACGAGAAGATCCCGACTGGGATGACAGACATCACGTGCGTGGTGTTCAATAATTGCTGAACATTCCGTCTTCCCCTACCTTGCTCCCTGGTCGAGCCGGAGTCACCATGCCGCTGGGTGAGCAGTACACCGACAGACACTTCGTCGAGGAGCTGGGGCTGCTCTTCGGAGAGCTCGGGCAACCCCGCATGATGGGTCGCATGCTGGCCTGGCTGCTGGTCTGCGAACCTCCCGACCAGTCCTCGAGCCAGCTGGTCGAGGCGCTCGACGCAAGCAAGGCCACGGTCAGCACCATGAGCCGCGCGCTCATCGACATGGGCCTGGTGGAGCGGGTGGCCCGAGCCGGTGATCGGAGGACCTTCTTCCGCGTCAAACCCGGGGCCTCACCGATGTTGATCCGCAGCAAGCTCGACGCCGTGTTCCTCTTCGCGGCGGCTCTGTGCCGGGCACTGGAACACGTGGAGCGGCACGCACCCGAGCGGGCCGACCGCCTGCGCGAGGTCCACGATCTGTACGCCTTTCTCGAGACCGAGATCCCAGCGCTGCTCGCGCGCTGGGAGCAGACGAGGAACGAGAGATGACCTTCATCCGTAGTTTTCCCGTTCTCGTCGTCGCCGCGTTGGGCTGCCACCAGGCAGGCGCCGCCCCCATCGTCGAGGCCGACAGCTGGTCCCTGGACATCGCCGGCGACGTCAAGACCTTCACCTACTCGGCCTTCCCCTACGAGTGGTACCTGGTCCCAGACGAAGCCCTCGAGAGCATGGGCATGGAGCAGGAAGCCCTGATGCCCGAGGAACCGCTCGGACAAGGCGCCCTGGACGGTCGTCTGAAAGCGGTACTGCGCCTCGGCGAAGCTTTCTCTCTCACCACTCACGCGCGCACGGGAGCCAGCTACTACTCCCAAGCCCTCGAGGCAGGCGCCATCAGCTTGGGCTCCGCGGGCGAGGGCAAGGCACAGGTGGTGGACATGAGCTGGCAGCCCGTGGACGCCACCAACTACGTGGTGGAAGGCCGCGTGGACCGCTTGGTGGCCAAGGTCTCCGTGCCCCACGTCGACATCGCCGTCGGCCGCCAGCCCGTGAGCTTCGGATCGTCCATGATGTTCACCCCGATGGACCTCGTGGCCCCCTTCACCCCCACCGACATCGACACGGAATACAAGCCTGGCGTCGATGCCGCCCGAGTGGACGCATACTTCGGCCTGGGCGGGCATGTCACCGCGGTGGCCGCCTATGCGGGGGACTGGACCCTCGACGAGACCATCATGGCCGTCCACGGCTCCTACACCTTCGGCGTCACGGACATCGGCGTGTTGGCGGCGTTCAGCCACGCGGAGCCGGTGTTCGGCCTCAATGCCGCCGGATCCATCGGAGCGGTAGGTTGGCAGAGCGAGGCCACCGTCACGCTCCCAGAAGACGAGGATCCCTTCGTGCGGGCGACCCTGGGTGGCTTCTACTCCTGGTACGAGGGACCCAGCCTGTCCGCGGAGTTCTACTACCAGAGCTTCGGCGGCGCCGACAGCACCGAGTACCTCGCGATCTACGACAGTGCGCGCTTCGCCCGGGGCGAAGTCTGGGCCGCGGGCCGCTACTACGGAGCCGTCACCCTGTCCTACGAGCTCACGCCCCTCATCAACGTGGCGGCCTTCTCGGTGGTCAACATCACCGATCCCAGCGCGATGATCGGCCCCAGCCTGTCCTGGTCCGCCGCCGACAACGTCGAGCTGGCTGCAGGAGCCTTCTTTGGCGCCGGTGAGCGGCCCCACGACATCGAGATCTTCGCCGAGGACTTCCAAGACGAGGACGGCGTATGGATCACGGATGAGGAAGAGGCCGAACAGGTCTACGAGGACGTGCTCATGGAGCGCACGGACGTAGGTTCCGAGTTTGGCATGATCCCGGCCGTCGCCTACGTGCAGGTGAAGCTCTACTTCTAGCCGCCGGTTAGCAGGGGACACTCCCTCGGAGACCCACATGGCCGTCGATCTACTGCTGACCGTCCCAATCCCCACCCTGGTCACCCGCGACCCGGTGCTCATCCCCGACCACGGGCTGGGCTACCTGGCCGCATCGGTGCGTCAGGCTGGCCACGAGGTGCGGGTCATCGACTGGAACCCCAAGCCACCGGTGCCCGTCTACCGGCGCCAGATCGAGGCCTTGCAGCCCCGGGTGGTGGGCATCAAGTGTTTCACCGTGAACATGGCGGCGGTGCTCGAGACCATGCGCGTGGTACGCGAGGCCCTTCCTGACGCCATCATCCTGGTGGGGGGCCCGCACCCCACCGTGGCGGATCCGAAATACCTGTACGAGGAGATGCCGCAGCTCGACCTGGCGTTCCGAGGCGAAGCCGAGTCCGCCCTGCCGGTGCTCATCGAGCGACTGAAGACCATCGGCTTCGACCGAGCTCGCATACCGGAATTGCACGCGGGCTTCGCCGACATCGACGGGCTGGTCTGGCGCCAAGGCGGAGAAGTCCAGGCCAACGCCACCATCTACGAAGACATCCACGCGGTGGGGATGCCCGCCTGGGATCTCATCGACCCCAATCACAGCGCCCACTTCCCCATCGATGCCGAAGCGTCAAAAAAGAACCCCCACCCAGCACCCATCCTGGCAACCCGCGGATGCCCCTTCGAGTGCACCTTCTGCTGCGCCCACCACGTCAACAGCCGCCACGCCCGGCGGCGCAAGGTGGAAGACTTCGTCGCCGAGATCGAGCACCTCCAGCGCCACTTCGGTACCACCCAGATCGTGGTCACCGACAGCTCCTTCATGCTCGACCGCCCCTGGGTTCGCCGGCTCTGCGAGATCCTGCTGGAGCGGGGCATCGAGCTGCGCTGGGAGTGCCACTACGAGGTCCAGGGCAAGCAGGATCCGGCCGGCATGGACGAGCTGTTCGGGCTCATGTACCGAGCAGGCTGTCGCAAGGTGGCGTTTTCCCCCGAGACCATCTCCCCCCGCATGATCGCGCAGGTGCAGAAGAACTTCGACCCAGAGCCGCTGCGCCAGATCCACGCCATGGCTCGCGAGCACGGCATGTCCACCATGGGTTTCTTCATGGTCGGCTTCCCGGGCGAGACGCTCGAAGAAGTGGACATGACCATCGACTACGCCTTGAGCGAACCCTACGATCAGCGCTTCTTCACGCCGCTCATCCCGCTCCCCGGCACCGAGATCTACCGCCAACTCCAGGACGAGCACGGCTTCGAGCGCATCGACTGGGCGAACTACCGCTACGAGCGCCCTCCGTACCAGATGGGCGCCGTCCCGCACCACGTGCTGCGCCAGCGGCTCATCCGTGCCAACCTCGTCGCGCATCTCAAGGAAGCCCGAGGGCATCGCAAGCTTGCAAGCCGTCGTCCGTGGGAGCTGGCCGCGAAGTACGCCATCCGCAAGGCGCTGCGCTGGTAGCCGAGCTGCTGACTCGAACCATCCCAGAGCTGGTCGCTCCAGCGGGAAGTCCAGGGGCGCTACAGGCTGCCATCGTTCACGGTGCCGACGCCGTGTACCTGGGCCTCCGCCACCTCTCTGCCCGGGCCCACGCGACCAACTTCGCGCTGGAGCAGCTGGGACCCGCGGTCGAGCTGGCCCACACCCATGGCTGCAAGGTCATGGTGACCCTCAACACCCTCCTACGCCCCGACGAGTTGACGCTGGCCTCTCGGCTCCTGCGCGTCTGCCGGGACGCGGGAGTGGACGCCGTGGTCCTGCAGGACCTGGGTATGCTGGCACTGGCCCGCAGGCTCTGCCCCGATCTGCGGCTTCACGGCAGCACCCAGCTCGCCATCCACGACGCCGACGGCGTGGCTGCTGCCGGACGCGCTGGCCTGGCCCGGGTCGTACTGGCCCGGGAGCTCTCCCTAGAGGAGATCTCTCGCATCCACGACGAGGTACCCGAGGTGGAGCTCGAGGTCTTCGCCCATGGATCCCTCTGTTTTTCGGCTTCCGGGCTCTGCCTGGCCTCGGCGATGGCCCGCGGTCGCCGGCGCGGCCGCTCCGCAAAGGGACGCTCGGGGGACGGGAGTGTCCAGTTCACCGGATGGGGGCTGGAGAGCGCCGAGAGCTTCAGTGGAAACCGAGGCCGCTGTACCCAGCCTTGCAGGCGCCCTTTCCACGACCTGAAAGGGGCTGATCTGGGCCTGCCGTTCAGCCTGCGTGACCTCGTGAGTCTCGACCTCGTAGGCCAGCTGTGCGATGCCGGCGTTCGCGCCCTCAAGCTCGAAGGCAGGCTTCGTTCGCCGGCCTATGTGGCGGCCGCCTGCCACGCATACCGCGGGGCCTTGGACCTCGCGGCGGGGGGCAAGCCGCCGGCAGGCTGGAACCGAGACGAGGCGGAGCGGTGCCTCCTGAGCCTGTTTTCCCGACGAGCATCCACCGGGTACCTGGTCGGAACAGCCCGGTCGCACGCTACACCGAGCTCCCCACCCCCAGTCTGCGTGCATCCCGTCATGCAAGGCCACCTCGGTCCCCGCGTGGGCCGCGTCGAGGGTGTCGGCCCGGACTGGCTCCTGGCCAGCATCGATCGCCCCTTCGAGAAGGGTGACCGCCTGTTGGTGGAGGGACCCGACGGGACCCTGGGGCACCTGGAGGTACGGTGGATCGAGACAAGGGACGGGGCGCTCCTCGAACGAGCCGAGAGGAGTGAGCTGGTGCGCCTCCCGGCCCCGGCGCGACGGCAGGTGCGCAGAGGTGCAGAGCTCCGACTGGCTCACAGCGCCTCCATTCGCGAGCGCTTCGCGGTGCGCCCCCCCACCCTGCTGCTCCCGGACCGCGAGGGCCCAGCGGTGCTGCTCGAGCTGCGAACGGACGAGGCCAATCTGACCGTCAGAGCCCAGGCATCCGGGGTGCGGATCGAGCGGACCTACAAGCTCGGACCCGAGCCGGTGGACGTCCTCAGGGCACCCACCATCGAGGAGGTCTTCGGCGTACCCGATGCGAGCTCTACCTTGGGTTCCATTCGCTGCGTCGTCTCGGAGGGCCCCCCCCTTCGCACCCCCCGCAAGGCCTTGCGTCGAGCCCGGCGGGACATCCTGCGCCGTCTCGAGCTGGCCGTGGAGCTCGCGGCCCTCGAAGCGCGCTACCCCGCCGTGAGTGCGGGGAACACCGAGCGGCAGGAGCTCACGACGGAGCGCTGGATCCTGCGCAGCGATCAGCCCGAGCTGCTGCCACTGGGCATCGCTCACGGCTACGATGGCCTGGAGGTGGCCCTCGATCCGTTCCATCCGGAGCGACTTGCCCGCGCGCTCGACGCCATCGATCCCGACACTCTGACCTGCGCCCTGCCTCCCGTTCCGAGGAGCACGGACCGTCGGGCGATCGGCGACCAGATCCGAGTCGCCCGGTCCCATGGTGTGCGGCGATGGGTGGTGTCCAACCTCGGCCAGAGCGCCCTGGTGGATGCCGGCCCCGGCGAGATCCTGCTCGGTGACGACCTGCTGTACGCGGCGAACCCCATGGCAGCCGAAGAAGCGCTCCGAGTCGAAGGGCTCACCAGCGTCACCCTGCCCCTCGAGCTGGACCGCACTTGCACGGAAGCCATGCTCGCCACATTGGGCACACGGTGCACCGTGGTCCTCTACTCCGACGTCGCCGTCTTCCGTTCGGCCCTGCCGCCCTCGCCCCGACAACCCCTGGCCGACGGCTCACCGCTCCTGGACGAGCTGGACCATGCCTACTTCCGCGCCAGAGAAGGCGGCACCCATGTCCTGGTGGACGGCACGCCCCTCTGTCTGTCCGAACACCTAGAGGAGCTGCGCGG
>CAZVHW010000085.1:0-17836 GCA_964626835.1 uncultured Enterobacterales bacterium
TGGCGGCATCGGTGTCGTCGCAGTCGGCGCCACCTGCGCTGTCCGGTCGGTAGCCGTCCCCGTCCTGGTCGTAGTCGGAGCCGCCCGAGCAGTCCTGGTCGGTGCCGTCGTACCAGGTCTCGGTGGCGCCGGGGTTGACCGCGGCGTCGGTGTCGTCACAGTCGGTGCCTCCGTAGGCGTCGCTGTCGTAGCCGTCGCCGTCGGCGTCCAGCAGGTCTACGCCGTCGCAGTCCTGGTCGATGCCGTCGTAGGGGATCTCGGTGGCGCCGGGGTTGATGGTCGCGTCGGTGTCGTCACAGTCGCTGTCGCTGTCGCTGTCGTAGCCGTCGCCGTCGGCGTCCACGGCCGAGGCGCCCTCGCCACCGGTCGCGCCGATGTCCGAGCGGCTTCCGTCGACGTCGAGGAGGGTGGGGTCGCCGGCATCGATGAGGGTGCTGGTGCCGCCAAGGGCGAGGTTGTCGTTCGAGCAGTCGCCGTCCAGCGAGTAGTCCACGAACGTGGGGTCGTCGGTGATGTTGCCGCTCCCCGAGATGTAGCTGGAATCCAGGTAGCCCGAGACGTCGGCGGAGGTGTTGGTGTACCAGTCGTTGTAGGCCAGCGTGGTGTAGGCCGCGCTGTAGTAGTCCGCGGCGTAGATGCCGTCGCCGGCCTGGGTCCAGGCCACGATGTTGTTCACGAAGTCCACGTAGCCGTAGTACAGGTAGACGCTGCCGCCGTAGCTCGCGGCCGATCCGCCCAGGAAGGTGTTGTTCACCACGTCGGAGTAGCGGTCGTAGTACAGGTAGAGGTTGCCACCGCTGATCCCCGCGGTGTTCTCCACGAAGATGTTGTTGGTCCAGCTGTCGTCACCCTGGGTGTAGTAGGACCAGGCGCCGCCACCGTAGTCGGCCTGGTTGCCGCAGAAGCTGTTGCCGGTCACGCCGCGGTTTGCCACCGAATAGCTGTACAGGCCCCCGCCGCCGTAGCCGCTGCCCGCGGCCTGGTTGCCCTGGATGGTGCTCGCCGAGAGATCGAAGTCGTCGGCGTTGGCCACGTACAGGCCTCCACCGCCGTAGCCCGCCGTGTTGTCCAGGACCGAACCGCTGCCAAAGATCAGGTCGTCGTTCCAGCCGCTGTAGGCGTTGAAGTACAGGCCGCCGCCGTGGCCGTAGGTGGTGGTGTTGTCCTGGACCGTGGCGCCTTCGAGGGTGCCGGTGGTGTAGTAGTGCAGGTAGAGCCCGCCGCCGTTGTAGTAGGCGTCGTTGTCGGAGAAGGTGCCGTCGGTGACCTCGATGTCGCTGTAGTACGAGGCCGCGAGGCCCCCGCCGCTGCCGTAGGTGGCGCTGTTGCCCGAGACATCGCTCCCATCCATCACCATGGTGCCGTAGAGGTACTGAGCCCACAGAGCGCCGCCGCTGTAGTACGAGGTGTTGTCCTCGAAGCTCGAGGCCGAGATGGTGACGTCGCCGTAGCTGTAGAACGCCATGGCACCGCCGTAGTAGCTGGCGGTGTTTCCGGTCGCCTCGACCGCGTCGAGGCTGACGTCGGTGTAGGAGGTGGCGTACAGCGCGCCGCCGGAGCGGTAGGTGGAGCTGTTGTCCGTGAAGGTGGTGTCCGCGACGGTCAGCTCACCGTCCAGGGAGTCCGCGTACAGGGCGCCTCCGTGGTAGTACGAGACGTTGCCGTCGAAGCTGGTCGCGTCGATGCTCGCCGTGCCATCGGTGCTCAGGTAGGCCGCGCCGCCGTAGCCGTAGGTGTTGCCGTTCTCCAGGAAGGTGCCATCGTCGATGTCGAGGACGAAGTCGTCGTAGACGTGCAGGGAGCCGCCGCTGTAGTAGCTGGTGTTCGAGGAGAAGTTGCACTCGGACAGGGTGACCTCCACCTCGTCCCAGGCCGCCACGGCACCGCCGTAGTAGGCGTAGTTGCCGTCGAAGGTGCTGTCCGAGACCGCGAGGGTGGAGCCATCGCCGACGTACAGGGCGCCACCGCCGTAGCCGGTGTTGCCGGTCAGGGTCGCACCGGAGATGGTGACCGCGGACCCCCCGTCTGCGTACACCGCTCCGCCGTAGTAGCCGTACCAGTAGTAGGTGGAGCCGTTGTCGGAGAGGGTTCCGTTGTCGAGGGTGACCGTGGCACCCGTGGCGAAGATGGCGCCACCATCGGTGTATGTGCCGGTATTGTCCAAGAAGTGGCTGTCGGTGGCCTCGAGGGAGGCGCCACCGTTCAGGTACGCGCCGGCGCCATCGTAGTAGGCGTAGTTGTCGCTGACGGTACAATCGGTCAGCGCGACGTCACCGTCGTCGATGTAGATGCCTCCTCCGTAGTAGGCCCAGCCGGACTCGAGCCAGCAGTCCTCGAGCGAGAGCGTGGCGGCCCCGGTGAGGAAGACGGCGCCACCGTAGTAGCCGGTGGTGTCGTCGAACTCGCAGTCCGAGAGGCTCGGGGCGCCGCCATCCACGTACATTCCCCCACCATCGATACTGGTAGAGCCGGTGCCGTCGAACTCGAGCGAGCTCAACACCGGGCTGGCGCTCGATGCGTAGATGCCACCGTAGCTGTCGTTGCGCAGGGTGAAGCCGGACAGCACGCAGCTCGAGCCCTCGCCGTCGTCGAAGGTCGCGGTCCAGGTCCCCAGGCCCGAGGCGTCGATGACGGTGCTGTTCGAGCCCGAGCTGGACTCGACGGTGATCGCCTTGCCGCCGAAGTCGATGGCCTCGTAGTAGGTGGCCGGCTCCACCTGCACGGTGTCGCCGTCGCTGGACGCGTCCATGGCGTCCTGGATGGTGGTGTAGTCACCGCTGCCGTAGCGGTCGACTGTCCAGGTGGCTGCGGAAGCCAGGCCGGGAAAGACCAGGGTCAGAGTCAGGGTTATCGCGCGTCGCACCATGGGATCCTCCTTTGGGAGAGGCCCGCCCAGTGTAGCAGCGACCGGCGGTCGTGGCGCCTTGGGCTAGCGGACCACCTGCCCCCGTGGCGCGTCCGAAGGATCCCGGTGGGCCAGCCGCCCCTCGACCTCGGCCACGTGCCGCACCGGGGGCAGCGGCTCGCCCAGGAAGCGCTGGCCGTGTCGGGCGAAGGCCGTCGGATCTCCGGAGCAGAGCACCCGCAGCGTCCCCTGGCCGCGGGCTGCGGGTTCGTCGAAGCCTGGATGGCGCTCGAGCCAGTCCACCAGCCGCTCCGCCACCCAGGGAGCCGGGTCGAGCACGGTGACCCCACTCGGCAGGGCCTGGTGGATGACCGGCAGCAGCAGGGGGTAGTGCGTGCAGCCCAACAAGAGGGTGTCCACCCCGGGTAGCAGCGCCAGGTAGCGGTCCAAGGCCAGGCGCGCGATGTCGGTGTCTTCCCAGCCCTGCTCGACGATGGGGGTGAGCAGGGGGGTGGCCAGCTGGCTGACCCGATGGGGCCCCAGCTTGGCGATCTCCTGGAGGTAGGTGCCCGACTGCACCGTGCGCTTGGTGGCGATGATGCCGATGTGGCCCCCGCTCGTCGCCACCGCGATCTCGGCGCCTGGGATGGTCACCCCCAGGACACGCCTGGTGCTGCCCTCCCCGCAGGAGCGCTGCTGGAGGTGGCGCAACGCCACGCAAGAGACGGTGTTGCAGGCCACCACCACCAGACGACAGCCTTCCTCGAACAGGCGCTCGGTGGCTTGCTCGGCGAAGTCGAGCACCGTGTGTGCGTCGCGGCCGCCGTAGGGCGCACGGCCCGAGTCGCCCAGGTAGACGAAGTCACGCTCGGGGAGCGCGGCGCGCAGGTGCCGGAGCACGCCCAGCCCGCCGAAGCCCGAGTCGTAGACGCCGATCATGGGGTTTTCCTGCTTCGATTCGGATCAGTAGGCGGTCATCGAGGTGAGGAGCGTGGCGTTGCTGCTCTCGGTGGCGGTGTAGTGGGCCGGATCGCCGTCTCCGTCCACGTCGCAGACACCGTGGACCGTGAAGCCCATCCCGTCGGCGGACAGCTCCACCCAGTAGGTGCCGCGCACCGGGCCGTTGGGTTCCCAACCCAGGTCCACGAAGGGCGTGTCGTAGGACCAGTCGTGGGGTGTCTTGCCCAGCATGAGGGGGTCTACGGGGACCGCGTTGGGGATCTCGAGGTACATGTCGAAGGCGGCGTCGTAGGCCATCAACGCGTTCTTGATGCCGTCCACGTTCGCCGGCACCTCGGCCCGCTTGGCGCGGTACTGCATGACCACGAAGTTGGGGATTGCGATGGCGGCCAGGATGCCCAGCGTGGGTACCGCGCCCCCACAGAGGATCAGCAGCAGCAGGGCTATCACGACGATGAGGAGCGTCCGGTTCGACTTGGGCGTGGGCTGGGTCATGTTCTCTCCTGGCTCGAAGTAAAGGTATCAGGCTTGTCCTTGCGAGTCGTCCCCCCGGGGTGCCATGCTGGTGCCGTCGCCGACGTTGGAGGACCCATGCGCCCCTTGACCCCCTTGTTCGCCTTCGCCCTGCTGGGCTGCCCGGCCGAAGAACCCGAGGACGTCACCGATGACGAAACGCTGGCTCCTCCGGGCTTGAGCGTCAGCCACGAACCCGTGGCGCTGGGCGAGTTGGTGATCGAGGCCCTGGCCCTGGTCCCCGACTGGCTGCAGGACGACTACGTGGTGGCCATGGCACGGCTCGAGACGGACGTGCAGGACGAGCTGAGCAGCCTGCTGCTGGACGTGGACGATCCCTACCTGTGGGACGAGGTGGCCTTCACCATCGCCCACACCAGCCCCGAGGTGCTCAGGTACGGGAGCTTCTACCCCGAGCTACTGGTGATCAACGCCGAGCTGGTCTACGCCTACGATTCCGAGCTCTCCTACGTCGAGCTTTCGGACGAGGGCGAGCCGGGCGTGGACGCCGACTACTACACCACCGCCACCTACCTGGTGGAGGAAGACGGCGCGGTGGTGTCCAAGACCGTGGACAGGGACATCTACTACTGGCACGTGGTGCATCCGCGGCTCGAGGACGAGCTGCCCTACTTCCTGGACGCCTGGGTGAGCGGCACCTCCGTTGGCCCCGACCAGGGCATGTTGTGGCGCGAGTTCCTGTGGGACAAGGCCGCAGACGACTGCCCCGACGAGCAGGAGTGCGTGCTGCTGCGGGACTACCTGACCATCGCCGACACGGTGTGGAAGGGCAAGGCCGAGACCCGGGACGACAACGGCGCCATCGGGGAGATCACACAGTATGTCTGGGACGCCATCGACTTTGGCGCCGGGGACGAGCGGCCGGTGCAGCCAAGCCGCATCTACACCGTCGGCGCGGGCAACTGTGGCGAGCACGCCGACCTGTCTTGCGCCGCAGCCCGCACCGGGCTGATCCCCTGCCGCAACGTGGGTGCCCGCTCGAACGACCACACCTGGGGTGAGTTCTGGGACGACCGCTGGGTGGCCTTCGAGCCCATCGGAACCCACGTGGACTACTTCGGCTACTACGGCGGGCCCGACGCCGACTACTACGTCTACGACGGCAAGGACAACGACTGCGACGGCGAGGCGGACCTGGGCGAGGACGAGAACGACGCCGACGCCGACGGCTGGAGCATCGCCGACGGGGACTGCAACGACAACCGCGCCGAGGTCAACCCCGACGCCACCGAGGTTTCGAACGGCTACGACGACAACTGCGATGGCGACGCCGACGAGGACCTGGACGCATTCGCCGTGGACTACGACGGGGACGGCTGGACCATCACCGACGGGGACTGCCACGACCTGGACGCCGAGGTGAATCCCGGGGCGGTGGAGACCGAGGACGGGCGCGACGAGGACTGCGATGGCGTGGCCGACAACGGCACCGCCAACGCCGACAACACCGTCGACGACGATGCCGATGGATACAGCATCGCCGACGGCGACTGCGACGATGGCAACGCCGAGGTCAGCCCCGGCGAGGGTGAGGACAACAACGGCTGGGACGACAACTGCGACGGGGTGGCCGAGGAGGGCGAGACCGGCGCCGACTACGACGACGACGGGTACTCCATGTACTACGGCGACTGCGACGACACGGACGCGTCGATCTACCCCCGGGCCGACGACCCCAGCTACACCACGGGCAACCGGCTGTACGCCATGACCTCGGTGCGCGGGGACACCTGGGTGGATGACACCCTGACCGAAAACTACGGCGTGCCCGCCTACCTGGAGTTCGAGGTCACCGACAACCAGGGGCTACCCGTAGATGGCGCCAGCATCACCATCTTCGGCACCTGGGCCGTCTACGGACATGGCAACTCCTGGACCTACGCTTCCGAGGTGGTCACCGATCTGGATGGCTACGCCATGGCCACCGTGGGCAAGCACAACCCCTACGGCTACGCCGTGTACTCCGATGTGGACGACTATCCGGGCGGTGGATCCCTGTACCAGGCCTGTGACTGGATCGAGGCTTACGACACCTTGACCCTCGACCTGCAGCTGGGTGAGAGCCGCACGGGCATCCTCTCCGTCAGCGAGGCCGACCTGACCGGCGGCGTCGCGGACGAGGTCGTGCTGAGCGCCAGCTGGGAGGTCGAGAGCCACCGCGTCGCGGGCGACGGCGGCTTCATGACCCGCGACTACGAGTTCTGGTACGGCTCCTTCACCCAGGAACACGACGGGGGCCGCTTGGACCAGGTCGTGGTGGATCAGGCCAACCTCGAGCTGCTCGAGGCCGGCGAGGCCTTCCAGGCCATGTCCCTGGTCCAGGGCGAGACGACCGGCGAGGTAGAGATCGGGCTCCCCCGCGACCAAGCCTGGTACCTGGTGCTCTACAACCCAGCGGTGTCCAGCCACATGGTGGGCACGCTGTCGGCCGAGGTCGGGCCGGTGGAGGGTGTGAGCTGGTCGGCCGATGCCGAGCCGGTGGAGACCCGGTTCCGGATCCCGCCGCAGAGCTTCCTGGCGGTGGAGGTGGGGGGCTGAGGGAGCCGGCCCGTCGTCTTTCTGTACGTTCGAGGGCTGCGAATGGGCCACGAGCCAGCCGTGTCAGGGCCGCCCGCGCACCTTGGCCAGGGCCGCTACCCGCCTACCTCTCCCCACCGAATACGAGATGGTCGAACTCACCGAAAACGTAGAGGTCTGCCGCGAGGTTCTCCTCTACGCCGGTGATGTCCTCCTCACGTTTCGACGCCCTCCCTCATCGTCTTCGACCACTTCATCTGCTGCTCGACAAACGCCACGAACGAACAGACGTCGCCACCCACACTGGCCTGCTCCAAGGCTTCGAGGTAGGGCCCGCGGCTCTCCACGCGGATGACGGTCCATGGAAAGCCGACCGTAGCGAAAAGTGCGTTCATCACGAAGCGGGCGATTCGGCCGTTGCCGTCCGGGAATGGATGGAGGTAGCCAATCAGCCAGTGGCCGAGAATCGCGCGGACCGCTGGTTCCGGCTCATGCTCGACCAAGTCGAACAACGTTGGCATTGCGTAGCGGAGGATTTCCCATCGGGGTGGCACGTGCCGCGATCCCCGCAGAAAGACGGGCGAATTGCGGTAGCCCGCCAGCATCGGTGCATCGAGCAGACCGGCGGCAACGTGGGGCGCGAAGAGTTCGCGAAACCAATCACGGTGTCGTAGGCGCACGAAGGAGGGGTCGCTCTTCCCGTACGCCTGCGCCACGGCGTGGCGGACGTGCTCGAATGCCCGAAAGTACCCCCTGGCTGCCAGCGCGTCCTTGTCTTGACGGTGCACGTCGTCATCGTCGGGATCCCAATCCCCCGAGGCAACTCGCGCCACGAGCTCAGGAGTGACCCGGTAGCCCTCTATCGAGAGGGAGTGGTAGGCGTCGTGCTGGAAGTAGTTTCTGTCGAGCCATTACAAGTAAATCATGCTGTGCGACGACAAGTGTATTCTGCCCGGCCCGTACCAAGACTCAGCCCACCCCCAGATCCCGAACAGAACACCATCGACGACCTCACGCCGCCTCACGCCGCCTCCTGCCAGTAGAATCGCAGCATCCCCCCAACACGCTCCCGGCACCGCACCACACCTTCAGCTGGTCCGGGTCGCCCATCCCCCTCGAGCACCACGCCTCGTCGAGCCGTCGTACTTCTTGGCGACCAGCCGTCGGTACCAGCGCCGGATGGTGTCTGGTGTGACGATGCCGGCGAACTCGAACAGGGCTCGCCGCCCCAAAGCTCTCCCTTCACGGCCAACTGCCGACGTTGACGGTCGGCGAGCCGAAGACGGCGTCCTCCGAGCTGCTCGCGGAGCACCCGGTTCTCCTCCAGCAAGTAGGCGATGACCGCCTGCTGGTGGTGGCAGTCATCCTGAACGGCCTTGGCAACCACTACTACGCCGAGCCCTGATCCCCAGCGTCTCTTGTTTTCGAATCCCAGCCATCCCGGGAGGGAGAGCAAGGTACCATCTCGAGGCGGCGGCACTGGATGGGGCGGCGTGCACGAGGTGTCTGACACTCCAAGCCCATGCGCCGAGCCCAGGGAGCGACGATCTGCGCTCTCGGATCCTCGGCGTTGATGTCATCGCCAATCGCAGGGGGCATGGGTCGGGACGCCCGCCTACCTGTCGGTGGGGTCTACTCAGCTCCGCCTTCCTGCTCCCTCCGCGCCAGGCCTAGCAGGCCCAGTAGAGCGAGCAGCAAGCCTCCTTGGGGACCCGTGCTTCGAAGTCCGCAGTAGCCGCTGCCGGCTCCCGTGCCTTCGTCCTTGTCCTCGGGCGCGGCCGAGTCGCTCTCCGAGTCGTCCCCCGGCTCCGCTTCGGTGTCCTCTTCCGGATCGTCCTCGGGATCGTCCTCGGGATCGTCCTCGGGCTCATCGGTGTCCACCTCCGGGTCGTCTTCCGGCTCCCCCGTGTCCTCGACGGGATCCTCCTCGTCTTCTTCCCAGCAGCCGCCGTAGTCGGCGGTGACGGCGCTGTAGGTGTACCAGGCCTGCTTGGGGCTGTGGTCGGACTCGAGCAGGCCCCAGGTGTACATCTCGCCGTCGTAGGTGTTGGGGTCGTCGGTCAGGTCGTACCAGAACATCTTCTCGAGCTCTGGCCAGGGCTGGTTGTCCACCCACGAGCTGATGCCGGCCTGGACGTCGTACAAGCCCTCGAAGGTGGCCTCGAGCTCCGAGGCGGCTGCTGCGTCGGAGTAGTCGCCGCCTGGGCTGGTCTCGTAGCCGAACTCGGTGATCCAGACCGGCTTTCCGGATGCGTAGGCGTCCGTGATCTCCTTGACCCCGTGCATGTACTGGATGATCAGGTACTCGCCGTCGCACATCTCGGGCCAGAACTCCGAGGCGGGATCCTCGTAGTTGTGGTGGGTGACGATGTCGATGGAGCTGCCCGCGTCCTGCAGGATCTCCGAGAGGCTGACCTCCCAGCCGTTGAAGATGCACTCCCCAGCGATGCAGGTGCCCTCGTCCTCGTCCCAGCCGCTGCGGAGGTGGGCCAGCTCGGGACCCAGCACCTGGCAGTCGGGGCAGGCCGCGTGCACGGCGGCGCTGCCCGGAACGAGGATGATGTCCACGTACTGGTCGCGGGTGCCCTGGAAGAAGCCCGTCAGGTTGGGCTCGTTCCACATGCCCCAGTGCTTGATGGTGCCGCCGTAGCGGTTCACCGAGGCGGTCACGAAGTCGGTCCAGTAGGCCGTGCTCGCCGGGACGGCGTTGAGGCAGCGCTGGTTCTCGTCGCTCGAGTTGTTGTCGCAGCTTCCGGACACGGCCCACTCAGGCGTGTAGCCCACGCTGGCGAAGACGTTGAGCCCGAGCTCCTGGGCCTTGGCGACGAAGCGGTCCGGCACCGACCAGTCGTAGCTGCCGTGGCTGGGCTCGAAGCTGTACCAGTTGAAGTCCATCCGCACCCAGCCGATGCCTGCGGCGGCGGCCAGCTCCAGCTCGGCGTCCGAAGCCTGGTGGGCGTTGACGCCGAAGGGGCAATCCTGGGAGAAGCCGTCTGCCATCGCGTGGCCTGGGTGGAGCAGCAGCAGCCCGGGCAGGGCCAGGGAAGCGAGAGGGAGAAGAGAACACGCGGTCGTCATGGTGACCTCCGGGAGCCCAGGGCGGCGATTCGGCCCGTACTGAGCAAGTTTCGGGCCAGGTGCCTGGGATCGTCGTCGTGCGCCTCAGCGGTCCCGCTGCGAGGTCTTGGTCCCGGCGCTGGTGGGCGGTGCGACCTCGAGGTCCCGCCTCGCGTTAGGCGACAACGGCGCCCTCGACCCTGGAGGAAGCATGGACCGCAGGCCTGTCGTCCTCGTCGCCCTCGCCCTGGTTCTCTCCGCATGTACACCCCCCGAAGACACGGCGGCGGAAGATCCGGGCATCGAGCCGGCCAGCGCCATGATGCTGGCCTCCGCCAAGTGGGTGTGGGTCTCCGGTGGGCGCTGGGTGACCTACCAGCAGGCGCTCATTCCGCTGCTCTTCTCGGCGGATGTCGACACCCGAGCCTCCGGGGCTCGCAGCGAGCACTGTCGGGTCTTGGACCGCTGGACCGACCAGCAGGCAGGCGTCTCGCCGATCCGGATCGAGACCAGCGCCCTGTCCGCCACCGCCAGCTGGGATGCCGACGGCTACTACGACTTCGAGGGCCTCGAGGGGGACGATCCCTTCGCCAGCTCCGGTGACACCCTCGTCGCCACCGCCGAAGGGCTCGAGGCCAGCGTAGCCGCGCCGGCCGACGTCCCTGGCAGCGACGTGTTGGGTGACGAAGCGGGCTTCGACACACCCGTCTACGCCGAGGGTTTCGATCTCGTGTGGAGCTGGATCACCGGCTCCGAGACCGTGGGCAGCATCTACTGCGTGGTCGAGGTGTCCGAGTTGGCCGAGGGAGAGCTTGGCCCGGAGGGCACGGCCGTACCCGAGGACGGGCAGGATCTGTGGGCCGAGCAGGGCCACGATTCCGAGGAGTTGTTCGTGGGGCTGGCCACCAGCACCACGGTCGAGGGTTTCTTCGACGATCCGATTCGGCTGATGGCTGGGCGGGTGTTCAAGATGGAGCCGCAGTAGGCGTGGATCACTCCACGCCGAAGAAAGGCGACACCCACAGCCGATGTTGGACCTTGTCGGACCAGGCATCCACGCGTAGGTAGCGCGCGTCGCCGGGGGCAAGGTCGATGTCGGTGTCGAGGCGGCGTTCCTCCGCCATGGCGTGCACGTTGTTCCAGGGGTCGAGGAGCAGGATCTGCCAAGTGTCCATGACCTCCTCGCCGATCTCCACCACCAGGCGTAGGGGCGAGGCGATGGCCGGGACCTCGCTGCCGGGTAGGTAGACCTCGCCGTCTTGGCCCACGGCGACGACGCGCACCTCGTCGAACAGCCAGGTGGCGGCCACGGTGTTGCGGGCCTCGATGCCGTCGAACAGGGCAGGGCGGTCGAGCTCCGCGCCAGCGTACAGCACGCCGGTGATCGAGCCGGGGGCGGTCATGAAGTGGTAGGGATCTTCGTACCCGTCGCCGTTCTCGTCGTAGTAGCTGGCGATGGGGCCCGCGCCGTCCTCGACGGAGCCGGGGCGTGCTTCGTGGTTGTCGGTTCCGCCGACGAAGCCCAGGTGGAGGCCCACCTGCAGCGCCTCCTGTACCGAGCCCTTGCCCGCCCAGCGGTCCATGTTGACGTTCCAGCGGCAGCCCTCGAGGGTGGTGTCGTAGCACTCCGACGAGCCGTGCTCGGAGAGGATCTCGACCACGCTGTCGTTCAGCATCCGGTTGACGTCCTCGGACCAGGCCACCGGTCGGGGGGGGCTGTACGCGGTGTGGTGGAACCAGGAGAGCCAGCGCGTAGCGCCACAGATCTCGGCCGTGGCCTCGAGGGCCTCGACCAGGACCTGGGGCTTCCCGGCGGCGCGACTGCGGAGCGTGTAGCTCTCGAGGCCCCATGCCGACTTGGCCTGCTCGCGCTCTCCGGCGCTCTTCCAGAACTCCTCGCAGGGATCCAGGTCCTCGAAGTAGACGATCCGGTGGCCGCCGATGTTCTCGCCGTCCTTGTTTTCGTAGGCTCCCGTCCACTCGAAGGCGACCACGGGCAGGACCGGGCCCCCTTCGGCCCGAGCGGCCAGCTCGAGGGTCTTCTCCCAGATGTTCAGGGTGTAGTCGTGCTCGAGGTTGATGTAGGTCTCCCACTCCGCGTGATCGGTCAGGGCCAGGAACTCGAGCCCGGCCTGTTCGGCTTCCCAGAACAACTCCGCGCCGGGGGCCTCGTTCTGGGTCGCGCAGAAGTTCTCCGTGTCCTCGCAGCCATCGAAGGACAGGTTGGTGTGGTTGTGGGTATCGCCCCAGGCGAGCTGGCGTCCCAGCTCGAGCACCTGGGTTTCGGCCCGGGCCAGGATCCAGCTGCGGCCCTCGCAGTGCACCAACAGGCTCGCTTCGACCCGTGCCAGCATGGGGAATTCCGCATCGGCCGACCACTCCGCTGACAGCCTGGTGGGAGCATCCCCCGGCTCGAAGCTCTTCCACAGACTCTCGCCGTCCTCCCATGCGTCCAGATCGTCGCCTTCCACCAGCCATGCGCCGTCGTGTTCCCGGGTGATGGCGATGGCGAGCTCGAGCTCGTCCAGGCTCGGACCGTCCCAGTGCAGGGTGCGCTGGACCTTGGAGCCGGGGGCGTGGACCAGCGGTAGCTCCGGCGTGGTGAAGGTAAGCTCTCCCACGGTTAGGCGCGCCAGCACCACCCTGCCCGAATCCGACCAGCGATAGGCGCCACTGGGCTGGGGATCTACGCAGACCCTGCCGCTGGTGGCCAAGCGTTGCCAGCTGCCGCTGTCGTCCAGGCGCTCCAGACGCTCGTCGGGATCAAGCTCGCGGTCGAGCCACAGCAGCACCACGCCCTCTCCCGAGAGGGCGGTGAGGGCTGGAGGGGCGGGCGGCGTCCTCGGCGAGAGGCCCACGCTGTCGTCTCCCGGTTCGATCAGGGGGTGGCAGCCCAGGAGGGGAAGGAGGATGGCGAAGACGAGGTGGGGCAAGTGGAAGGCTCGTGGATGCCGGGGGCGTCTGGCGCGGGTGCGGATGTGCGGCCTTCACACCCGCTTTACATCGTGGAGGATAGCACCCGTCTCCGCGAGCCGTGAGACCCCGCGTCTAGAACGCCTTCCATCCCCAGGTTCCATCCGACCATCTCGGCTCGGGTTGGGTGGGCTGGCTGACCCATTCCGTGGGGCGCCCGGTGTAGCCCTGGGTGACCAGGGAGCCTACGTAGTCGCCGTCGTCGTACACCTGATCGATCTGGTGTCGGATGGCGGCGATGTCGGCCTCGGTGACCACTCCGTTCGAGGTGGCCTTGTAGAACTGCACGGTGACCCGGATGGGGTAGCGGGTGTCCCGCTCGATGGCCAGATCGCCGATCTCCTTGTAAGGACCTTCGGTCTCGCCGTGGCCGATCACGGCGTTCTCCACGTCGCTCGAGCGATTGGACGCGCCGGAGGCCATGGGGGCCATCTCCATTTCCATTCCATCCGGGAGGTAGCCTCCCCAGCGCTGGACCTCCTTCTGCTTCAAGGGCACCTGAACCAGCAGCACCACGTTGAGGCTGTCCTGGTTGGCGGCAGAGATCGAGGAGGGGTTGCCGTCGCCCCCGCTGGCGACGAAGTCCGAGATACGCGTGGCCGTATAGGGGGCGCGTTGGCCGTCTTCGTTGAAGTACAGCACGTCGCTCATGTAGCCGGACTCGTTCTCGACCACCTGGATGCTGGTTCCTTCGCGGGTGGCCACCATGGTGAGCACGGCGGGGTTGTCCGGGTAGCTCTGGTAGTTGTAGATGACCGGGGTGAAGGTCGCCTCGCCGCGCTTGGGCACGGGCAGGAAGCAGGCTTGGGCGCTGACGAGCACGTGGCTGTCCCGGTCGGCCCAGAGGCTGGAGCGCCATCCCTTCCAGGATCCGGCATCGTGCAGGTAGTGACGGGTCGACTGGAGCACCTCGGTCAGCGACGCCGCCTCCAGATCCTCACCGCGGGCGTTGCCCACGCGCAGCCAGAATCGGTCCGGATCCAGGTCGGCGGTCAGGTCCTCGAAGTTGTCGAAGCGGATGACGGGCATGGGGTGGAGAGACCCGTCGCTGTCCCGTACGCCGATGGTCATGTCGCTGATGTTGGGTCCCCAGACCGAGCCCTTGCTGCGACCCGTGTCTTCCCAGGTGACGTTCACCGCCACCAGGCCGTGGTCGTTCACCATTCGGTTGACCGAGCCGTCCCACACCATGGACTCGACCCTCTGGATGGTGCTGTCGTAGCTGGTGGGAGCGATGGCGAGGGCGGTGCTCGCTGCGAGAAGTAGGAAGCGGAACATGGTGACCTCCGTGTCGGTTGTCCCTCGGACGGCCGGACAACGGAGTTGCTGGGCGGGGGCTTACACTCGTGCTGCACCGCGCCCCGTGGCCATTCTCGTCGTCGGCTCCACCGGCCTTGGCGTGGGTCGCCCCACTGCGACCCCGGCTGGTTAGGGCATTGCCGCCCTCCCGAGCCCAGGGATCTCGCCATGCCCGCCACCGTCTGGTTCGCACCGCTGACCGAAGAGCAAGATGACGCCGCCATCCGCGCTCGTGTGGCGGCGTTGTTCGATGCGGCGGACTTCGCGAGCTTGGTGCGTCCCGCAGGCTTGGTGGCGATCAAGACTCACTTTGGTGAACGGGGAAACGAGAACTTCGTCAAACCCCGGCTGCTGCTGTCGCTGATCGAGCGCTTGGAGCGCTGCGGTGGCAAGCCCTTCTGGACCGACACCAACACGCTCTACCTTGGCCAACGCTCGAACGCCGTCGATCACGTCAAGCTCGCTGATTCCCACGGCTTCTCCGTGGCCGAGACGGGCATCCCGGTGATCATCGCCGATGGGCTCACCGGTCGAGGCGAGGTGCGAGTGCCCGTGCCCGGCAAGCACAGCTCCGAGGTGGGCATCGCGCCAGCCGTGGCGGAGGCCGCGGCCCTCGTCGTGGTCAGCCACGCCACCGGCCACCTGGTGGCGGGGTTCGGCGGCGCGGTGAAGAACCTGGGCATGGGCCTGTCCAGCCGCAAGGGCAAGCTCTACCAGCACTCCGTGGTCAAGCCGCGGGTGGACACACAGATCTGCATCGGCTGTCGCGGCTGCCTGGTCTGGTGCCCCACCGGCGCGATCTCCATGCGAGAGCGCCGCGCCTTCATCGATCCCAAGGCTTGCATCGGCTGTGGCGAGTGTCTGGCCGCCTGCCAGATCGGTGCGGTTCGGTTCCAGTGGCGCATGGCCTCCCGCGGCCTGCAGGAGCGCATGGCGGAGCAGGCCGCCGGCGTGGCGCGGCGTCTGGAGGGCCGCGTCGGCTACCTCAACTTCGTCATGGACGTGAGCAAGGACTGCGACTGCCTGGCCTCGAGCCCTGGCGACATGCTCCTTCGGCGTGCGGGCATCCTGGCATCCCTCGATCCCGTCGCCATCGATCAGGCCTCTCTCGATCTGGTGGAGCGCCAGCTCGGACGCCCCCTCCGCAAGGCGGCCTACGACATCGACTTCGAGCCTCAGCTCGAGGCGGCCGAGCGGATGGGGATGGGTTCGCGGGCGTACGACCTGGTCACGTTGGACGAGGAGGCTTCATGACCGCGGAGCGAGGATTGTGGGTGGTGGTCGCTTCCCTGGCGTTGGGCTGTGACCAGCCCCAGGCGCCGGAACCCGTCGAGCCGCAGCCGTTCGTGGTGCGCACGGATCGGGAGATCATGAGCACCGTCTTCGAGGTCTCCGTGGCCGCGGGGCCAGAGCACGATGTCGCGACGGTGCGTCCGGTGCTCGAGCGCGCGCTCGACGAGGTGGCGCGTATCGAGGGGGTCATGTCGCCCTACCGGGTGGACAGCGAGCTGTCCCTGGTGAACGCGGCCGCGGGTGCCGAGCCCGTGGTCGTCTCCGCAGAGTTGGTCGGTCTGGTGGAGCGGGCCGTCGAGGACTGTCGGGCGACAGACGGTCTGATGGACGTGACCTTCCTGCCCCTGGGGCGTCTCTGGGACTTTGGGAAGGAGCCCTTCGTTCTTCCTGCTCGTGATGAGGTGACACAGGCCTTGGAGCTGGTGGACTGCACCGCGATCGAGATCGACACCCAGGCGAATACGCTGCGGTTGCCCACGGAAGGCATGGCGATGGGGCTGGGAGCCATCGCCAAGGGCTACGCGGTGGATCGGGCGTCCGCGTTGTTGACCGAGGCGGGCTTTACGGATCACCTGGTCAATGGGGGGGGGGACGTGTTGGCTCGAGGTGCCAAGCCCGGCGGCCCCTGGGTGGTCGGAATCCGCCACCCTCGCGAGGATCACGGTGCTCTCATGGGACGCATGCCGCTGCACGACGGAGCGCTGGTCACCTCGGGTGACTACGAGCGCTACGTCGAGGTGGATGGGCGGCGCTACCACCACATCCTGGATCCTCGGACGGGTTGGCCTGCGAGTGGTGTCACCGCCGTGTCGGTGATGGCGGGCAGCGCCGAGCGGGCCGATGCGCTCTCCACGGCCCTGCTGGCCGCCGGCCGTGAGGAAGCCACCAAGCTACTCCAGCGCTTCGAGGTCGAAGCCCTGCTTGTCTACGAGGACGGGAGCTACGAGGCCACCAGGGGTTTCCTGGCTCGCGCGCAGCTCGATGGGGTCGATCCCGCCAGTCCCTAGCGGGTGGCGTCTTCCTTGAACATGGTCACCCGGGCGTTGCGCCCGCGTGCCACCTTCTGTTGCCAGGCGATGTCGTTGGCCGCAGCGGAGAGCATGCCCGGTAGGTTGCGCCGCACGGCGTTGCGGGCACCTTCCCAGCGTTCGAGCATCTCTGGCCGATCGATGGGCGGTGGGTGCGCCTCGAGGGGCGCCATGCACTTCCGCAGGTCTGGTAGGTGCCCGGTGAAGTCGCCGCTGCGCCCCATTTCCAGCATGGGCTCCCAGAAGTCCAGGTCCTCCCAGGCCTTGGCGATGGCGGCAGCCGTGTTCTCGCAGCCCGCCGCCCTCGTCAAGCCGAACAGCGCCAAGGTCTCGTCATCGACATTCTTGCGTATCGCGGCGTGGACCGCCTCGAGGTGTTCCTCGAAGGTCTTCGGCCAGGCCTCGATCGAATCCGACTCCAGCTCTGGGTCCAGGGGCTCCAGTGAGTCGGTGACGTCCTCCAAGGGCTCAACGGATTCGTCATCGGAGGCAGGCATGGCCACCATCAGCTTGTCGGTTCCCTCGGTGACCTCCTCGTCGTCCTCGATCACGATGTCAACCCCTTGCTCCAGCTCGTCGGGAGTGCACCCGCGGGGAAGAAACAGGTTGGTCCAGTCGGCGGGAGAGCTGGTCATCGGCACCATCCTGCGGCCCTCTCGGGCGGGGTGCGCGGGCTCCCATGAGGGGGCGTGGCGCGCGGGGCCGCTCATGGAACGCATCGGCTCGAGGAAGGCTCGATTCAAGTCTCGGGCTCGGGTTCGTCCTCCTTGGGATGCAGGGCGGCGTGGATCGAGGCCGCGATGGTGGGCCCGAGGCCGGGAGCGGCCTCCAGCTCCTCTCTGCTAGCCTCGATCACGCCTCGGGCGGAACCGAAGTGCCGGAGCAGGGCCTTTCGGCGGGCTGGGCCGATCCCGGGGAGCTCCTCCAGGGCGCTGCGCAAGGCCCTGCGGCGGCGAACTTGACGGTGATAGCGCACCGCCTGGTCGTGGGTCTCGTCGCGGATCTGCTGGAGCAACCTGAGGGCTGGGTTGTTGGCGCGTAGTCGGATCGGATCCCGGATGTCCGGTAGGACGATGCGGTCGGTGGTGTCTCTCCGCCCTTTCTTCCGCTCGCCGCGGGGCTTGGCCAGACCGACCACGGGGAGCAGGCACAGGCCAAGGTCCTGCAGCACGGCGCGGGCGGCACTCAGCTGGCCGCGCCCGCCGTCCACGACCACGAGATCCGGCAGGTCTCCCTCGACGAGGGCCCGCCGGTATCGCCGCTCCAGGATCTCCCGCATGGTGGCGAAGTCGTCGATGCCATCGACCGTCTTGACCCGGTAGCGCCTGTA
>CAZVHW010000086.1:0-17526 GCA_964626835.1 uncultured Enterobacterales bacterium
GGATGCCTCCGCAGTTGACGCAGACCATGGGCCGGTCGCGGCGCTTGCCGCCCCGGTGAATGGCGCGCGCAACCAGCTCCTTGCCCGTGCCGGTCTCCCCCGTGATCAGCACGGGGATGTGGGAGTCGGCCAGGCGCTTCGCGGTGTTGAAGACCCAGCGCATGGCCTGGCTCTTGACGATGGGCTGCGTGGTCGTCTCGTGCGTGTGGACGGCTGCGGTGCCCGTGACCGCCATGGAGCGGCCCGGGCCCGTGCCACGCAGGGCCTCGAGGGCCAGCTCGAGCAGGGCCTCCGCGGTGCTGGCATGCTCGGGGTACAGCGCCATTCCACAGCGCAGGTTGGCCGTGGCCGCCAGGCGCTTCATCTGTGTGTGGGCTTGGGGCCGGTCCACCTCCGGGAGGAGGATCTCCACCGTGTCCCTGCTGTACAAGCCCAGCGGATCGAAGGGCCGGAGGGCGCCACGCAAGGTCGGGAGCCATGGAGCCACCGAGGCCTTCCCCATGCTGCGCGCCAGCACGAGCGCGAAGCTCCGGTGGTGGTGGTGTGCGCGCGCCAGCTCCCTCCCCAGCTGGGCCATGAAGGTGTCGTGGCCGTCGATCTCCCTCCAGTCACCGCCGCCGGCCGCCAGATGGATCGACGCCGGCACCGCTCCGAAGGACATGTCGGAGCCGGGCTTGGCGGTGGCCCGTTCGATGCGGGTGCCAGCGAGCCAGGTCCCGTTGGTGGAGCCCAGGTCCTCCACGAGCACGTCGGTGCCCTGGAGGGTGAGCCGGGCGTGGGTCCGGGACAGGCTGCTGTCGCGCACCTTGACGTCCGAGGGGGTGCTGCGGCCCATGGTGACGGGCTGGTCTGGGTTGAGCGGGACCGTCGTGACCCCGTCCCGGGTGTAGAGCAGCATCGAGACCCTGGCGCGCTCCGCGGCGCCGCGGCTGCGCAGCCGCTCCAGGGCTTCTTCGGAGATGCGTCCGGTGGCACCGCTGGTCTCTCGGTCGTCCTTGGCCATGGCTGCCCTCGCTCGAGCTCGGCCGTTCAGCGCGGTGCTGGGGCGGCTCGCGGTACCCTAGCACGGCAGGATCTTGCCCGGCAGTGCAAGTCCTTACCGCATTCGTCGGACGGACCTCCCGACCTCGATTCGTCGAAAGCCGGCGAGAAAAGCAAGCCACCGACGAAAACCAGCCTTCGGGTGTCCGTTGGCACGGAGCTTGAGATGTTCCTGGTGCGAAGGCCGACAGTCCCCACGGCGAACAAACGACGAGACGGACGGGCCGACATCCCACTCCAGGAGAAACCGAGATGATGACCATCCTTTCCGTCGGCGGCCCCTTCATGCTCTTCGTGCTGGTCGTTGGTCTGGCCACCCTGGCGGCGAACGTCGCTCTGTTCGTCCGCCGCGACCGCCGTCTCGTGGGCGTGGTCGTAGGCCTCGCCGCCGCCACCCTCCTGGTGGGGATCTGCGGGACCAGCATGGGCCTGTACATGATGTCCACCGCCTTCCCCCTCCCCGCCGAGGTGGTGGCCGAGGGCGCGGTCAAGAGCGTGGCGCTGCTCTCCAAGGCGACGGGCGTGGCCCACACCACCACCGCCATCGGCGCGCTGCTAGCCGCCCTCAACGCCGTGGTCTGCGGTGTGGGGTACGCCCGGGCGCGCTGACGCCGCTCGGTATGTAGGGGCGGGGCTTGTCCCCGCCCGCCCTATAGCTGGGGCTGGGGCGCCGGAGCCTCCAGCTCCAGCTCCAGCTCTTCAGGCTCCAGATCTGGCGGTGCGATGAAGTCCGCCCAGGGGATGCCTGTCTCGGCCAGCACGCCGTCGGCCATCCAGATGGGCAGGCCGTTGCCCAGCGCGAGGGCGATGGCATCCGAGGCTCGCAGGTCGACGCGCTTGCTGTCCTCACCCTGCTGAAGGGTGATGGTGGCGACAAAGACTTGGGAGCGCAGATCGTCGATGCGCACCTGGGTCAGCTCGCCACCCAGCTCTCCGATGACGGTGTCCAGCAGGTCGTGGGTGAGGGGGCGCTCGTAGCGGCGGCGCTCGGCCCGGAGCGCGATGGACAGCGCCTCGGTGCCCCCTACGCCGATGGGGATGACCTGGGTGCGCTCGATGTTGGCCAGCAGCACCGTGCCTCCCCCACCGCCCGCCGGCAGTACGGACACGACCTCTACGGCGGTGAAGCCTGCGGGCTGGGTGGGCTCTGCCGCTACCGGAGCCTCGGCCTGCTTGGCGCGCCTGCCCGCCTGGGCGGCCGGGCCGAGGAGCAGGGCACAGGCGAGGAAGAGGGTCGTGGAGCCCATTGGGTGCTCTCCTGTCATCAGGGTAGAGGGTTGTCCATGGTCCGTCCAGGAGGAAACATGCGCGCTTTGGTGCTGACCGGTACGGGGCCCGAGGTCCGGGACCACCCCCAGCCCGCCGCGGTTCCCGGCGAGGCTCGGGTTCGTGTCTCCCTCGCTGGTGTCTGCGCCACCGACCTCGAGCTCTGCAAGGGCTACATGGGCTTCCTCGGCGTGTTGGGCCACGAGTTCGTGGGAGTGGTCGAGCATGCGGACGACCGTGCCTGGGTGGGCCGCCGGGTCGTGGGGGAGATCAACTGCTCCTGCGGTGCTTGCGCCACCTGCAGTGCCGGCCTGCCCACCCACTGTTCCCACCGCTCGGTGCTGGGCATCCAGGACCGCGACGGGGCGTTTGCCGAGGTTCTGTCGCTTCCGGAAGCCAACCTGCACCCAGTGCCCGACGGCGTCAGCGACGAACAGGCCGTCTTCACCGAACCCTTGGCCGCAGCCTGCCAGATCCTCGAGCAGCTCGAGCTGCAGCCCTCCCAGCGGGTGGTGGTTCTGGGCGTCGGCCGCCTGGGCCAGCTGGTGGCGCGCGTGCTGGCCCTGACCGGCGCCGAGGTGGCGGGGGTCGACCGTCACTCCGAGCTGCTGGACCTGTTGCCTCCTTCCGTTCGCCCCGTCCACGTCCACGATGCCGACTCCCTGGTCGGTGCCGACGTGGTGGTCGAATGCACCGGCCATCGGGATGGCCTCACGCTGGCCACCGGCCTCGTGCGCCCCCGCGGCACCGTCGTGCTCAAGACCACCGTGGCGGATCCGGCGGCTCCCCCCGTGGTCCCATGGGTCATCCACGAGATCACGGTGCTCGGATCGCGCTGTGGGCCCTTCGCCCCGGCGCTGCGGCTGCTCGAGTCCGGGCTGGTGGATCCTACGCCCCTCGTCACGGCGCGCCTTCCCCTCGAGCGGGGCCTCGAGGCCCTCGAGTGGGCCGACCAACCCGGCACGGTCAAGATACTCCTGGAGTCCTGAACTCACCGAAGGGTGATCCGCCGCGGGAAAAACCAGGCAATCCGCGCTAGAGTGGGCGCGAAGGGAACCAAGGAGCGGCCCTCATGGGCTCAACGCTGCGTTGCGGCATCGACATCGGATCCACGACGGTCAAGGCCGTCGTGCTCGATGGCACCGACGGTGTCGTCTGGTCCGACTACCGCCGCCACAACACGCGCCAGGGCGAGATGGTCCGCGAGTTCCTGCAGCGCATCCAGGCCGCGCTCCCCGAGGCCGATCTGGAGCTGTTCGTCACCGGCAGCGGTGGCAGGGTGGTCGCCCCCCACCTGAACGCCCACTACGTCCAGGAAGTCAACGCCGTCACCTACGCGGCCGAGCAGCTGCACCCTCGCGCGGGCTCCATCATCGAGCTGGGGGGCCAGGACGCCAAGGTCATCTTCTGGAGGGAAGACGAGCGAGGGGGGCGGAGCACCAAGGCGTCCATGAACGACAAGTGCGCCGGGGGCACCGGGGCCACCCTGGACAAGATCTTCGACAAGGTGGGCCTGTCGGTGGAACAGGCCGCCGACGTGCGGCTCGAGGGCCGCACCATCCACCGCGTCGCGGCCAAGTGCGGCGTGTTCGCCGAGACAGACGTCGTCGGGCTGCTCAAGGCCGGCATCGATCGCGAGGAGATCTTCGTCTCCCTCTGCAACGCCATCGTCCGCCAGAACCTCGAGGTCCTGGTGCGCGGCAACGTCCTCGCCGACGAGGTGCTGCTGCTGGGCGGGCCTCACACCTACCTGCCCGTGCTGACCGAGCTGTGGCGCCAGCACATCCCCGATACCTGGCGTGCCCATCGCTGGGCACCGGCCGACCGCCCCCTCGAAGAGCTCATCCGCGTACCCCCGGACTCCCAGTACTACGCGGCCCTGGGCGCCGTGCTCTTCGGCAGCCAGCAGTCTCGGCTCGTGCGGGAGCTGCAGCCTGGCGGCTCGGCGGAAAAGCGTCTGTTCGCCGGGATCGGCCCGCTGGACGACTACCTCCAGCACGGTCGCGCCGAGCAGCTGCGCCGCTCGGGGGTGGTCAGAGCCGCGCTGGTCTCCTCCAGCGAAGAGCTCGAGGCCTTCCGCGCTGCCTACACCATCCCGCCCTTCGAGCCCGCAATCCCCGCCCCCGGCAGCGCGGTGCCCTGTTTCGTCGGCATCGACGGCGGCTCCACCAGCTCCAAGATCGTGCTGCTCGGGCAAGACGGCGAGCCCTTCTACAAGGACTACCTGCTGTCGGCGGGCAATCCCATCGAGGACATCCGCGCCATGTTCCAGCGGCTCGGTGCCTGGGCGGCGGGCTGCGATCTGCGCCTCGAGGTCCTGGGCAGCGCGGTCACCGGCTACGCCAGCGAGATCCTGCGCGAGGCCTTCGATCTCGACCTGGCGGTGGTCGAGACGGTGGCCCACATGCGCGGCGCCGTGAGGGACCATGGAGACGTAGACGTCATCTGTGACGTCGGCGGGCAGGACATCAAGGTCCTGCTCATGAAGGGCGGTCGGGTCGCCGACTTCATGCTCAACACCCAGTGCAGCGCCGGCAACGGCTTCTTCCTGCAGGGCATGGCGGCCCAGTTTGGCATCCCGGTCGAGCGGTACGCCGACCACGCCTTCCGCGCCCGACAGGCGCCAGCCTTCAACTACGGCTGCGCGGTCTTCATGGAGCAGGACAAGGTCAACTTCCAGCAGCAGGGGTGGTCCAAGGAAGAGATCATGGCCGGGCTGGCCATCGTCCTGCCCCTCAACATCTGGAACTACGTCGTCCAGGACACCAACATCGGGCGCTTCGGCCGTCGGGTGGTGTTGCAGGGTGGCACCCAGAAGAACCTCGCGGCGGTCAAGGCGCAGGTCGACTACATCCACCGCAAGGCCCCCGAGGCCGAGGTCTTCGTGCACCGGCACGCCGACATCGTGGGGGCCATCGGTGCGGCCCTCGAAGCCCAGCGCAGTCACCGCGGTCCCAGCAAGTTCATCGGCGTCCAGGCCGCCTCCCGAGTTCGGTTCTCCACCCGCAGCGACGACGACACCCGCTGCCGTTTCTGCGCGAACCACTGCCCGCGCTCGTTCATCGACATCCAGATCTCCGCCGAGCGTCAGGTCCGGTTCATCTCGGGCAACGCCTGCGAGCGGGGCAAGTCCGAGACCGCAGCGGACGTGAAGACCTGGAAGCGAGAGCACGGCCGCGCCAAGCGCGAGTACGAAAACCTGGTCGAGGTCGCCGCCGAGCAGGCCTTCGCAGAGTGGAGCTTCGAGCCTCTGCCCGATGACGGGCAGCTGGTGGCCTCCCCAGCACCCCAGACCTTCCTGGACTCCATCGGCAGCCGCGTCCCATTTCTGGGGGGCCGCCGCAGGCGATTCCGGCGGTCGCCCCCCTCCTCGGCTGCGCACCGGGCAGCCATGGTGGTGGGCTCTCCACGTCTGCTCAACGCCTACTGCTACGAGCCCTTCTTCTCCACCTATCTGCGCTGTCTGGGGGTCGGGCGTGTCGTGACCAGCGACGTCACCTCCGACAAGCTGTGGGGCGAGGGCAACAAGTGGGGCGCCATCGATCCCTGCTTCCCGGCCAAGGTGGCCCCCGCGCATGTCTACAACCTGTTGCAGAACCGCGAGCGCCTGGGTCTCACCCACATCTGTTTCCCGCGGGTCACGCAGCTACCCTCCACCGTCCAGGACGCCTGTGGTGACCACGCCTGTGTCATACAGATGGGCACGCCCGAGGTGGCCCACGCCGTGTTCACCCGTGAACGCGACTTCTTCGCGGAGCACGGCGTCGAGTACTGGAAGCCGCTGGTCTACCTGGCGCGTCCGGCTCAGGCCCGGGACATGCTCTTCGAGTACTTCGGCGAGCGGCTGCTGGTCACCGAAGACGAAAACGCCTGGGCGGTACGCCAGGGCTACCAGGCCCTCGAAGACTACCTCCAGGGCCTTCGCGCCCAGGGCCGGGCCCTCCTCGACCAGCTGGTGCTTCGAGACCGCATCGGCATCCTGGTCATCGGGCACCCCTACCATAACGATCCGGGGCTCAACCACGGCATCCCCGAGCAGTTCCAGCTGAGGGGTTTCCCCGTCCTGAACATCGAGTCGCTGCCCGTGGACGCCGACTTCCTCGAGCCGCTCTTTGGCGACGACGAGAGAGGTGTCGACAGCGCCCACTCGATCGGGCAGGTCTGGAAGCGCAACTTCAACCGCAACCTCAACCACAAGATCTGGGGGGCGCTGGTCGCGGCACGCCATCCCAACCTGGCGGTCGTCGATCTGTCCAGCTTCAAGTGCGGCTTCGACGCCCCGGCCTATTCCTACGTCGCCAACATCCTCGACGCGACGGGCACGCCCCACTTCCTGTTCCACGACATCGACCAGAACAAGCCGGGCGCGACCTTCGGCATCCGCGTGCAGACCATAGAATACTTCCTGCACATCGAGGAAGAAGCCATCCGCCAAAGAGGGGGCCCAGCGTGACCTCCAAGCCCACCGAGAACCACGGGGTTCGACCCACGGCTCGCCGCGGCGCCCCCTGGCGGGGCTACGGCAACCCCGTCTGGCACAAGCTCGACAAGGACAAGGTCACCATCCTCTACAACTTCGTGGAGCGGCGGAAGTCCTTCTTCCTGCGCGCCTACTTCGAGCGCTACGGCTACCGCTACGAAGACCTGGGCGACTACTTCTACGAGGACGTGCGCTGGGGCAAGGAATACGGCAACCGCATGGAGTGCAACCCGATGTACTTCACCATCGGGAGCCTGCTCAAGAACCTGTTCCGCATCCAGCGCGAGACGGGGCTTTCCAAAAAAGAGATCGTCGAGCGCTACGTGTTCGTCTGCGGCGGCGGCCAGTGCGGTCCGTGCCGCTACGGCATGTACCCCCAGGAATACTGGAAGGCCCTGCACGACGCCGGCTTCGAGAACTTCCGGCTGCTGATCTTCTCGTCCGGGTTCACCAGCGAAGACATCACCGCCGACAGCGCCTTCCACTTCGACTGGCGCTTCCGCGTCATCATGACCCACGCCCTGGTGCTCGCCGACATGATGCACGTCGTCGAGTGCGCCCTGCGGCCCCAGGCCAAGGACCGCGAGCAGGTCATGGTCGCCATCGGCGAGGTCGAAGAGGAGCTGTTGAGCGCCATGCTGGAGCGCCGCTACGTCCCGGCGGTGGTGAACGTGCTCCGCAAGGCCAGCGCCCGCTTCGCGGAGATCCCCCGGGGGGACGCGGTGCTGCCGAGCATCTACATCACCGGCGAGATCTTCGCGAACCTGGCCCACAACGAGGGCAACTACAACCTGCGCCGCTTCATCATGGACCACGGCTGCGTGGTCTCGCCGGGCCTGTTCACCCAGCGGGTCATGTACGACTTCTGGCGGCAGCAGCGGGTCTTCGCCCCCGGCATCCGCTACGCGGCGAGCCTTCGCGAGTGGTTCGACAACATCTTCCTCTACGTGCAGTCCATGTTCCGTCGGCGCTTCGTGCTGGGCGTCTGGAACCGCTACCTCGACGCCTTGGACCTGCCCCGCTTCGGCGGGCGCGCCGAGCTGATGGACCTGGACCACATGGCCGAGGTCGGCCGCGATCTCTACCACCCCGAGATCTTCGGTGGAGAGGGCAACCTCGAGGTGGCCGAGGCCATGCACTACGCCGACAAGGTCGACGGCTTCATCTCGTCCAAGCCCTTTGGCTGCATGCCGTCTTCGGGGGTTTCCGACGGCGTGATGGCCAAGGTGATGGCCGAGCGGCCCGATCTGAGCATCCTGTCCATCGAGACCAGCGGGGACAACGAGGTCAGCATCTTGAGCCGGGTCTCCATGCTCATCTTCGAGGCCAAGCAGAAGCTGGTGCGCAAGCGGGCATCCCCCGCGTCTTGAATGTCAGGGGATGTTAGGCGGCGGTCCATGGAAACCACTCCCCCCGCCGACAGCCCGCCCATCGACGACCCCCGCGTGGTGCGCGCCGGACGCTTCATCGATCTGGTCGGTCAGGCCATGCTCCCCATGGGTCTCGGAGCCTTGGCCGGCTTCTACGCGGCCGATCAGGGCATGCGCCTGCTGCCGACCCTGCTCGAGATCACCCTGGCCTGGACCCTGGCGGCCCTCGCCTTGATCGCCTTCGGCAAGCTGCTACGAGGCAAGCTCGTGGCCTCCTCGCCCCGGGGCGTGCGCCTGCGCAAGCGCGTGGTGGCCGTGCTGGTGCTCATGGCCGTGGCCCTGGGCGTGCGGCTGGGTGTTCACCACCTGCGCGAGCCTTCGCCCCTCACCGAGCTGCCCACAGCTCAGTTCGAGACCGCCTTCGAGCTCGACGCCCAGGCCTACCGCGACCACGAACGTGGCATGGAGCGCCTGCTGCGTGAGCTCGAGATCCAGGGCGTGCCCGCCGCCGGCAAGGACATCGCCCTGTCCGCCGAGGACGAAGCCCTGCTCCTCGAGTGCTACGCGGCCCTGCTCGACTACTCCTTCGCCCTGGACGGCATCCGCGTGTTCTGGGAAGACTGGTACCGCTTCGATCCCTCCCGGGTCGAGCGGCGCTACCACCTGCGCTCCTACCTGCTCTCCTACGCCGCAGAGCTGGCGCTGTACGAAAAGGCCGCTCGCTTCTCCAAGCGCGTGCTGGCCAATCCCAGCGCCAGGAAGTTCCTGGACAACCCCCACCCCTCCCACGACCTGCCCGAGAGCAGCTTCAGCCACTTCCGCCAGGAGCTGCTGGGCACCCGCGATCAGGCGCGGGTCGTGGCTGGCGAGCGCTACCTGCAGGTGCTCGAGAAAGGTCTGGGCGGCCGGGAAGAGGCCCAAGAGCTCGACGTCGCCTGGCTCTGGGAAGCCATCGAGGACCACCTGGTGGTCATCGACGCCGTGGCCCCCATCGACCGCGCGGCCCTCACCGTACGGGCCGACGCCCAGGTGCTCAAGCGCTCGGTGCGCCGCGTCTGGTTCCCGGTCCAGAAAGAAGCGGCGGACCTGATGGGCGACATCCGCGTTCGTCGCGTCGGCTGGTACCTCATCCCCACCGAGCAGCAGGAACAGGCGGCCGAGCTGCTGCGCCCCGGCGACATCATGATCTCCCGCAAGAACTGGTACCTGAGCAACGTGGGCCTGCCGGGCTTCTGGCCTCACGCCATCCTCTACCTGGGCTCGCCGGACGATCTCGAGGCCTACTTCGACGATCCGGCGGTGCTCGAATGGATCGAGCTCACCACGGGCGAGCGCACCACGCTGCCCCGCTTCCTCGAGGAGCACTTCCCCACCGCCTGGCTGCGCTACAGGTTGGGCGACCACGGCGAGACCCACCGGGTCATCGAAGCCATCGGCGAAGGCGTCGTGTTCAACACCATGAGCCATGTCTCGGGCGACTACCTCGGCGCCGTGCGCCCGCGCCTCGACAAGGTCGCCAAGGCCCAGGCCGTGGTCGAAGCCTTTTCCCACTGGGGCAAGCCCTACGACTTCGACTTCGACTTCGCCACCGACCACACCCTGGTCTGCACCGAGTTGGTGTGGCGCGCCTACCGCCCGGCCGATGGCAAGGAAGGGCTGGATCTGCCCATGGCCAAGGTCGCCGGGCGCGTCACGCTGCCTGCGAACCTCATGGTCCAACACTTCTCCGAGAACATGGCGGGGGACGAGCCCCTGTACGACTTCGTGCTCTTCATCGATGCGGTCGAGAAGGAGCAGCGCACCTTCTTCTCCGATCAGGGCGCGTTCGAGAGTTCGTGGGCGCGGACGAAGTGGGACATCGCCCAGCAGTAGGCCCCGGGCTCGGGCCACCCGTCACACGGCCTGGTATCGTGGCCAGGTCCAGCGAGAAGCCAAGGAAGATGCAATCACCGGGGCGAACGTTCCTGCTCCTCCTGCTCGGTCCCCTGCTGGGGCTCGTGTCCGTCGACCTGGTCTTGGGTCTCGCGTCGGCTTGGCCGCGTTTCCTCGCTTCCTGCCCTGCTGGAACACAGGCGCGAGCGGACGGTCTCTTGTACGGCGCCAGGCCGGGGGAGGTAGACGTCGTGGTGATGGGCAGCAGCATCGCGCACCGCAACTTGGACGAGGCGCGCCTGGAGCGGATGCTCGGCCCACGCCGCGCGCGTGTGCTGAACCTCGGCTTCGATGGCGCCATGGCCGTCACCATGGCGATGATGATCCCTGACGTCCTGGACCTCGAGCCACGGGTGGTCCTGTTCGTGGTCAGCCCCTTCATGCTCACCGCGAGGGAGCCGCTCACCGGTGCTCGGGCCTACCACCCGGTCGTCGCTTGGCAGATGTTCGGACCACCGAGGAGCCTGGATGGCGCCAGGTTCCACCTGATGGGGACGTTCGGCCGGGGATAAGAAGGACAAAGCGCCCTCGAGGTGTCAACGCGGGGACCCGCGTGTACAGACAGCCTGCCAGCCTGGCGGGCTGAACGTCAAGGACCGTGTCGAGGAGCGTGAGGACACCCCCTGGGACGGCTTGTGAGAGGGCCGATCGGCGCGAGGCGCAGCGCGGCCGCCCACCACGTCGGCAGCCCGTGCCAGCCTGGACTTCTACACGCCCGGAGGCCAAGCCCGCGTCAGCGAACACCTGGCCCCAGGCGGCGTCTTGGCGGTCTGGTCGGCCCACGACAACGAGCGCTTCGCAGAGGTCACGACGAAGATGTACCCCCAGGCCTGGCGTGAGCATGTCCACTGGTCCGTCGAACACCAGGATGACGACGACCAGCACTTCCACAACGTCCTGTTCTTGGCCTGCAAGGCTCCCTGACCCGCGGCGCGGCCACATCGGGTGTTCGGGCTGCGGCCAGGTCGGCGCGCCGTGCGGGCTGGCTGTCGGGCGGACGACCGGGACGCGCCAGCATGGATCGTCTCGCCTACACCTCCCCCACGGTAGCCTGATAGAGATGGGTGTCCGGCGTCACCGGCGTCCTCCGAGGTGATTCATGCGTACGACGACCACGAACCTGCTGCTCGCTGCCCTTCTGGCGATCGGTGCCTGTTCGACCGGGACCGACGGCACCCCGAAGGAGCCTGCGATCACCCCCGTCGATGGGGCCGCACCGGCTGATGCTGCCACAGGCTATCGAGCGAAGCCCCGAGAGGGCCGGCAAGGTCGTTATTCGGATGTTCTCCCCAGCTTCTCGCTGGACAGCGCCGGGCTGGACTTCGAGTGCGGCAAGGGTGGCTCCGACGACTACCAGGAGATCTACCCGCCGAACATCATCGATGTGGCGGAGAGCTACTACTTCGAAGATCTGGACGGTCTGATCACCCGCTTCCACACCGTGTCCTTCGACAAGTACTCCATGGCCTTGTTCGGCTCGGCCTTCGAGGTCACCGACGGCCTCGAGGGGGTGTCCAGTGTGCTGGACATGGGCACGGGCACGGGCGCGCTGTCCTTCGCCGCGTTGGCCCAGGGCGCCGAGCGGGCGGTGGGGACGGAGCTGGACCCCCTGGCGCTGCGCAACGCGAGCTTCAACGCCAGGCAGCTGGGTGTGGCCGACCGCTTCGAGGGCCGGTTGGTGCCCTTCGATGATCAGGGGGCGTACTCGGTCATCGGCGACCAAGAGCGCTTCGACTTGATCCTGAGCGATCCACCCCAGGGCACCCACGGGGACTCGGAGCGCTACTTCCCCGAAGTGGAAGACGAACTGGACGCGGCCGGCGCCCGGGAGCTGTTCTTCACCGCGGACGTTGGGTTCTGTTTTCTGAAGTCGGTGTTCGAGGGACTGGATGCCCACCTGAGCGAGGGTGGCAGGTTGCTGCTCGCCATCAAGACCAGGCCTGGACGCAGGCACGTGCACCACCTGTGCATAGAGTTTGGGTTCCAAGACCGCGTCCTGTTGGATGTGCGAGATGGGCAGCTGCAGGAAGGCAAGCGCTTGATCGGCGACAAGGAACTGATGCCGGACCTGACGCTCGATGCGGTCATCATCGAGGTCACGCGAATCGACCCGTAGAGCGCTTCGCGGGCGTGTGCGCTCCACAGGGCTCACCCCACCCCCCGACTCAGCGCAGCCGCTCCTCCAGAGCCTCGGCGATCTTGTCCTGGGCACCGCCCGCCACGTGGGACAGGACGCTGCGCTGCACCGCACCCATGTCCTTTCCGCGGGTGTAGACGTTCCGGTAGACCGCGACCCCGCCCTGTGCGCGGTCGACGAATGCGACGACGCTCTCCCGCAGGAAGATCCCCTGGGCGTCGGGGGCGTCGGCGCTCTTCACCAGCCGGGTGTGGAAGGCGCTCATCCCGTCATCTGCGTACTCTCGGGCCAACAGGCAGATGTCCGTGCGACCGACGATGCCCATGACCGCACTGGTGACCAGGCAGACGTGGTCGTCCTCGCGCTGGTAGCTGTCCAGGCCCGGCATCACCTCCTCCCGGAAGGCCACGCTGTTGTAGACCGCCATGGCCTGGGCGGCGTCGCCGTGATCCAGGCAGTGCAGGCTCTCGACCTGAAAGGTGCTGCGCTCGAAGGCCCGGTCCGCGTCGGTCTCACCCACAGAGCCGGGCTCCACGAAGCTCACGTGGACGCTGGGCTCGCAGGTCGTGATGGCGCTGGGGAGGCTGCGGTTTACCGCCGCCGCGATTCGTCCCTGCACCCAGCCGGGGTAGCTCGCGGCGAAGGCCTGGGTCACGCGCTGGTCGTCGTCCACCCAGGCCTGCGCACGGACCTGCGCCTCGGGGCGTACGCTGGCCGAGAGGATCCAGCTGCCCACGTCCCAAGAGCCGTCTGCGTGGCCTGCGGGCGTCGCCAGGGCGGTCAGTGCCAGGGCGGCGATGGGGGTGATGGGGGTGATGGACACGCGCTACTCGCTCGACGGGTGCACGTCCTCGAGCTCGGGGTCGTAGTAGAAGTAGCCGACCGCCCGGCCCTCATCGTAGACATCGGTGAGCCAGACGTAGATCCGCGTGCCGACCACCTGGGCTCCCACACCCCACAGCTCCTTGGACGCGGTCCGGTGCAGCGGCACGGGGTTGTTCGGGTCCAGCTCCCAGGTGATGCCCTCGTCGTACGAACGGGCGATGTGCAGCGTGCTGTTGTTCGCGGAGATCACTCCGCCGCTGCCGGGGATCCACTCCTCGAAGCCCAGGTAGAACATGTACTGGGTGGTTCCGTACTCCACGACCGCAGCGCCGGTCACGCCCTTGCCGTCGGGGCCATCCGGCGTGCCCGCCAGCACAGGTTCGTCTTCCCACAGCAGCCAGCCATCCAGCTCGATGCCGTCCATGCGGTAGACATTGCAGGCCGCGTACTCGTCGGTGTACACCGAGGTCGATTTCCCAGCCCACAGCTCCGCCTCGAAGGTCTCCCAGTCGAGCCCCTCGAGGATCTCCATGGTGTCCTGGGCGGCCAGGTACCCGCGGAAGCCGCCGCGATCCGTGATCGTCATGGTCAGCGGCCAGCAGGGGTGGATGGCGGAGCTGAGGGTGTAGTCGGTGGTGTAGGTCCAGCCGATCAGGTCGCAGATCACCGGATCCGAGGCCCGCTCGTTGCAGAAGTAGTTCCAGTAGTCGTAGGTCTGCAGCCCGTACTGTCCGAAGTCGATCACCGGGTTGTCGGGGTGCTTCTCCCAGGTCACGCCGTCGACCGAGGTGGTGACGCCGATGCCCCAGACGTCGTCGGTGGAGTCTGTGGGGCTGTTCAGGCTGTAGCCCTGGTAGGCCATGACGTACTGCCGGTCGACGGGGTCCCAGACCACCACCTGGGCCGACACCGAGTCTTCGTCCCACGCGGCGGGCTCCCGGCTGAAGACCGGGTTGGAAGGGTGGGTCTCCCAGTCGGTCCCGTTGGCCGAGACGGCGTAGCCCATCCCGTAGTCGCTCCCCGAGGCACCGATGTACCAGATCTGGATGATGGGATGGGCGAGCACCTCGGTGACCAGGTACCCGACCGCACCCACGCTGCCCTCCCAGTCGTCGCCGGTGCCGGAGAACACCGGGTTGCAGTCGTAGGAGCTGAAGCGGGTGCCCTCGACGGCCGTGAACGGGCAGGCGGTCACCTCGCCCGGGTCGACGTCCGGCCGCTCCGGCACGATCTCGTAGTCCTGCATGCAGGAGGCGACGGACGCGACGACGAGGGCAGCGGACAAGAGGCGGGCAGGCGCGTTCATCATCATCCCTGGCGGCGGACCTGCCCACCGTAGAGCGGGGATTCTCGCGCGTCAAGAATGGGGTGTGGGTCCTGTCCTTCGACGGCGCCCACACCACCATGGAACGCAACATCGTCGCAGACGCGGGCGACTTCACCTTGACCCGCGAGGCACCCGCCATCGACGCTGGAGCCCTGCTGGCGATGACGAGTTCGAAGGGGCCGCGCCAGACATGGGCGCCCGCGAGCTCGCCGGAGAGTGACGCCTGGGTCGCTGGCTGGCGTCCCTGTCGGCCCAGGGCCACGATTGACCCCCATCCGCTGACCAGGCTATCCACCTGCCAGCACCAGGGAGTCCCATTGAAAGCCCATGACGACAGAGTCCGGTCCGTCCAGCAACAGGTCCTCGACGCGGCGGCCCAGGGGATCCCTGTGGGGCGTCAGAAGGCCTCGGTGGCCCACACCGTGCCCGACCCCTACGCCAAGAAGCGCCCCAGGATCGACGTGCGCGACCTCAACCACGTGCTCGAGATCGACCCCCAGGCGCGCACCTGCACAGCCGAGCCCGGCGTCCGCTTCGTGGATCTGGTGGCGCGGACGCTCGAGCATGGCTTGATCCCCTTCACGGTGCCTGAGCTCGAGGGCATCACCCTCGGGGGCGCGGTCTCGGGCTGCTCCATCGAGTCCATGTCCTACAAGCACGGCGGGTTCCACGACAAGTGTTTCGAGTACGAGGTGGTCACGGGCACCGGTGAGCGGGTGATCCTCACCCCAGACGACGACGAGTTCCACCTGGTCCACGGCTCCTACGGCACGCTGGGCATCATCACCAGGCTCACCTTCGAGCTGTGCGAGGCCAAGCCATACGTGCTGCTGGAGAACCGACTCTTCGACACCTTCCAGGCGTTCCGGGCTGAGCTCGAGGCGCGGTGTGCAGCGGGTGACTACGACTTCATCGACGGGGGATAAGAAGGACAAAGCGCCCTCGAGGTGTCAACGCGGGGACCCGCGTGTACAGCCTGCCAGCCTGGCGGGCTGAACGTCAAGCGCAAGTGTCCTGGTCGAACCCATAGGTCAGCGCGATCTCGACGACCTGGGACTCCCAGCCGGACGACTCATAGGCGTTCCAGCAGACTTCGGGGGTGTCCATGCCGAACTCCGCCAGGGAAGGGTTGAGCAGTGCGAACTTGAGTCGGTCCTCGTGCGCCGCCACGGCCGAACCTGCGAGGCGCTGGAGGCCACCTGAGAGGTCGGGGCCGATAGCCTCGGCGAGGACCAGCAGAGGCAGTGTCCCGTGCGGGTGGATGACTGCCTCAGCGGCTCGGCAGAGATCGGGTGTCAGGCTCCAAGCGCGCCAGTAGTCATCACCCGCCTCAGCCGCAGCCTCCAGCATCGACTCCGAGATCTCGATCCCGTCGAGGCCCCATTCGCGCCGAATCGCGGTCACCTGGTCCTCGGACTTTTCCGTCGAGACCAAATCGACGCCATCTAAGCCCCCGAGTTCCCCAGGAGCAGAGGGCTGCGCAGGGCTGAGGGGGACTGCGGGGACGCCTCCCTCGAAGGGGGTTCGGTCGCCGACGCCTAGCGCATGTAGCCCGAAGACGATCAGGCCCAGAAGGACCGCGGCACCAGTGAGGCTAACGTTCTGTGAGATCGACATGAGTCCTCCTCTAGTCATCGAACGTAGTTCCCGCCGGGGTGCTTTCAAGCTCGGCGGTCGGCGTGCCAGACGGGAGCAACGAGCGTGCCAGGTGCTTGATGGCTCCTACATGACCCGAATCACCCAGCCCGGTGTGGCGGTACGAACACGGCGACTGTGGCCCCGCAGACACATCGCTTACCCCCGCCCTACAGCCCGGCCGCGTTCACCACGTCGAATCCGGCGGAGGTGGCGAGGGATCTCGATGGATCACTTGGGATGACATTCGGGGTGGTGTGTCCCTGATTCGCTTCGCTGAGACAGCAAGGACGGTCCTACTCGAAGGTCCAGACGACCTCGCCGGCCTCGACAAACTCCAGTCGGAGCCGGTTCGGCACGAGCCACGTGTTCGTGGAGATGAAGCCCATCATCGGTCCGCTCTCCAGTGTCTTGGGCTTTCCGGCTCCGCTCCATCGCCACCGGACCTCGATGGTTCGTCCCAGCTCGGACTCGAGGCGTGCCATGAGATCTCTCGGCATGCCGGTCAGCGGCACCCTGGCCTGCGCGTAGCCCAAGAAGTTCTCCCATCGGACCCGTCGCCACAGCCCGACCGCGACCCCGGTGGTCGCCCAGCCGTACAGGCTGGTCTGCTGCGCTTTGTCCCAGTCGGAGAGTCCGTTCGGTCCCGGGTCGAAGCTGGCGATCGAGAGCGAGTACACGCCGTCGTCGTAGGAGACCTTGGGCCGGTCGATCGCGGCAACGAAGTCGAGCCCAGCGATGTACTCAATCCAAACTCGCTGCTCGGCCTTCACGCCCGGATCGCGCCGGGCCTCAGCGATGAGCTCGTCGCGAAGGAACTCGGACTCCTTCGCCTTCTCCCACCGGTCGGCCCAGGCGGGCATTAGCTCAAACGCGAACAGGCCGGCGTGGCCACTCGAAGCCGCGTCGTAGGCCCTTGCAGCTTCGGAGGCCTGGTGCGACGAGGCCGCTCGGAGCTGAATGATGTCGCCCTGCGGTCGGAACAGGTTCGCCATGGCCGCGAACCGCTGCACCTCCTGAAGCCTCGCCTCGGCCCGCTCGAGCGCGTCGGCCGCAGCCCGCGCCCCCGCCTCGGTGTCGAGCTGCGCGCCCAGCACCCGGAACTCGGCGACGAGCAGCTCCCACTCGCGTTCAGTCGACGCGGTCTTCATGCGCCTCTGTGCCTCGGTCGTCACGACGGACCCCTCGGCTGCGTCGAGCCGCGAGGTGAGGCTGCGGGCATCCGAGGCCTCTCCGCCCTCGAATCGAGCGAGCAGCTCCGCGACCAGCCGACGGGCCGAAAGGAAGCCCCGGCTCGGATCGGTGGCCCCGACGGAGGCTGCCTCCTCGCACTGCGCGACGGCTCCCGTCCGCCGCTCGCAGCGATCCAACTCGGCGCTGAGCCCCGTCGCCGACGGGACCAGTCCACCGGGCCCCCACAGACGTTCGTCCAGGGCGCTCCCGGGCTTGATCAGGTCATGCAGCTCTCGTCCCAGTTTGTCGCTCGCCCGAGTGGCAACGCTCACGTCGCGGG
>CAZVHW010000087.1:0-17516 GCA_964626835.1 uncultured Enterobacterales bacterium
CCGCGTCGTCGCAGTCGGTCGAGTCGTCGGTGTAGCCACTGGGCTCCTCACACGCAGCGGTGGTGTTGGAAACATCGCCATAGCCGTCCTCGTCGGTGTCGGCGTACCAGGTCTGGGTGTCGGTGGCGTCGTCTTCGTCGGTGGTGCCGTCGCAGTCGTTGTCCACGCCGTCGCAATACTCCGTGGCGGCGGGACTGAAGCTGCTGTCATCGTCGTTGCAGTCCTCGGCGTTGAGCACGTAGCCGCTGGGCTGGGTGCACTGCACGATCACGTCGCCAGAGTCGCCGTAGCCGTCCTCGTCGTCGTCCGCGTACCAGGTGGTCTCGGCGTCGATGGTGTCCTCGTCGACTTCGCCATCGCAGTCGTCGTCTTCACCGTTGCAGTACTCGTCCGCGCCAGGATGTTGATCCGCGTCCTCGTCGTCGCAGTCCTCCGCTTGTTCGGTATGTCCGGTGGGTTGATCACAGGCCTCGGCGGTGACCTCTTCGTTGCCCCATCCGTCTCCGTCTGCGTCCTGGTACCACGTGGCGGGATCCACTGCTTCCTCGTCGATGTCATCGTCGCAGTCGTCGTCCTCTCCGTTGCAGTACTCTTCCGCTCCAGGGTGCTGTTCGGCGTCTTGGTCGTTGCAGTCCGAGTCGTCCTCGACGTAGCCGGTGGGCGGCTGGCAGTCCTCGACGGTGCTCGTGGGGTTCCCGAAGCCGTCTCCGTCGGTGTCGGCGTAGAACGTGTTGGTGCCTGTCTCGTTGTCTTCGCCGTCGCAGGTCTCCTCGGCTCCCGGATAGATGGTGGGATCCGAGTCGTCGCAGTCCTCGCTCGACGCGTAGCCGTCACCGTCGGCGTCCACGCTGCCGGGGGCGGTGTCGTCGAGCTTTCCGCTGTCGCCGGGAGGACAGCCGAGGGACAGGAGCAAGGGAAGGACTAGCAGGGCTTGGCGCAGGACGGACATCGCAACCTCAGCTGTACGAGACGGGTTCGCGCCGGAGAGAGACCCGGTTCTTGGTCTCTGCGCGAACGGCTTCGCGGGTTGACTATACCACCCCCCTCTACCTCACCCTGCGGTTGGCTCCAGCAGCACTTCGAGCAGTTCCTCGAGGTTGGGCTGGGTGCCGCAGAGAGGCCTGTCCGCGTCGATGCGGGCTTCCGTACCCGTCACTCGCAGCGCCTCGCGCATGCGTGCCGGGTGGACGGGTTCACCGCGCCGCTGCTGCACTGCGCTCGAGGCGAGGGCGACCACGCCGGCGACCTGGGTGCTCGCCGAGGCGCTGCCTTCGAACCACTGCACCAGGTGCCGGTGGGGGCCCGCCGGCTTGGTGGTGTAGATGGGGGAGGGAGCGTGGGCGTCGACGCGTTGACCCCTCGAGCCGCGAATGCGCGTGGGTGCCGGCGGCGGTGGCTGTGGCTGACGCAGGTAGCCGGTGACCAGGATGGCCCCCGAGTCCCGTAGGGCGAGGTCGTAGCGACCCGCGTGGGAGGGGTCGTCCAGGTCTGTCTCACCGTCTCCCGCGGCCTCGACCACGTGGATTCCGCGAGCGGTCGCGAGCTGGATGGCGGCGAAGGTGGCTGGGTCGTGTTCCACGGGCAGGTCGTCGGGGGCCAGGGCCACCAGCAATACGTCGCCCGGGTCGAGGGCTGTGGCGGCCCGGTCCACCGCGTCGGCCATGGACAGCACCGGGCCCTCGCCGGTGCGCGGAGTGTCTGGGCGCGAGAACACGGCGCTCGCGCGGGGAACGATGCCCACCAGCCCTTCGTGGATGGGTTGGGCGAAGAGCACGCCCAGGGCCCAGGTGCCGGGCCCGGGTTGGTGTGGGTCGGGGGTGTGCAGCTCTCGAACCTGGAGGTGTCGATAGTCTGGGTGGGCGCGTTGGTACCCTCGGGCCACGAAGGCCACCTTCACGCCCAGTCCGGCCTTGTGGGGCCACCATGCGCTGTCGAAGACCGCCATTCCTCCAGGGCGCGGCCCAAGGTTGGGCTGCCAGCTGACCTCGCCTGGCATGCGCGCCAGTTCCTTGGTCGCGTGGGGGTTTCCGCCTCTGCCTGGGGGCTCGGGGAGGACGTGAGCGGTGGGCACCCCCGGTCCCCAGGCATCCAGCAGATCGGTCGCCTCGAAGGGCAGGTTCAGGCGAACCCTCAGGTAGCGCGTGAGGTCTGGCACCTCGACACCCGCGGCCGTCAGGTCCTGGTGCTCGTCCAGCAGATCCGCGGTGTCGCGGGTGAGCTCGGGCGCGGCCCAAGCGACCAGCGGACGGTCGGAGGGATCCGAGAGGTCGCGGAGTCGCGAGAGGGCCTGGCGCTGGGCCTCGGCTCGGACTCGGACGTCGGACACGGTGGGCAGGAGGGGGAGCTCGAGCAGCAGATAGCGTGAACCGACCCTGCCGTGGCGGGACCTGCGAGACGAGCGGCTGGCGCGGGAACGGCTGGCCATGAGGGGAAGCTAACCGCGGGGCCGGTGCGGGGAAGCTCGCTGGGGGCCTCCTGGTGGGCCCTAGGGCGTTCCGGTGTCGCTTGTCACGCTTGCGCTCGTGGGTATCTCCACTCGAGTCTCCCCCCCCGTGGCGTCGGGGTCGTTCCAGGCGAAGCTCAGCGTGCCGGTGAAGTCGTCCGCGGAGGTTGGGGTGATCTCCACGTAGAGCAGGGCCGAGCTCGATGGGGCCACCGTGATGTCCTCGTCGTAGCGGGCGACGAAGGGCTCGGTGGCGGAGATGCCGGAGAGCACGAGGTCGCTGCCACCCTGGTTACCTACTCCCAGGGACCTCTGGGAGGTCTCGCCCAGCTCGATTTCGCCGAAGTCCAGGACCTCGGTGGACAGCTCCAGGACCGGCGGACTGGGAGCCTCGGTGTCGTCGCCGCAGTCGGCGCAGTCGATGCCGTCATCGAAACAAGCTGACGAGCCGAGAATCGTGAGGGCCGCCAGGACGAGCCCAGCGCGACCGAGAGAAACGGTGAAGGTCATGCGGCTCTCCTCTGTCCTGCCGCGATGGAGGATAGCACCGGGCGGAGTTGGCCGCGCTCGTTACGCTCCCCCTCCTCTCCCTCCACGCGAGGCCGCTTCATGTCCCTCCGCCGAGCTCTCCTTCGATCCCCCGCGACGCTCGTCGCGTTGTTGCTTCCCGCCTGCGCCTGGCACCATCCGCGGGACAGCTCGGCCCTGTTCCCCGATTCGCCCATCGTCATGGGTCACCGTGGCGCTCGGGGCCTGGCGCCCGAGAACACGATGCCGGCCTTCCAGTGCGCCATCGACCTGGGCGTACCCTTCGAGCTGGACACCATGATCTGCGCCTCGGGTGAGCTGGTGGTCATCCACGATTGGGAGCTCGAACGGCTGGCGGGCGTTGAGGGCAAGGTGGTCGAGCAGAGCTGGGACGAGCTCGCGGCGCTGGACGTGGGCAGCCACTTCTCGGCGGAGCACGCCGACACCCGTATTCCCTTGCTGGCGGACACCCTCGCCGCGGCCGCGCCGCACGTGCTGGTGAACATCGAGGTCAAGGCCGAGCGAGGTACCGACAACGGGCTCGTGGCCGACAAGCTCGTCAGCCTGCTCGAAGCGAGTGGGCTGCTCGACAAGGTCATCGTCACCTCGTTCAGCCCGCTGATGCTCGAGGCCGTGCGCCTGCGTGAGCCGAGCATCCTGCGTGGGCAGATCTACCGCGGATTCTCGGCCTACAAGGACAACTCCTTCGTCGAGAAGCTGGTGCTGTCCAAGCTCCTGTTCAACAAGAAGGCCCAGCCGGACCTGCTGATGATGGACCACGAGCGTGCCACGCCTCGCTACGTCAAGCGCATGAAACGCCGTGGCTACCGGGTGTTCACCTGGACGGTCAACGACGCGGAGCGGGCCAGGGAGTTGGTGGAGATGGGCGTGGACGGCATCATCACGGATCGGCCGGACCAGCTCCTGGGGGTGGTGGAGGGCCCTTGATGCCCTCCGGCTGCCCCGCGGTGCGCTCTGGCGTCTCGCCGTAGCGTCGCACCGCCAGCAAGTTGAAGGGCCAACGGGGTTCCCTGGCGGCGTTCAGGGTCATCCAGTAGCTGCCATCGTCCAGGCGGATCACGGCGGGGGCCGACGAGCCCACCCAGCGCGAACCGGGCAAGGGATCCCCCGGGATGCGCAGACCCTGATCGGGCTCGAAGGTGAGCCCGTCGGCGGAGTGGGCGCTGACGATTCCCGACGCGAAGGGGTGGTAGTAGGTGCGAAACCCGCCATCGGGAAGGGCCACCGTAGTCGTGGCGCTGGCGTCCTGCAGCCGCATGCCCGGCTCGCGCTCGAAGTAGATGCCATCCGCAGAGATGGCCGAGTACACCGCGGGGAGGTCTTCCCCTGGGGGGGCGCCAGGCTGGGGCTCGAGGGAGGTGTAGTACATGCGGAAGCGGCCATCGGGCAGGGCCAGCACGTCGGGATCTACGATGCTGCGCCCCGCGAGGCGCGCGCCCTGCTCGGGCTCCCAGCGGCGTCCGTCCCCGCTGATGGCGGAGTGGACCTCGATGGGCTCGGTCATCAGGGCCGGATCCTGCCCGCGCGGCGCCGCGGTGTAGTACAGCCGCTGGCGTCCGTCATCGAGGCGCACCCACACGGGATCGACGCAGGCGGTGCCCGGTGGCGGGTCGGCGTCGCAGTCGCCCCCCAAGGTCAGTGGCTCAGTGGCGCCGCTGTCGAGGTCCATGAGCTTGATCTGCTCGTCGTGGCCGTCGAAGTAGATCAGGAGTCGCCCGCCGTCGGTGGCGATGGACTGGTGCTGGGTCTCGGCCGGGAAGCGCAGCGCGCGATCGGCCACCTCGAAGCGCAGCCCATCCTGGGAGTAGGCCTCGAGTACGCCATGAAAGATCGGTGGCGCGAAGGGCAGCGCGTCCGCGAAGCCTGGTACGCGGATGGTGGAGAGGCCTGCCGCCAGCAATGTCGCGCCACCGAGGCCGCCGATCAGCAGCGCGAGCTTGGTTCGGGGCCGAGCTGCCATGGGGCCTCCGGGAGCGGGTCGGCTCGCTCCCGCGTTGTGGTCTCCGGACCCAGGCACGGTATCATGCCCACCCGACCTCGAGACCCGGCCTCTCCACCGTGACCGACACCTCAACTCCCGACGTGCGCTCCTTCCGCGATGTCCTGCTTCGCGAGCTCCCCTGGATCGCTGGCGTGTTGGTGGGCGCCGCCTTGTTGGTGGTGTTGGCGGACGCATTCCAGCCCAGTGTCGCCCCGATGGGCGCGGACTGGTGGGAGTACCGGCTCTGTGGTCACGTTTTGCGCAACCCCGAGTACACGCACTACTACCCACCCTGGCGCCCCACCCTCTATCCCTTCGTGCTCGCCATGCTGGGTGAGGGCCTGGGCTATGCCGTGGCAGAGAGCCTGGTTGCCTCGGGCTCGATCGTGCTGCTGGTGTTCGGGGCGGCCTTGGCGACACGCTTGTTGGCCGGCCCCTGGGCTGGCGCGGTCGCGGCGGTGGCCGCGTCCTTGCTCCCGCTGCACGTCGTCGGGGCCCACTGGACCAATCCCTATCCCCTCTTGGGCGGGCTCTGCGCCCTGTGCCTGGCCACCTTGCTGGCTGCCTCCCGGTGGCCCCGGTGGCCGCTGGTCCTCGCTGGCGGACTCCTGATCGGTCTTGTCTGGGCCGGGGACAGTCGCGGGATCGTGCTCGTCCCGGTGGGCCTGTTGCTGGTGGCCATCGGCCCCCGGGGTGGGCTGCGCGGCAGCTGGAAGCGCAGGGCGTTGCTGGCGGCGATCCTCGTGGCCGCGTTGTTCCCGGGCCGCGCGCTCGAGCGGGGGGTCGCGGTCAAGGAGGCCACCAGCGCCCTGGATGTCGCGGTCATCGCGGTGGGTCCGGACAAGAGCGTACTCCCCATGCATACGCCGGACGAGCTGCCCCCGGGAGGCGAGCTGCCGCCCGCGCTGCCGCCCACCCTCGAGTCCGACATGTCGGTCTTGGAGCAGCTCCTCGACCGCGCTTCCCTCCCAGAGGCCACCGAGCGGTTCGAGCGGCAGATCTTCGAGGCCAGGAGCCTGCCCCCGTTCGTGTTGATGTGGATTCCGTTGCTCGCCTTGCTGCCCGGCCGCCAGGGCTGGCGCGGCGTCTTGGGTTCCCTCGCCGTGTTGGGCTACACCGTGGTGCAGGTCCTCGTCCCCGCCTGGCTGACGGACTTCGGCCCTCGCTACGCATACTTCTTCCTGGCTTCGGTGGTCGTCCTCTTGGTGGCCGCGCCCTTCAGGTTGGTCCAGACGCTGGGCAAGCGTGCTCCTGGCTGGCTGCGGATCAGCCTGGCATCGCTGGTGGCGTTGGTCTTGACCTTGGTACTGTGGGCCCGTCGACCTCCCCCCGATCACCTGCTGTTGCCCGAGGACGCAGCGGCGCGTGAGCTGGCCCTCTACTTCGAGGGCCGTTTGCAGGAAGGAGAGCGCTGGCTCGAGTGTGGGATCCTCGGGACCGAGACCCACTGGTACCCGAAGCTACTGCACGAGGGGGACCTCAACCCCTACGGCGCTGACTGGGAGATGTGCGAGTCCTACGTCAGGGCGTCCACGCCAGCTGGACAGCGGCGCTGGCTCGTAAGCACCGACCGCCTGACCAACGCTCCACCGGAAGCGCCGGGGCCACCCTTCTCTTCTTCCATCCCAGATCCTGGCGACCACGGCTGGACCGAGCTGCACCGCTTTCAGGTCAGCCCGCAGACGCCCAACGTCATCGTCTGGGAGCAGGCCCCGTGACCGACGCCTCCGAACCCTCCGTGCGTTCGCCACGGGAGCGCTTCGTCCACGAGCTACCGTGGATCGCGGGGGTGTTGGTGGGCGCGGTGTTGCTCGTCGTGCTCACCGACGCCTTCCGGCCGGTCTCCAGCCCCATGGGTGCCGACTGGTGGGAGTATCGGCTCTGCGCGCACGTGCTGCGTCATCCTGAGTACTCCCACTACTATCCGCCTTGGCGGCCCACCCTCCACCCCACCCTGCTCGGCCTGCTCGGCGACCGCTGGGGCTATGCCTGGGCGGACACCATGGTGTCCTCGGTCTCCAGCGTGCTGCTGATCGTGGGTACCACCGTCGCCGTCCGCGCGATCTCCGGGCCTTGGGCCGCCGCCGTGGCCGCCCTGGCCGCGGCCATGCTGCCGCTGCACGTCGCCGGGGTGCACTGGACGAACCCTTCCCCCTTCATGGGTGGGCTCTGTGCCATCGCCGTGGCAGCGTCCCTCGCGGCATTTCGCTGGCCGCGTTGGCCCGTGGTGCTGGCCGCGGGCTTGCTCACGGGGCTAGGGTGGGCGGCTGACAGCCGGGGGGTGGTGCTGGTGCCGTTGGCCCTGGGTCTCGTGGCCTTCGCGCCCCGTGGTGGGCTGCGTGAGAGCTGGAAGCGTCGGGCGCTGTTGCTGGCCTTGGTGGCCATGGCCATGGTCCCCGGGCGGATGGTCGAGCGGGCCCTGGCGGTCAAGGACGCCAGCAGCTCCGTGGACATGGTCGACGCTGCCGTGGATCCGTCCAAGATCGTACCGCCCATGTACGCCGAAGGGGACCATCACGCCGGTCGCGGGGAACCGCCGCCCCCACCACCGGCGAGCCTCGAGGAGGTCCCGGCGTGGAAGCGGGTGCTCGCGACGGCTTCGGCCCCCGAAACCGTCGAGCGCATCGAGGGCCAGATCACCGAGGCGCGCGGCCTGCCACCCTTCTTCCTGATGTGGATCCCGTTGATGGCCCTGCTGCCTGGGCGTCACGGCTGGCGCGGCGCCCTCGCTTCCCTCGCCGTGCTGGTCTACACCCTCATCCAGGTGATCGTGCCCGCCTGGCTGACGGACTTCGGCCCCCGCTACACCTACTTCTTCTTGGCGACCATCGTCGTGCTGGTGGTGGTGGCGCCTTTCAGGCTGATGCAGACCGTGGGCGGACGGTTGCCGTCGGGGATCAGGGTGTGCGTGGCCTCGTCGCTGGCCTTGGCTCTGGCGCTGGGTCTCTGGGGCCGCCGGCCGCCGGCCGAATACCAGCTGTTCGACGAGGATCGCGCCGTGCGTGAGCTGGCCCGGTACTTCGAGGGGCGCCTCCGGTCCGGCGAGCAGTGGCTCGAGTGCGGCGTTCTGGGTGCCGAGACCCACTGGTACCCGACGCTGCTGCACGAGGGGGATCTCAACCCCTACGGAGCGGACTGGGAGATGTGCCAGCCCTACGTCCTGTCCTCTACGCCGGTGGGGCAGCGGCGCTGGCTGGTGAGCACCGATCGGCTCACCAACGCCACCCCGGAAGCGCCCGGGCCACCGTTTTCGTCCTCCATCCCCAACCCACGTGACCACGGCTGGCGCGAGCTGCACCGCTTTCAGGTCAGCCCGGAGATGCCCAACGTTATCGTCTGGGAGCAGGCGCCGTGAACCGCGGCTCTCCGCCTCCTGTTCGCAGGCTCCTGTGCGAGACACTGGCTGTCGGGCTGGCCTGGTGTCTGCTGCCCTTGCTGCGTATGCCTGGGCTGGCGCTTCACCCAGCCAGCCGCATCTGGGGTAGCGCGGTCACCGACACCGCCAGCCAGCCATGGACCCTCTGGCACGTGGCCTGGCACCTGCGCCACGAGGTACGCCTGGGCCTCGAGACCCAGCTGGTTGGCTTCCCCGAGGGGGGCCTGTTCTGGCCCATGTCCCCCATCGAGTCCGTGCTCATGGCTCCGGTGACGCTCGCGCTGGGCGCGGTCGTCGCCACCAACCTGCTCCAGCTGTTGCATGTCGGGTTGGCCGGCAGCCTCTGCTACGCCTTGCTGCGTCGGGTGGGCCTCGGCTTGCCGCCTGCGCTCGCGGTCACCCCGGTGCTCGCGCTTTCTCCCGTGTTGCTGTGCTGCGTGCACAATGGCAACCTCGAGGTGGCACAGCTCTTCTGGATGCCTGCTGCTGGGCTCGCATGTTGGGAGGCCGTGGGACGTGGCGGCTGGCGCTGGCTCGTCGCGGCCGGGCTGGTGCTTGCCGCTGCACTGGTGAGCAACACCTACGTGGGCTTCGCAACCGTGCCCGTCGTGGTGGCCTTGGGGCTCGCGCGGGATCCGCGAGCCTGGCGGCGAGTGCTCGCGGTCCTCGGGTTGGGGATCCTCCTGGCTGCGCCGCTGCTGTGGGTGGCCCTGGACCTCAGCCTTGGCGACGCTTCGTTGATGCGCCGGGACGCGGCCACGGTCTTCCGGCAGCGCATCTTCGAGGGGCAGGCGCGGCTGTCCGGTTTCTTCGTGCCCGGCGTCGTGCCTGCGCGGAGCGAGGAGTGCCTACCCAACGGCTACCTGAACGCGTGGGCGCCCGGCACCGTCGCGCTTCTCCTGGCCCTCTGGGCGTTGGTGCGGGTGCGCGGGGCATTGCGGTGGTGGCTGCTGGGTCTGGCCCTGGTGGGGGTCTCCCTGGCCCTCGGTCCCGTGCTGATGCTGGGCTCGAGCCCCGTGCTGGTCGCCAGGCGCATGATCCCCGGCCCCTACGGACTGATCGACTGGCTGCCCCCGTTCGACAGCCTCATCGAGCTGTGGCGTTTCGCCATGGTGGTCCACCTGGCGGTGGCCATGCTCGCGGCGCTGGCCCTGGCGCGGCTGCCTCGGTGGATCGCGGGTGCGGCTGGGGTCGCCATGCTCACCGAGGCCTTGCTGCTCAACCCGGGCTTCGAGCCTTGGGTGGTGACACCACTCCCCGATCCCGAGCTGGCCGAGCTCATGGAGGGTGTGGAGCCCGGAGCGGTCGCCCACCTGCCCATGCGCCAGGGCCACTGGCCCCTCTATTGGCAGACCGTGCACGAGCATCCGGTGGGCTCGACCATGGTGGACGCCTTCGATCCGGAGCTGTTTGGCGAGGTGGTGGCCCCCAGCTGGAACCTGGCGGACATGCGCGACCTGGCACGGCGGCGAGGTTTTCGCTGGCTGGTGGTGCACGGATCCGAGGAGATGTACGTGCTGCAGCCTCTGGAGCGCATCCTCGCGGATCTCGAGGGGGCAGGCCTGGTGGCACGCAGCGCAGGGCCGCTGTCGTTGGTGGACCTGGCCGATCCGGGGCCCTGGCCAAAGGCTGGCTACACCATGCACGACCGGCCCGTGCCGGATCCGAACTCCGAGGCCGCGCGGACCGAGGTGAACATCTGGGAAGACTGCGGCATCGACCTCGGTGGCTGAAAGGGGGCGTCGTGAACTGGGAGGCGTGGCACGCATTGCGACAGAACACCCTGGGGGTGCACTGGTCGGTGCACGTGCTGGCGGTCGCGATCCTGGTGGGCACCATCGTGACGCTCTCGAAGCCCTACCTGCGTGGCCTGTGGGTGACGCGCCGCTTCCTGGGCGACTTGGCGCCCAAGCCCCCCCCTCCGCCTCGACCCCCCCCGGAGTCGGACCCGCGGACGGTGCGCATCGAAGCTGCGCGCCTGACCCCGACGCGAGGCATGGAGGTCATCGCTCCGGCCAACGCCGATCTGGGCACCATCCTGGGTCCGGGCGCGCCCCTCATGGGTCCCGCTCCCCCTTCGATTCGTTACGAGCAGGACGAAAACGTGATCAGAATGGAAGAGGCTCCCGCTTTCGAGCTTGGCTTCGAGGATCCGCTGGGAGAGGAGTGAACGATGGCGAACCCCGACCAGCAGTCGGTCTCCGTTTCGAGCTCGCCTGCGTCGTGCGGTAGCCAGCGGTAGGGGGAGCCACCAGCCCAGGGGACCTCTTGGCCCGCCGCAGCCAGCTCCGCAGCCTTCCCTCGGGACTCGCTCGTCGCTGTCGTCGAGGATCGGTCCGGTGTCGTCCGCGGGACTGCCCGTGTCGTCGCTCGTGCTCTCTCTGGCGGCGTTCCTCGACCATCCAGTCGGACTTCGACCGATCGGTCGGACTTTTTGGGCGAGCCCCCTCTTGCTGTCAAGCGTTCTGGGCTCAGCGGCTCCTGGGTACCAGCCCCAGCGCGGCGTAGTGACGCTGTTTGTCCGTGTACATCTTGGCGTCCGCCTCCTCCAACACTTCCTCGAGGGTGATGGCTGTGCCCGCTGCCACCAGGGAAGCACCCAGAGCGATGGACAGAGTGTAGGGGCGCTTCTGGGTGCGGTTGTGGCGCTCGAGGCCAGCCCGCAGGCGCGAGATCGGGCTGCGCCCACTGCCGTGGATCATCATGGCCATGAACTCGTCGCCACCCACCCTGGCCAGCAGGTCCGCCTGGCGGAAGGTGTCGCGGAGCAGGTCGGCCGTGTCCTCGAGGGCGCGGTCACCCCAGGCGTGGCCGTGCTCGTCGTTGAGCGCCTTGAGGCCGTTCAGATCGGCGAAGACCACGGTGATCGTCAGGCCCAGGCGCCGGGCGAGGGCCAGCTGGGCGTCCCCCAGGGCCAGCATGCCCCTGCGGTTGTACAGGCCGGTGAGGGTGTCCTTGTTGGCCGCCTGCTCCAGCTCCGCCACGCTTCGGACCAGGTCTCGGAACATCGTGGTGAAGGGTTGGCTGAGCCCGATGTGGACCAAGGCCCAGTAGACCATGATGTAGGAAAGCAGCATGCAGACGTGGCCCGCTGCGCTGATGGGATCGGAGGGGTGAACCTGGGTGGCGAAGCAGGCGCTCGCCATGATTGCGGCCGAGATGGCTCCTCCCAGGATCAGGAGTTGGTCGCCGTGCAGTCCCTCCCGGGCCCGCCAGTGGGTGATGTGCGCACCGAGCAGCAGGGCGATGATGGCGGTCTCCGCACCCCGGGTGAAGAGCGTGGGCCCTCCCGTCGCCAGGTAGCACTGGGGGATCCACTCCGTGTGGAGGGGCATGCCCGTCAGCAGCACGCAGCCAAGGACCGTGGCCGCCATCAGCGGACCCACCTGCATGCGCCGACCGATGAAGAGGGGCGCGGTGAGCAAGGCCCCAGCGAGCCAGATCCTCGACAGCAGGGCGAGGTGCGTCGAGGCCTCGTCGGGGCTCTCGAAGAACACGTTCATGCCCTCGTGGCTCAAGGTGTGCACCACGCCCATGAACGCCACCGCGCCGAACGAGATGCCCAGCAGGAGCATGTAGTCGTCTCGGCGGATCGCTCGCGTGTTCCAGGCGATCATGGCGACGCTGGCCCCAACCGCGACGCCGAACATCTCCAGCAGGCTGTGGAAGAGTAGGTAGTTCTGGGTGAACAGGAGGATGGACACCGCGCTGGCGCCGACGGTGAGCCCGCCCAACGCCACCCAGCGTGGCCGTGGGGGCGTGGGCTCGTGATGTGGCTCCCTCATGTTCGCTCCACTCAGCTCATCGGCACGCGAGCGGCAGCACGCTCAGCGAATGCGCCTTTCTTTGTATTGTTGGAACACTCCACGACCGGGTGCGACGTCCGCTCGGTGCTCGGGTCGCGTCCGCTGTGGGTACGCTCGGCAGCTGGTAGAATCCCGTTGGAACGGCGTAGAACCAGGAGGAAGCATGGATCAGCGGTTGGACGCCTTGCTCGCGGGACTGCACTGGATGGGCCACGACAGCTTCTGGGTCGAGGGTCCCCCCGTCATCTGGTTCGATCCGTGGAAGCTCGATGGACGTCCCGGCCCGGCCGACATCGTGCTGGTGAGCCACGATCACTTCGATCACTGCTCGCCCGACGACGTGGACAAGCTCTGCGGTCCCCACACCGAGGTCTTTGCGCCCCCTGCTGCAGCGCTGAAGCTGGGTGGCGCCCACGCCGTGCGCGTGGGGGAGAGCGTCTCGGTGCAGGGTGTCGAGATCCTGGCGGTGCCGGCGTACAACGTGGACAAGTTTCGGGCGCCCGGCCAGCCGTTTCACCCGAAGGCCTCCGGGCACGTGGGGTGGGTGGTGGACTTCGGGGGGCTGCGCCTGTACCACGCGGGTGACACGGACCTCGTCCCGGAGATGCGGGACATCGAGTGCGAGATCGCCCTCCTCCCGGTCAGCGGTACCTACGTCATGACCATCGACGAGGCTGTCCGGGCCGCCGAACTCATCTCCCCCAGGGTGGCCGTGCCCATGCACTACGGCGACATCGTCGGCTACGACAGCGACGGCAGCATGTTTGCCGCCAGCTATGGGGGCCGCAGCCTGGTGTTGAAGCCGGAGCGCTAGTCGGGCAGGGTCAGGAGCGTGCCGTCGTTGTTGGCCAACACGAAGCCCTGCAGCCTGCGCCTGGCGTGGGCCCCGGACATGGCTGTGTGCAGGGAGTTTCCAAGCTCGGTGAGCTCGTAGGCATAGTCCTCGAGGCTCTGGCCGCCGGCTCGGAGCACGGACACCCTCAGGAAGCGGTGGCTGGCGTCGGGCAGGGGCTCCACCCAGCGGCGGCCCAGCACGCCGCCCACTTGATAGCGGGCGGACGCGTCACCGGGGGGCAGGCCGCCATCCGCGTAGCGGCGTGCTTGGGGGAGCATGGCTTCGATGTTGTCGGCGCAGTCTGCTGGCTCTGCGCAGGGATCCCACCTGCTGCCGCGGGATAGCTCGTCGCTCCCGGGGAGCTTGTCCAGCTGCGCCCAGCTGCTGGTGGCGAGGGTGATCCGCAGAGCGTCGTCGCGCCTTGGGCGCCAGCCTTGCTCGGGTAGCAGGAGCAGGTCGGGCGTCTCGCTGCCACCGGCCCGGAGCAGCCAGGCCCCGGGGCCCATGGGCAGCACCGCCCGGAGCTCGCCGGGTGCGGCGAGTCGCTCGGTCTGGGCCTTGACCGCTGCTCGGATGGCGTGCGCGGCCTCCAGTGGGTTCTCTGCCTCGAGCAGGGCGGCCTGCAGGGAACGGTAGCTGGAGAAGACGAAGGGCTCGAGGGAGGCCGCGTCTGGGTACCAGCCGTTCTCGAGCAGGAACGCCACGGCGGTGGTGCTCTGGTCCGGCCGGGTCTCGCCGCCTTGACGGTTGGAGCAGCTGGCGGCCCAGAAGGGCGCGCGCGCGTCCAGGCAGGCGCCGTAGCGCAGAGTGAGCCCGCGCCGGCTGTGCCGGAGGTTGAGAACCTCCTGGAACTCGTCCCCGCGGCTCACGGGGCCGATGCGGAAGGCCTGGTATTGACCTTCTTGCCAGGCCTCGGCCCCCACCTCGATGCCGTGCCCCAAGAAGATCACCTCCACCAGCCCTGTCTCGTTGAGCAGCTGGATGGCCTGCAGGCGTCCGAGCTCGTGGAAGGGCTCTGCCTCGGTGTCCTTGCCCTCTCGCGCGGCCTTCATCCAGGCGCCCCAGTCGAACCAGCCCTCCACCCACTCCGACTTCACTCCCACCGAGCGGCTCAGGGTGTCGGTGCGTTCTACGTAGCGACCGTGCTCGAGTCGCGGCGCGTAGCGTAGAACGGGTAGCCCCTGGGCTTTCAGCGCCTCCGTCACCAGATCGGTCCAGGCAGAGAACGTGGCGGCTTCCCGCTCGGTGGCCTGCTCCTGGCCGATGACGAAGGTGGCAACCTGGCGAGCCTGGCCGCGGATCACGACGCGGGGTCGTGGAGCGATCGGGCCGGCCTCCACGAGGATGCCCGCCATGAGCTCGAGCTGAGACTCGGCGCCCGCCAGGACCCGCTGCCGCAGCTGCTCCCGTAGACCGGGGACGCCGTCGATCTGGTCGTCCGGATCCCGCAGGGACTGCTCTGCCCGACGCAGTATGCGCTGGCCCAGTGCGCGCCCGTCTTCGAGGCCGAGCTGCGTGCAGAGTGCCTCGAGCATTCCTTCCGGCAGGCTCCGGCCCGTACCGGCACCCAGGGTGAAGGGTGTCTGCGTGGCGTCGGACCAGCGGTTGGCCACGGGGGTGCTCTTCAGCGTTCGCTGGCTGTTGATCGCGACCAAGCGCTCGTGGGCGTGTTGTCCCAGGCGGTCCCGGAGGTCGTCCGGCATGGCGTCGGGGCCACATGGCTCGGCCACGTAGGCGATGGGCTGGGGCGCTGGAATCTCCGGGACCAAACCAAGGACCCAGAAGTTGCCGATCATCATCGCGCTGAGGACCAGGAACAGCACCGCCACCATGAACGCCCCGGCAGGGAGGCGGTCCAACCAACGCTGAGGCTCGTAGGGTTCCAGCTTGCCTCCTCTCGGCTGGTGGGGACTTACTCCTTGCCTGTCGGGGGTTCGGTGTCCAGGTTTCCTGTCTCCACGCAGCCCGGGTGTCGCCATGACCACCGCCCTTTTCGTGATCGTCTTGCTCACCGCAGCCAACGCTCGCCAGGACCGTACCGACTCCAGCGAGTTCATCGTGGGTCCCCGTGTGGACATCATGGGCGATGGCGATGGCGACGTCGCCCCGTCGGGCGCGGATGCCTTCGACGAAGGCGCGGAGCTGCAGGCCGCGCTGTTCGGCGACTGGACCATGGCCGGAGAGCTGCTGTAGCGCTGTCGCGACCTGGCGCCTTCGTGCGCGTACTCACAGTGCCCGACGGCCTGCACAGGAAGATGCTGACGTGCTCGCGCGTCGTGGCCAGCATGGCAGGGTCCCCTACTCCGGAAGCCCCAATGCCCCGCGTGCTCTTGATGGACTACAGCACGGACCGAACCGAGGGTCCTGCGACCGCTCGCTGGCTACCTGTGGGCTCCGACGTGCACACGTGGGTCATGCTCGACGGGGTGCCCGTGCCGGGACTCGTGGGCTTCACGCACGTCATCCACACGGGCTCCGCCCTGTCGATCAACGACGATCACCCGTTCCTCGAGGCTGCCATGAGCCTGGTGAGGGAGGGGGTGGCGCAGGGCGTTCCCCAGCTCGGCATCTGTTTTGGTCACCAGCTCTTGTGTCGCGCCCTGGGTGGTCGGGTCGCCGTTCGAGCGTGTCCAGGGGGCCCGGAGGCCGGCTGGTGTGAGGTGGCGTTCACGCGCCTGGGCCAGAGATTCTTCGGCGTGGCGGCCCGCTGCCGTGTCTTCCAGCATCACTTTGACGAGGTGGTTGCGCTGCCGGCGGGGGCGGTGGTCTTGGCCTCGAGCCCCCACACGGCGGTGCAAGCCTTCCAGGATCCGGTCCGTCGTCTGGTGGGAACCCAGTTCCACCCGGAGTTCGATCCGGAGCTGGGCAACGCCATCTTCCACAGACAGTCCTCCCTTCTTTCGACGTTTGGGCTGGATGCCGCCGAGCTGGTCCTGGGTCGGCCGGAGGGCTTCGACACCGCTGCCTTCTTGGCGCGCTTCGTGAGGGAACGCAGTGCTCGAACCTGGGATCTCGGTTGGCAGTAGTGATCAGATCCGGGTGCTCGGGGCACTGCTTGGTTGAGCCCGCTCCCCGGACCCCCCATGCGCACTCTCCCGGTCGCCACCACCCTCGCCGCCGCCATTCTCGTCGTCGGCTGCCGCCATCCGTTGGTCGCTCCTGCCTCGGACACCGGCTGGGATGGGGACTGCTTGGCTCCCATGCTTCCGGGTACCGATCGCCAGATCGACCTCTCCCTCGTTCCGGGCGGGCTGTTCGCCATGGGTAGCCCGGAGGACCAGGTGGGGAGGCTCGAGGAGGAGGTCTGGCACGAGGTGCTGTTGACCGAGGACATCTGCGTGCAGACCACGGAGGTCACGCGCACGCAGTTCTCTCGGCTGTTGCACTACGATCCAGAGTGGCACGACGACTGTGAGGGAGAGGGTTGCCCCGTGGCCTGGGTGAGCTGGCACGAGGCCGCGGCCTTCACCAACGCGCTCTCGGAGTCCCTGAGCCTGCCTGGTTGCTACACCTGCTCGGGCAGCGAACACCGGATTCGTTGTCAACCCCCAGCCGATCCATATTCCTGCCGCGGCTACCGGCTGCCGACGGAGGCTGAGTGGGAGCACTCGGCGCGAGCAGGGAGCGGGACGGCTTTCGCCAATGGCGGTGAGTTGTACGAGGGGGACCAGCACGGCTGCGAGTCCGCGGTCCCACTCGACAACGGCACCACCGTCGACGACTTCGCCTGGTATTGCGGCAACAGTGACCTCGAGAGCCACCCGGTGGCGTCCTTGGCTCCCAACGACTGGGGCCTGTACGACGTCTCGGGGAACGTCTGGGAGTGGTGCAACGACTGGTACGACAGCGAGCCTGTCGCCGCCGTGGATCCAAACGGCCCGGCTGTCGGTTCGCACCGGACTGCCCGGGGTGGGTCGTGGAATGGCAGCGCCGCCGGTGTCCGCCTGGCCAGTCGGGCGGGGGCCTACCCGGGCTTCCGCTACGCCAGCCTCGGATTCCGGGTGGTGCGCACCGCGCGCCCGGCGGCGGAACCCGAGCTGTAGGCACACGGATCAACACCGCCCGAGGTGGGCGACACTTCGTAGCCATGGGATACGGAGCCCCCATGTCCGTGCTGCTCGCCTTCCTGCTCGTGTTCGCTCCCTTCGAGGCCCGGGCGGGCTGTGAGGACGTGGAGGCCGCAGTGCTCGACAGCCACGTCGGATGGGCAACCACGGCCCTCCGTGTGGGCCAGCAGGCTCGAGTGGGCGAGGTCTACCACCTGCTGCGCCACGATCTGGACTGCTTGGCGGGCAGTGGGCTCGAGACCTCGAACACAGACCTCTTCCTGGCCTTGGCTGCAGGCGCACTGGAGCATGGAGACGAGGAGGCAGCGATGGCGGCCCTGCGGGCTGCGCTCGTCATCCGCTCGGACTACCGATTTCCAGACCTGCTGGTTCCCGCCGATCATGGCTTGCACGCCGCCCTCGAACGGGCCCGGGCCATGGGCCGGGGCCAATGGGCCTGGGCCCCTTGGGCCTGGGCCA
>CAZVHW010000088.1:0-17424 GCA_964626835.1 uncultured Enterobacterales bacterium
CGACTGCGACGACACCGACGCCGACATCAATCCAGGCGCCGACGAGGTCTGCGACGGTGTAGACAACGACTGCGACGGCACGGTGGACGGCCCCACTTCCATCGACGTCACCGACTGGTACCGCGACGGTGACGGCGACGGTTACGGAGACAGCACCCGCACGAGCGCGGGCTGCACCGCTCCTTCGGGCTACGTGGCCGACGACGGCGACTGCGACGACCGCGACGCTACCATCAACCCCGGTGCCACCGACGTTCCCGGGGATGGTATCGACCAGGACTGCGATGGCAGCGATGCCACGGCGGCCACGGCCACGGTGACCGACCTCGGCGTGGGCGATCTGGTCGTCAGTGAGTTCCACGCGAACCCGGACACCGTCAACGATGGGGACGGAGAGTGGTTCGAGGTCTACAACGCCTACGGCGCAGACGTGGACTTCGAGGGCCTGGTCGTTTCCGACAACGCCGCCACCTTCACGGTGTCGGGATCCTGGGTGGTCGCTGCCGGCGACTACGTGGTGTTCGGCATCAACGACGACACTTCCGCCAACGACAACCTGCCGGTAGACTACGACTACTCGGGCCCCGCCTTGGCCAACTCCCGCGACGAGATCACGCTCAACAACGGCACCATCGACATCGACCAGGTGGTGTACGACGCCTCCTGGAGCGTGACGTCGGGCTACGCACTGCAGCTCGATTCCGCGGCGCTCGATGCCGCCAGCAACGACAGCGCGTCCAACTGGTGCCTGGCCACCTCCCTGTACGGCACCTACAACTACGGTAGCCCCGGCGCGGCCAACGACAGCTGCGCTGTCTCCTCCGCCGACGCCGACGGCGACGGCTACGACGACACGGCCCTCGGCGGCACCGACTGCGACGACACCGACGCCGACATCAATCCAGGCGCCGACGAGGTCTGCGACAGCGTAGACAACGACTGCGATGGCGTGGTGGACGGGCCCGCGTCCGTCGATGCTGGCAACTGGTATTTCGATGACGATGGGGACGGCTACGGCGACGCCTTGACCACCCAGACGGCCTGTACCCAGCCCATCGGCTACGTCTCCGACAACACCGACTGCGACGACACCGCCGCCAGCGTCAACCCCGGCGCTACCGAGATCGCCGGCGACGGCATCGACCAGGACTGCGACGGCTCCGACAAGTCGGGATCCTCGGGTCTGCCCATCTCGGTGCTCGTGGCTGGCGATCTCGTCATCAGCGAGTTCATCGCCAACCCGGCCGTGGTCACTGACGCGAACGGCGAGTGGTTCGAGGTCTACAACGCCTCCGGGGTCGATCTCAACCTCGACGGGCTGGTGGTCTACGACCTGGGCACCGACAGCTTCACGGTCAGCGGCACCCTGGACGTGGCCGCCGGCGACTACGTGGTCTTCGGCAAGAACGACGACACCGCCACCAACGACGGTGTCACCGTGGACTACGAGTACAGCGGCTTCACCCTGGGCAACGTCGACGACGAGATCGTGCTCAACAACGGCTCCACCGACATCGACGACGTCATCTACGATAGCTCGTGGACCATCACCTCGGGCTACTCCCTGCAGCTCGACAGCGGTGCCCTCGATGCCACGTCGAACGATGACGTCGCCAACTGGTGCGACGCCACCCATGCCTACGGCGTGGACAACTACGGCTCCCCTGGCACGTTCAACGATACCTGCGCGGGTGGCGGCACGACCACCTACACCCACGACGCCGACGTTCAGCCCCTCTGGGACGCCAACTGCACCAGCTGCCACGGCGCCAGCGCTTCGGGCGGCCTGGACCTCAGGGACGGCTTCACTGCCACGGTCGATGTCGCCTCGAGCGATGTTCCCACCATGGACCTGGTCGAGCCCTACGACACCGCCACCTCCTACCTGTTCCACAAGATCATGGGTACCCAGGCCACCGTGGGCGGCAGTGGCAACACCATGCCGATGGGGGGTTCCCTCTCCAAGACAGAGCTCGTCACTATCGGTACGTGGATCAACGAGGGCGCTGTCGAGTAGCTCCGTGATCCTCTCACCTCGACGGGCCGTGCCATGCACGGCCCGTTTCGTCTTCCTGGTCCCCTGGCTCGCGGGCTGCCCACGGGCGGACGACAGCGCGGGCGCTCCCGATCAGTTCAGGGCGGTCACCTTCAACACCGGCACCACCGAGGGCTCGGTACCCGAAGGCGAGCCCAACGGTGGCTACGGCACCGACCAGGCTGCGATCTCCGACGAGTGGTACGGCGATGGGCTGGCGTTCGATGCCGTGGTCGAGGAAACCCGGGCCTGGTTCGACGAGGTCCAGGCCGACGTGGTGGTCTTCCAGGAGGTCTTCTACAGCGGCCTGTGTCCGGACATCCCCGAGGAACAGCGGGAGGGCTTCGTCTGTGAGAGCTGGCAGGAAGGCGACCCGACGGTGGCTCAGGTCGTGCTGGGCGCCGACTGGCAGGTGGCCTGCCACCCCGGCAAGGACGACAAGTGCGCGGCCGTACGCCGTGGCTTTGGCAGCTTCGGGGGCTGCGATGCAGACTTCTGTCTCGAGGGTCTCGAGGGCTCGGAGATCGACGGCTGCGGTAGCGGGGCTCGGGTGGGGCGCGGCACGATCGACCGGGTGGACGGCGGCGAGCTGACCCTGGTGAACGTGCACGGGTCATCGGGGATCTCCAGCGAAGACATGAGCTGCCGCGAGGCTCAGTTTCGGCAGGTCTTCGAAGACCTGGGTTTGGGGGACGGCGAGCCCGCGGCCAACGGGGCGGTCAACCTGGTCATGGGCGACTTCAACACCGATCCGGGGCGCTCCACCGGCTACGACGCCTCGGCGGCCTACCTGGCCGGGCAGGTGGATGGAACGGCCTTCGAGTTCGTCAGCGACATGGGAGAGGACGCCGAGCCCACCTACCAGGGGCTGGCCAACATCGACCACGTCATCAGCGACGTGTTGGAGGGTAGCTGCGCGGTGCCCGGAGTCACCGAGGGTGAGCAGGAAGTGAGCGAGATCGTCTTCTTCGATCACCACCCGGTGGTGTGCGAGGTGGGGGCGGTCACAACTTCCGCCTCACCGCGTTGAGGGGCGGGTTGTGTCTCGAAGTCGGTCGCGACTCTCGACTCATCGTGTGAGCGGCGCCACGCGACCACCTGCACCGACCAGGGACAAGAAGCGAGCTATCCGTGCAGGCGGTGAAGCTCCTCGCGGCGCTGCTCGATGGTCTGCAGGATGTCCGTCACCATCTCCTGGACCTCCTGCGGAGCCAGGGGCTGTTCACCGGCCAGGGTGGCCAAGGCCACTTCCATTGGCTCCAGGAGTGGAGCGGTTGGGGAGGCCCGCAATCGTTCCAGGGCAATTTCAACCTGGCGGCTGGCTGCGGCCAGGAGATAGAACTCGATGATATCGGGCAGTTGCTGCTCCGTGAGCTCGGCATCCCGAAGTACCGGCTCCACGTGTTGCCACGCTAGCTCCCACTCATCCACCGCGCCCAGCAAGCAGGCGAGGGTGTGGTGGAAGTGGTTGGAATCCGGGCGTTGGGCCAGGGCTTCCCGAGCCCATACGACCGCCGTCTGCAGCACGAACTGGCTGGGTCTCGCTTTGTAGGCGGACCAGGCCAGGGCGTTGAGGACAGGTGGTTCCGCCTTCTCGGGCAGCCGGGCGTGGATCATCTCCAGGGCTATCTCCGCATCGAACTCCTGGAAGAGAAGGTACGATAGGCCCTCCCAGGCAGGCGCGAAAGAGGGATCCGCGTCGAGGGCACGTTCGAAGGCATCGATAGCTTCGCCCCTCCTTGATGGGTTCATCGCGTCGAGCCGGGCCAGGTTGGCCCAGGCCAGGGTCAGCGAGGGTTCCAGCTCCAGAGCCCTCTCGAAGGCCTCCGCTGCGGCTTCGCGATTGCCCTGCTGGAGTCGCGTGACCCCCAGGTTGTTCCAGAGAAACGGACGGCTCTCCTCGATCGCCAATGCTCGCTCGAGCGCCGCCTCTGCCTCAGCCGGGCGACCCAGATCCAGGCAGGTCATGCCCAGCTCTGTCCACCCACGAGCCTGCTGGGGCTCCAGCTCGGTGGTCCTGCGGAACATCACGACAGCCTCCTCGAATCGCCCCTGTTCGGTCAGCAGTTCACCGAGGTGTCCCCAAGCGGTAACCTCGGCTGGCTCGATCTCCGAGGCGCGGCGAAGGGCCCGCTCTGCTTCGTCGTGGCGCATGGGTATCGAGGCCAGGACGACACCCTTTGCGCAGAGTGGGACATAGGCGTCGGGCTTGTCATCCAGCGCTTCTTGGGCCAGCACCGCCACTTCTTCGGCCCTGCCAGCTCGGTGCATCAGGTGATGGAGATCCTCCCACGCAGGGAGCAGGTCTGGCTCCAGGGAGACGGCTGTGCGAAGGCAGGCCTCGGCGCGCTCGAGATCGCCGCCCTCCCGTCCCGTGATCCGCCCCAGCATTCCCCAGGCTCGCGCATGCTCGGGGTCGGAGCGAATGGACCGCTCGAGTTGCTCGATGGCGACCTCGTCCTCGCCGCGTTTGTGAGCCAGCCATGCCTGTCCCGAAAGCAGCCGACTGTCTTCGGGGCAATGCTTCAGACCGTCCGAGAGAGCAGCCTCTGCCGCTTCTGGGGTCCCCTGACACCCGAGCAAAGCGATGAGCACACGCCACCCAGGGGCGTCCGCAGGCTCGAGCTGAAGCGCCATGCGGACAGCAGACTCCGCCTCGGCGAGGTCGCCATCATCGGAGAGGAGCTGCAGTGCCTGGTTCCTCCAGGTCCGCACTTCCGTGGGTTTCACCCGAGTCGCGGTGCGGAGGGCGTCCAGGTCGTGCGTCACCAGCGCCTCTCTGGGTCCCGGCTCCGCGGCCAACAAGTCCTCTGGGCGCTGCCGGAGGTGGCGGGGAGCAGTGTCCAACTTCCAGAAATCGGGTGGCGTCTTCTCCAGAGCGAGACGCCGCGCGTCCGTAGGCAGGGAACGCACGATCTCTTCGTAGAGGACGCAGCCTCCCCAGCGTTGCTGGCCTTGTCCGCCACAGCACTCCTCGGCCAAGCGGAGAATCTGATTCGTCAGCTCGGGAGGTTCGTAGAAGGCCACCATGAAGGCCACCACTGCTCGCACCCGGTCCCGCGGGCCGCCCCGGCAGCGCATGAGGTAGTAGAGGTTGTAGAGCCGCTGTGACAGCTGGTAGAGCTGGGCTTTGCCCCGCTTCCCCACCACGCGTACCCGTCCCTTCTTGACCATGCGGCCCAGCATGGCGCTGGTCTTGTTCACGTTCAGCCGCGCGGCCTCGGCCACCTGGGATGCGGTCACCGGCTCCCAATGCTCCGCCAAGGCGGCGAAGACGCGCCGTTCCTGGCCGCGGAAGGTCTCGATGTGCCCCTTGAAGTAGTCGGTGTGTTCGTCAACCAGGGCGGTGAGCTCGGTCATGAGGTGGCTGAAGGAGAGCCCCTGCGCGAACTCCGCCAGGATCATCAGCAGGCGCGGGTTGCCACCGGTGAGGATCTCCATGGCCCGCGCCCGGCTGGACCCGAGATGTTGCCCATTGGCGGCTTGCCATAGGTCGTCGCATTCCTCGGTTGAGAGGGGATGAAGCTCCAGTGCCTCGAAGATCTCGTGGTAGGGGCTCTTCTCCCGCTCCATGTCGGCGAAGGGTTGAGTTGCCGTGGCCAGCAGGAAGATGCGAGGCTCGTTGAGCAGGGTGTGTCGCAGGACCCAGCCCTCGTTCTCCTCGATCTGCTCGTCCGCGAGCATCTGGAGGTTCTCCACCACCAGGACCAGGCGCTTGCCCTGTTCGTCCGAAAAGTCCAGCAGATGGGCCAGGGCGGCGTCGTGGAGCCGCTGATCGTCGCGCTCTCTGCGCAAGGCTTCGTAGATGGTTCGCCAGTCGCGGCCGGTGGGATCATCGAGATGGAGCAGGGCCTCCAGCCAAAGCTCTCCCGCCGTCCCAACCAAGTAGCCCTCTTCCGGGAAGACCACGGGGTGCCAGCGAGCCGCGAGTTCGGGATCTCGCCGCAAAGCGGCGGCTACACGGCGCACGATGGCGGTCTTGCCCATGCCACGCAGGCCAAGCACCAGGCGGTGGGGGTTGGCGGGAGCGGGGGATTCGGCGAAGGGCTCGAGGAGCAGGGCCAGCTCCTGCTGGCGCACCACGAAGAGCCGGACGAGCGCGTCATCGTCCAAAAAACCGGGATTGTACTTCAGGGTCGCGACCATGGCCTACGGCCTCCTGGCTGCGGGCAGGTAGCCCATCTCGAAGCGGCCCTTCCACCAGTCTCGCACCAGCTTCGAGACGAAGACCCAACCCCCTTCTTCTTGCTGCAGGTAGCCATCGTGGACGAGAATATCCATCACGTGGCGCAAGTTCGTGCGCACATCGGCGGGTTCCTGGAAGAAAGCACGGGAGATGAACGCCGTTGCGTCCACGGTCAACCGTCCCACCACGGCAGCTTCCGTGAGCAGGTCCAGGGCCAGTGGCAGGAGATCGAGACCGAGCACCAGCTTGAGGCGTTCCTCCAGATGAGAGAGCTCGGCGTGGCCACGGCTGGCCAGCATGCTGTGATCATAGACTTCCTTGGCCAGCTCTGCGCTGCAGGTGTCGAGCCCCCGGCGCCGACAGGTGGAATAGACATGCCCGAAGTACATCTGCACGTGGTGGGGCACGCAGACGCCCAGCCTTTCGAGCATGGAACGCAGGACGCCGTCTTCGAACTGGATGCCGTAGTTCGCCGCCAGGGCTTGCATGCATGCATGCCTCGCCGGTGGCGTCCGACCAGGGCTCGAGGGTGAAGGGCGTGAAGGTGTTGAGGGTGGCAGAGAGCCCCACACGACGCAGCACGGGCTCGATCCCGATGGAGCCAGCGACCACCACACGTAGCTGCCCAGGGTGCTCGATGGTCATGCACCTCAACCAGGACATGAACACGTCCACCTCCCGGACGCCTTCGACGCTGATCGTCGCACTGTCGCCCTTCATCATCCGCACCAGCATGATGGGCAGCTCATCGATGAACAGGACCACCGGCTTGTCACCACTCGCGAGGGCGCCCATCAGGCGCGAGCCCTTGTCGCTCCAGTCTCCCACCAGGCTAGCACGCAGCTTCACGGAAATCTCGGTGACCCCCAGCTCTTCCACGGTGCCGAGAGCGTTCTTGAACACCGCCCGCGTTCGCTCCCACGGCCCCACCAGGTTGCGGGTCTCCAAGGAGAGCTGCACCAGTGCATCCGCCGGCCCTCGGCAGTGCTGTACGTCGAGGAAGATGCAGTGGTAGCCATCCCCCAGGCGGCGTGCGCATTCCCTCATGAGGCTGGTCTTTCCGACCCGACGCGGCGCCGCCAGCAGTACGTGTGCTCCTTCATCCAACAGCTCCCGCAAGAGCTGGAGTTCCACATCACGATTCCAGAATCTGTCGCCAGAGACCCAGTTACCGACCTCCTTTACGAGTTTCCTCATGGCGGCTCCTTTTCGGCAACAACGATGTTGCCAACAAATATGTTGGTAATCTACACCTCGCTCAACGACACGTCAAGTGATAGCCATCAAAAATGTTGGCAATATTCCTGTTGGTAATCCCCTGCTCGTCCACGCAGGCGTCGCCTCCGTCACCTACGAAGACGATACCCTTGGTCCATCTTCCTCAGCCGCGGATCGTCCACCATTTCCGCCAGGTTCTCCCGCAGCCGCTCTTCGAACTCGTCCCAGTCGAAGTGCTCCAGGAAGCGCTTGGGGGGGGACAGCTGCAGCTCGAGGCGGTCCTGGATGCCGTCGACGAACACCAGCCCGAAGCGGTCCACGTCGTTGGCCGGATCGAAGAACATGGTGCGGAAGAACGGGTAGGGGGTGGTGCCCAGGTTGTTGACCACCAGGCGCTCCCGGTCTTGGTCGAGGCCAGCGCGGCGGGCGCGAGAGATCAGGGCCTGCATGGCCCAGGCGATGGGGACCTTCAAGGGGAAACGTTCGTAGAAGCGCACGAAGCTCTCCAGGCTCTCGGGATCGTCGCCTACGGGGGCCTGCCCCCGGGTGTAGTCGCCGCCGTACAGGACTTCCCAGTTGTCCATCTGCAGGCCGCGGTTGCCGACCTCGAGGTCGATCCAGGTTGCGGGATCGCTGTCGCGATCCATGCGGAAGATGCTCGCGTCCACCGGCCAGCCTCGCGCGCTGACGTCCAGGATGCTGCGGGCCAGCCACAGCGTGGCCGTTTCGGTGAAGGGCTGCCCCAGGACCCGTGCCAGGCTCCGTAGGTCCGACGATGGGAAGGACAGGGTGCGGTGGGTGGCCCACGGAGCGCGCTCGAGGAAGGTGGCCGTGAGGTGCCGCTGGAAGGCGCGGTAGCGCTCCCGTTGTGGCTCGTTGAGCACCGGCGGGCCGCTGGCGACCTGGTCGCCGCGCAGGGCATCGAGCGCGGCGTACAGGAAGCTGCGTCCGGAGTAGCCGTGGCACAGAAGGTGGTCGTAGACCTGCACCAGCATCGTGAGCTCGTCGCTTTGTGCGACGTAGAGGTGCCAGTGACGCTCCCCGGGCGCGTCTGCGAGTTGCTGCGCGCTCATGGCCTCGAGCTCTTCGAGGGGCAGCACGGTGACCGGAGCGGCCAGGTCTCGGGCGAGCTTCAGGGTGGTGATGACCCCCAGGTTGCGGGGCATGCGGTAGCAGAAGCGGTGGAATCGTCCCCTTAGAAGGGCCTCGATCGTCGCCTTGGCCTGATCGACGTCCACATCGATCCGGGGTGCCGCTACCAGATAGCTCTGCACCTGGGGCACGCACGCGCCGTAGAACACGTCGGCGGGGTGCATCGAGAGTTTGGTTGGGAGGGGCATGTTGACTGGCTAGCCAGTTGGGCAACTCGAGATATACTTCGCCAAGGTCAGGGAGCGTTCATCATGCCTCACTCCGAGGAACCCGGCGAGCCACTCGACGCCAAGGGCGTCCTCGACACCCCCGAAGCGGTAGTCATCGGGGCCGGCCTCGGCGGGCTGTCCTGTGGGGTGGAGCTCGCTCGCCAGGGCATGAAGGTCCACGTGCTCGAGGCGGCGTCCTTGCCCGGGGGGTGTCTGCGTACGTTCCGGAAGCAGGGGTACCACTTCCACGTCTCGCCGCAGTACCTGGGAGCGCTGCAACCGGGTGGGGCTACGCGGGGAATCCTGCACAGCATGGGGGTTCTCGGAAAGCTGCGGCCCCAGCGTCCGGACCTGTTCATGTCTGCGGAGTATCCCGACTTTTCCCTGCAGCTGCCCAACGACAGGCAGGGCATGCTCGAGGTGCTCAGCGGGCGCTTTCCCCGCGATCGCGACGGGCTCGAGAGACTGTTTGCGTTGCTGCGGCGCATGAGCCGGGCGGTGGTCGAGAGCTTCCTGCGTACACGGCCGGACGACCAGGCCTGGCGGCAGGTGCTGGCGCCGTGGCGCGATCGCAGCTTCGGCGACCTGTTGGCGGATCACGTGGTGGACCCTCGCCTACGGGCGCTCCTGGGTCAGACCTGGATGAACCTGGGGCTGCCCCCCAGCCTGGCGGCCGCGCCCTACAACGCAGCGGTGTTCTCCAGCGGTTGGCTCGATGGAATCCACACCGTGGCTGGAGGCGGCGCGGCCTTGGTGCGCGGCCTGGTAGACCGGCTGCGGGAGCTGGGGGGTGACTGCCTGGTGAACACGCCGGTGGACCGCATCCTCATTCACAACGGGCGAGTGCGCGGACTGCGGCTCTCCAACGGGGACGAGGTGGAGTGTTCGCTGGTGGTGGCGGCGGTGGATCCGTATCAGGTGTTCTTCAGGATGATCCCCGGCGACGAGGTCTCGCGGCTGTTCCGCTTCCGCCTCGAGCGCATGGAGCCATCGGTGTCCATGTACGCCTTGCACCTGGGCCTGGATTGCAAGCCGAGCGAGCTGGGAATTCCCGCATGCACCAGCTTCATCAACACGCAGGCCGATCACGAGGAAGCCTACCGGCGGGCCGTGGAGGGCGAGCTTCACCACAGCTCGTGGCGGTTGAGCAGCTACGAAGGCTGCCACGACGAGTGCTACCCCCGCAGCGGCGGCATCGTTGCCCTGACCGAAGTGACCGCCACCGGCCACTGGCTCGACCTGGACGACGATGCCTATCTGCATCGCAAGTCCATGGTCTACGAGGTGCTGTTGAGCAAGGCTGACGAGCGCTTCGAGGGCCTGATGGACCACGTGGTTCGCCAGGATCTCTCGACGCCCCGTTCCCTGACCCGCCTGTTCGGAAACCATCGAGGCGCAGCTTTCGGCTTCGCCCCTACCGTTGGCCAGTCCGGTAGCAGGCGGCTGAGCGCGCGCGCACCGGTGGCGGGGCTGTTCCTCACCGGTGCCTGGACGGGAGCGGGCGGGGGCTGCGAGGCGGTCATCGTGGGGGGAGTGCAGACCGCGTCGGCGGTGCTGGCCTATGCGGAGCGACCTCGAGATGCCGCCCGGCCCGTCTTCGAGGCTGCTTCCGAGCCCCCCAAGCCTGCGCCACCACCAGGTCCGATGGCGCTGCCCTGGCCGGACGAGCAGCCCTTCACCTCGGTGTTGTACCGGCACCGCCTCCCCGTGCGCGTCTACGGTGGCGATCTGAACTCCCAGGGGAACGCCGATGTCGAGGCCTTCATGCGCTACCTGGACCGGGCGCGGCAGGAAGCCATCGAGACCATCTGCGAGGAGCACGGGGTCCAGTCCTGGCACGACAGCCACGTCGTGAACGTCTACCGGATCCAGGCCCGCTGCGCGACGGTGGTGGGATTGAGCCGCGATCTCGAGGTGCACACGGGGTTGAGCCGGGTTTCGTCCCGCCGGGGAGCTTTCCACCAACGCATCGTGGACACGCCCACGGGTCGTCTGCTGGCGGATGGCAGCGTCGAGGTGACCTTCCTGGACTTCGAGCGCAACATGCTGCCCCTGCCGCCGGAGTTTCCGGATACCGGAGGCTTCAGGCCGGTGTTCTCGGCGGGTCAGCTACGCACCATCCCGTTCACCGAGCGCGAGCAGTTCCCCTTCCGCACCCGCTGCCGGGCCTACTTCGAGGACACCGATACCCAGGGCGTCACGTTTCACGTGGCCTACCTGCGCTTCGCCGAGCGTGCTCTGTTCGACATGGTACGCACGGTCTGGCCGGGCCTGGGCACCCGCTCCTGGTTGTCGCGCTACCGCGTGGGGGTCTGCGGCGGAGACATGCGCTACCTGCGTCCCAGCCGCTTGGGCGACCGCCTCGAGGTCTGGACGGCGGTCCTGTCGCTGGACGAGCAGGAGATGGCCTTCGCCCAGCGCATCGTGCTGCAGGACACCGAGGCGGTCGTGGCGGACTTCGTCACCCTGGTGGAGTTCCGTGACGAGAACCGGATGATCATCCCCCTGCCGAGATCCCTCGTGGACGTCGCCGCGGCGAACCTGTTCAAGGGGCGCTAGTCGTCCACGCAGGTGTTGGTGTCCAGGTCGCAGTGTTGGTCGTCGGGGCAGTCGCCGTCCCAGCTGCAGGCGACGTGTCCCTCGACGGTCAGGTCGGTGCTGACGTGGCTGTAGACCTGCAGGTCGACACAGCCGTGCTCGGTGCTGGTCTGGTCTGCGGTCTGGCGGCGCATCCATCCGGAGGCGTAGCCGGACACGCCGTATTCCAGCAGGGCCTCGAGGATCGCGGCCGGAACGCCGTAGCTGCCCGTGTCGGGGACCTCGCAGCGCATGGTGATGGGGGAGTTGCCGTGCTGGTCCACGTTGAAGGAGAGAAGCAGCGTGGCGTCGGCCGACCCCGCGGTCCAGGCGACGACGAGGTCTTCGCCGTTGACGACGTTCCAGGCGGTGTCCGCCACCTCCAGGGGATCGACCCCCAGCCCGCGCAGGGAGATGCCGCTGTCGGCCTCGAGGAGGATCGGCGCGCCGGGCTCGAACAGTGGGTAGCCGACGCTGGTGTCCCAGTAGTTGTTGAAGCTGTCTGGCTCCATGGTGAGATCGGAGAGCATGCCCTCCACTTGCACCGCTCCCACGTCGAGTTGGATCGGCCAGGGCACGCACTCCCCGTCGTGGGTGCAGACCTCGTCGCTGTCGCAGCCCTCCTCGCAGTAGGGGTTGACCCTTCGCCAGAGGGTGCATTCACCCTCTACTCGTTCCTCGAAGAGGATGGTCGTGGGGATGACGGAGTCTTGAACGACCCCCGTGGCCGTGGAGAACGGCAGCTCGGGTTCGTCCTCCCACTGTGCCATCTCGAACCAGCCGACGTGGTCAGCGCTGGCGCAGGTTCCGCCCAGATCCGACAGGGACCAGTCCATGGGGTCGGTTTCGGTGTCTTCCGGTCGCTGGGTGTCGTCCTTGTCCCCGCATGCCAGCAGGGCCAAGAGGAGGAGCGTCATCCCCCCCATCCCGGATAGGGGCGCGCCTGCTTGACGTACAGGCTGGGTTCGTCGCTGTCGTCGTCGTCCCAGGAGTCGTCGAACTTGAACTCCACGTCCATTCCGTAGAAGTCGCTGGAGCTGCCGTAGACCTCGTAGAAGTAGGAGTGGATGGCCGACAGGGCGGTCCCCAGCTCGTAGGTCTGGGCGTTCGACAGCACCGTCTCGTCTTCTTCCACCAGGCTGGAGTGGTCCAGGAAGACGATGGGTTGGCCCGGCATGTCGTAGTAGTACATGAAGATGTCGGAGGTGACGCCGGCCTCGGGCTGCACCACGGACTCTTCGCCTAGCTGCACGTTTACGTAGAAGGCCGGCTCCATGCCCGTGGTGTCGTAGATGTTGGCCGTGATCGCCACGCCGTTGGCTTCCTCGTCGGGGAAGCTGTGGTGGGACAGCACCGCCATGCCGATGTCGATGTGGGCGATGCTGTAGTACTCGCGCTCCTCGTAGGCGCGGTAGCTCCACAGGCTGGCCCAGACGGTCTTGATGGCCACGTCCACGGGATCGCTCGCCGATCCCAGCTCGGCACTCTCGGAGTCGTACAGTCCGGCGCCGTTGAAGCCGTTCAGGTCCTCGGCGTTGGTCGAGGAACGGAAGCGCATGCGGGTGTCGGGGTAGTCGGTCTCGAGCTTGTCGCTGACCAGAGCCAGGAAGTCCGCGTCGATCTCGGCGTTGATGATGGCCGCCTGTAGCTCCTCGAGGCGCTCGCGCCGGACGGTGGCGTCGCCCAGGAAGTTGTCGTCCTGGAGCATGGCCTCGGCCTGCTCCAACAGCCCGGCCTGCTCCATGTGCTGGTGGTAGTAGTACATGGGGATGACGAAGGCGTCGGGGTGGGGCACGTCTTCGCCGATCAGGGCCAAGCCGCCGTAGTGGGTGGCCTTGCCGCCAAAGGTGGGCACCGCTGCCGTGATGGCGTCGCCGAGGTCGTAGGTCTCGAGGTCCAGGATCTCGACGTCGTCGCGCAGGTCGGTGACGGTCAGGTCCATGGGCGTGACCTCGAGGGGGTCCGGTCGGAATTCCTCCCACCACTCGTCGGCTTCTTCCTGGGTGACCTGGCGGATGCTCCAGTCCATGCTCTCGACACAGAGCTCCACCCACTCGCCCTCGAGGGCCCGTAGATCTTCATGCTCCCATGCGTCCCGCAGCGCCATGTTGGGGGTGCCGCGGTTCTGGGACAGCACGTTGATGTGGGACAGGGGGGTCTGCCAGGTGGCGGTGACGATGCCGGAGACCACGGAGATGTCGTTGGGCACCGCCTCGAGCACGACGATTTCTCTGGAGCTGACGGTCTCGACCTCGGCTGCCTCGTAGAAGCCGAGGGAGCCCATGGAGCTGCCCAGGTTCAGCGGCTGGTAGGTGATGCCGGCGAACAGCTCGTCGGTGGTGATGACGCGGACGTCCGCTCCCAGGTCGGGGACCCGCTCCTGTACGGATTCCGAACCGGGGTGGAAGTACAGGACGGGTTCGAAGTAGGCGGCGTCGGAGATCAGGCGGTAGGCCTTGTTGATGAGCTCGGCTGCCGCGGTGTCGTAGGGGGCTATTTCGTAGGCCCAGATGTCGGGCTCTTCGTAGTAGGTGATCGCTCCCAGCAGGAACCGGCGCGACGGGCTGTAGTACTCGGTGGTGTTGAACAGGCCCAGGTCCGGCACGAGGGGCAGGCCATCGCCGCTCAGGTTCTCCCAGGCAAACTCCCAGTGGATGGCGTATTTTTCGCTGTTCTGGAAGTACATGGCGTAGTCGTCGGAGCGATCGATGACCGTCTTGACCGAGGACGCGCCGGGGATGGAGGCATCCAGGGGGTCCGAGGCGAGCGTGGAGAAGTCGTCCCAGCAGCCGATCTGGCTGCTGTAGTCCGGCACTTCGCCCGAAGGGATGGTGCACTCCCAGCCGGCGGGATCTCCCGACGGTTGGCAGGCGGCGAGCAGGGCCGAGGTGACGAGCAGGGGGAGAATCTTCATGTCAGCGCACCTTTCCGGGGATGCCCAGGTCGACCTCGAAGGCTCGGGAGGCTTGCCAGCCCTCGGGCACGTACAGCTTCATGGTGTCCCAGCCGCCCACACCTGATCCCCAGTCCATGTTGGGCATGTAGACGTGACCGGACAGCTCCCGGCCGTTGACAGCGATGGTGTCGAACTCGCCGTCGGGGTTGAAACGCAGGATCTTCGAGTTGCCGTAGTCGGCGATGTACACGTTGCCGCAGATGTCTACCCCGATGCCGTCCAGCCAGCCCGTACCCACGTCCTGAGCCCAGATCTCCATCTCGCCCGGGTTGCCCTGGTCGTCGATGGGCAGCCGCCAGATGACCTGCTGCCCGTCGAAGCCGGCGATGTACAGGGCCGTGAAGTCCTCGTTGAAGCTGATGCCGTTGGGGGCCATGAGGTCGCCGTCGGACAGCACGGTGAAGTCGCCGCTGTCGGGGTCCACGCGCAGGACGCGCTGGCCATCGTGCTCGGTGAGGTAGATGAAGCCGTCCCGGCCGATCTCGATGCCGTTGGGGTAGCGCAGGCCTTGTAGCAGGGTCTCGTAGCTGCCGTCTTCGTAGATCTTCTGCAGGGCGCCCCGGGCCTCGTTGGCGATGACCACCTCGCCCGTTGGCAGGCGGCGCATGCCCGCGCGGAACGGCAGGTTGGGCACCCAGATCTCCCGGTCGCCCCCGTAGGTGGACTTGTAGATGTGCTGCATGTCCGAGCCGAGGAGGTTGCCTTCGTCGTCGAAGCAGAGGTCTTCCGAGGCGTAGGCCACCAACTCGGTCACCTCGTACGGCCCCTCGGGCTGCTGATCGCAGTCGAACTCCGTGACGTCGGTGTCGGCGTCGGTGTCCGTGTCGGTGTCCGAGTCGGTGTCCGAGTCGGCGTCGGTGTCGGTGGTGTCGGTGTCGGGGGGCGTAGGGGGGCTGTCGATGGATGGCGGAGTGCAGGCCGCGGCCAGGAAGGTGAGGACCACCGAAGCTATGGTTGCGCGCATGTGGCCTCCTGGGTGACGCACGGAAAGGATACACGGCTTGGCTCGCGTCGCCGGCTCGCCCCGTAAAAACTTGGTCAGCCCCGCACCCGTACTCCGGCCGTATTCGGGCTTGGTCGGTCCTCCCCCTGCGCATCGGGGGATCGGATCCTGCGCGCCATGCGACCATGAGAGCCCGCATCCGCTACCTTGGGCTTCGAGGAGTCCTCATGCTTCGTCGCCCTCACATCGCCTTCGCACTCGCCCTTACCGCCTGCTGGGGGCCCGCGGGTAACCTCAGCCACACCTACGAGGTCGAGGAGGACAACGAGACCTGGCAGCCAAACACGGACACGGGCCCCGAGGACACCGGGTCCGACACCAGCGACAACCGCAGCCACCCGTTCATCGACTCCGCCGATGCGTGGTGCTACACCACGTCGGACTCCGGGGATTGGTGGGGGATGAAGGTCGGCGGGGACGACCCGCAGGGTACGGCCACGCTGCTCGCCTTCATCGAGGACGGCTGCAAGATGTTCGACGGCGGCGGTGCAGAGGTGGCCGCTCTGGCCTTGGTCTGCGAGGACAGCGGGGAATGCTGGGGCTCCGCCCAGGCCGATCACATCGACATCCAGTGCAGCAGCCCGTCGTCGTACACCGTCGCCTTCTGGCTGGAAGATGCGGACGGCCACCGCAGCGCCAAGACCGAGGTCGAGGCGCGCTGGGGCTCGGGTCCGAACGGCTAGTACGCTAGTAGCAGGACCCCACCACGTCGGAGCAGGTGAAGGTCTCGCCCGTCGCGTACGAGGTGTAGGCGGTGCTGGAGCTGTCGATGTAGATGTCATCGGGATCGTTGTCGGTGGTGCTCGTGCCCCAGTCGCTGTTGACCGACATGAGCACGGCGTCGTTGATGACGTAGACCCCGCCTCCGTTGTAGTCGGCCACGTTCTCTTCGACCGTGCTGCTCATCAGGTAGACGGTGGCGTCGTCCACCATCATGCCCGCTCCCCAGAGGGCGCCGTTGTCGAAGAGGTCCACGCTCGTCAGGTTCAGGTCGTTGGCGGCGTAGCCGCAGCCACCGGAGGTGTCGGCCCAGTTCTCGGCGCAGTACAGGTCCTCGATCTCGTTGGTGCCGCCGGTGTCCGAGTCGGCGTAGAAGCCGCCGCCGAAGTCGGCTTCGTTGTCGCTGACCTCGCCACCGGACCAGGTGCTGCCGTCGTAGAGGTAGATCCCACCGCCCCAGTCTCCGGCGGTGTTCCCCGTGATGAAGGTGTCGTCCGAGGCGGTGACCGCGCTGGCGTAGGCGTAGAGGCCGCCGCCATAGTCTGCCGCGTAGTTGTCCTCGAAGGTGCAGAGGTCGAGGTCGAGGGTGGCGCCGTCGACGAAGGCACCCGCTGCAGCCGACGCGTAGTTGTCCTCGATGGTGACGCCGGACAAGCTCACGATGGCTTCGTACAGGTACATCGCACCGCCCGATTCCTCGGCGTCGTTGAGCTGGAAGGTGGTGTCGCTGACGACCAGCACGGAGCCCTCGTTGGCGAAGAGGCCTGCGCCGAAGTCGGCCTCGTTGTCGATGATATCCAGATCGGTGAGGGTGACGGTGTCCTCGCTGAGGACGAACAGGCCGCCGCCCACGTAGACCGAAGGAACTTCGGGGTGTAGATCGCCCGAGCCGTCGGTGAGGGTGAAGCCGGTGATCTCGGCGGATCCGCTCTCGATGTCGATGCAGGGCCCGCTGCCGTCGCCGTCGATGGTGGTGCTGCCCGAGCCGTTCATGGACTCGAGGGTGAGGTCTACGGTTACCTCGACGTTCTCGACGTAGGTGCCGTCGCAGGCGACCACGGTGGAGCCGCTGCTGGCGTTGCGAACGGCCTGGACGAGGCTGGTGTAGTTGGTGGTGTCGTCCAGGGTGACCAGGTTGTCGTCGTCCGCAGTGCCATCGCAGTCGTTGTCGATGCCGTCGCAGATCTCGGTGGCCAGGGGGTTGATGTCGCTGTCGCCGTCGTCGCAGTCGGTGGTGTCCGTGACGTAGCCGGAGGGTTGGTCGCAGGCGGCCATGCTGGAGTCGGGGTCGCCGAAGTTGTCCTCGTCGTTGTCGGCGTACCAGATTGGGGCATCGGTGGCGTCCTCGTCCACGTCCTCGTCGCAGTC
>CAZVHW010000089.1:0-17410 GCA_964626835.1 uncultured Enterobacterales bacterium
TGGCCCGGCGGAGGTCCGATGCGGACGCTGGCTGACGCCCTGGCGAAGATCCTGCTGGGGGGGTGGGCCGATCCGCCGCTGCGCTGGAAGCCCGAGCGCGATCTGGGCCTGGCGTTGCTGGCGGTCCTGTTCATCGTGCTGGTGAACGCGCTCAAGCTCGCCGTCCCAGCGTGGCGGGATCAGGTGGACTGGCTGCTCCTCAACTGCGGCGTCTTCTGGCTGGTACCCCTGCTGTGGATCGCCTGGCGGCGGGACGAGGTCCTCGTTGGCGCGAAGCCCGGACCCTGGCGTCTGCTGGCGGGAGCCGTGGTGCTCGCCCAGATCCCCTTCGGGGGCGAGTCGGCCATCGCCTTCGACACGACCCACTGGCTGGGAGGGCTGGGCTACCTGTACTTCCAGCTCACGGTACAGCTGGCGGAGGTGCTGTTCTTCTTCGTCTTCTTCCACCCACGGGCCGTGCGCAGCCTGGGTTCACTGGGAGCCGTGCCGCTCACGGTGCTCGCCTTGTGCACGATGCAGGCCACCAGCACCGATCCCCTCTCCCTGACCTGTTGGTCGGACAACCTGAACCGAGCCTTGTTCGAGGTGAGCTTCTTCGCCCTCGTCCCCTCGGTGGGTGCCATCTTTCTGTTCGAGATCCTGGCCGGGGGCCTGGGAGAGCTGCGGCTGGTGCAGCTGGGCCTGAAGCCCGAATTGGTGGCCGTGGAGCAAGCCCTGTGGGGAAGCGTCGCCATGGCGGTCTACGCGGTGACCCTGGCCGCGGGAGCGGCGCTGACCACTCGGGGCTCACGCCGCGTGAAGCGCAGCCGCCGCGTCCGGGTATGGCTGCTGGCGTTGGCCTGCACGGCGGCCATCCTGGCGGCCGTCGGCTGGTTCGGCTTCCACCCGCAGCGCATCCGACTGCACCCGACACACGACCGGTTCCGGCTGATCCCCTAGCGGGACTTCAGCGGCGGCCCGGGAGGCTCGTCGCTGGGCTCTGGCCTGGGTGCGCCCTCGTCGGGTGGGGGCGGCGGGTCGGGGGCAGCGCTCAGGTCGCGCTCGCCCAGGATGAGCTCGAGACCTGGCGGCTTGACCAGCCGCACGAGGCAGTGAGCACCACGGTCGGGCTCGTCCAGCTTGACCATGCGTTGATCCCGCAGCTCGAGCCCGAGCTCGGTCCAGGGCGTCGTGATGGGTGCGCAGCGAACCGCGGGGTCGTCCTCGAGGCTCACCGAGTCTTCGTCCGAGGTGACGTGCCGCTCGGCGACGACCAGCAGGCCCCCTGGCTGCAGGGCGTCCACCAGGCTGTGCTGACAGCGCCTGGGGGCGTACTCGTCCCGCAGTTCGCCCGTGCGCGAGAGGTAGAAGGGGGTGTTCAGCAGCAACACCTTGGTGACGCTGGCCGGGGGGAGCATCACGTCGTCGTCGCGGGAGTGAAGGGCCTGGACGCGGTCGACGCCTTCCATCCCGGAGGCTTCCAGGATCCAGTCCATGAGCTCGAGGGCTGGTGCGTCGATGTCCACGGCCCAGACTTTCTCGAAGGCGTACTCACCCTCGAGCAGGAACAGCTCGAAGGCCCCGGTGCCAGCGCCGATGTCCGCCACGACGTCCGCAGCCTCGAGCTCCATCGCATCGGCCACCACGGGGGACCTGGATCGGTAGCCGAACAGGCTGTGCAAGGGCGTGCCCTTTTCTACCGCCTTGGTGACGGCGGCCCTGGTCTGCTCCACGCGCATGCGGTCCGAGGGCTCGGTGAAGGAGGAGGGCAGGTGCCCCCCCTGGGGGGGCTGCGGGCGAAGGTCCCCCCCCAGCTGCTGCGTGGGTTGCGCGGGTGGCCTGGGCGGTGTCGGCGCCTGTTCAACGGGTTGGACCGCCTTGGTGACGGCGGCCCTGGTCTGCTCCACGCGCATGCGGTCCGAGGGCTCGGTGAAGGAGGAGGGCAGGTGCCCCCCCTGGGGGGGCTGCGGGCGAAGGTCCCCCCCCAGCTGCTGCGTGGGTTGCGCGGGTGGCCTGGGCGGTGTCGGCGCCTGTTCAACGGGTTGGGTGGAGCAGGCGCAGCAGAGCGCAAGTACCAGGAAGGGGGCTGGGGTGCGCATGGTGGGCTCCAAGACGCTCGCGACAGGGGGCTACACCCTACCAATAGCTCTGTGTGCGGGACATGCGCAGGTCCCAGACCTTCTCGGCGTCGAGCACGCCGGGAGGTACGGCCCCTGGTCCCCTGCGAATGGCGCCCATGAGAATTCTGAGCCGGTCCAGCTCGTCGTGCTGAGTCCGGCAGAGATCCTGATGCTGGCCAGGGTCTCGAAGCACGTCGTGCATGGTGAAGTAGGGCACCTTGCCGGGGATGGCCTCCATCAACATCTTGTCCAGCTCCGGATCCAGGGACGGCCGGTCGTGAAGGAAGGTGCGGAAGAGCAGCACGTGGTCACCGCGACGGACCGCGAGCATGTCCCCCAGCTCCGCGTAGGCCCAGGCCTTGTCGTCCCCTGCACCATCGACGGCCAAGAGATCCTCGCCGTGCAGGTCCGAGGGGGGCAGGGCACCGGCCAGCCCGGCAAAGGTCGGGAAGAGGTCCGCCAGCTCTACCACCTGGGTGACCTCCCGCCCCCCCGACGGGGTGGCAGGCCCGGCCAGGAGCAGCGGCACCCGCAAGGTGCGGTCCAACAGCACGTTGTGATCCCAGGTCTCGACGGGCTCGTCGTTGAAGCCTTGGGGCTCGAGCAGGCTGAGCCCGTGCAGTGAGGTCAGAGCGGTCCAACGAGGGCGGGCGCCCGAGTCTCCGAGGACGTCCAGCACTCCCTTGACCCCACTACCCAGCTCGGCCGCGACCTGCTCGTAGCGCAGCTCGGCGGCGTGCTGCTGCTCGGGGGAGACCTCGGTGCGTTTCTCGGGACCCATACCCGGGGGCGGAGCCAGGGCGCCCATCCAGTCCTTCTCGCTCCGCACGACCACGAGCAGTCGGGGCGAGTCGGCGTGGGCAACCCACCAGCCGGAGACCGCGTCTCGAAGGGCTCGCCAACCCTCACCCGGGTCCTCGGTCCAACGGTCGAGGATCGCGGCATGGTGAAACTCACCCTCGAAGCGGGTGGCGCTGGCCAGGTTCTTGGTGACCAGGGCGGTCTGGTAGCCGTACAGCCCCAGGACCTCGGCCAGCGTGTAGCGCTCGGGAGGCAGCTTCGAGCACCAAGCGCCGGAGCCGCCCCCGTCGGCGGCGATGCTGCTGTAGTCGATGCCACACATGGGAATGGCGGCGGGGTAGAGCCCGGTGAGCAGGGAGCCCATGCTCATGAAGGGCGAGGAAGACTGGGCATACGCGGCCGTAAATCGAACCGAGGGACCGAGACCCAAGGCCTGGGTGAACGCGGACTCCGCCCCAGGCTGGCCGGGCACGTCGGCCCTCAACCCGGTGACCAGGAACAGCACGAGATCCGGCTGTTCCGCGACGCTGGCGGATCGGGTCGGGTCCTCGGCGGGGACCACGTCGGTGGGCGGCGGAGCGCTGGAACAGGCGATGCCGACCGCCAGAGCGCAGGCGAGCCAACTGCAGGGGATCTCGCGAAGGAAGCTCATGGTTTCGTGACCTCGACAGGACGCGCGAGCACGGCGCCCGCTCGCTCGAGGGCGAGGACGAGCAGCAACAGGCTGACCGAGAGCGCCAGGGAAGCGCTCCGTTCCCCCACCGGGTCGGGGAGCAGACAGAGCGCCATTACCAGGTGAAAGACCAGGTTGATGAGGGCGACTCCCAGCGTGGGCAGCAGCCAACAGCTGAGCAGGATGCGCCCTGCCCACCGCCCCGGTCTCCAGCCGAACAGCAGCCCGAGGGCGACCAACAGGAAGAGCGGCATGGCGCCCAGCTGCACGATCAACATGAGCGCCGTCGCGGGTTTCTGCACCGCCCAGAGCGCAGCACGCACCCTGTCTCGAAGCTGGGCGTCGGAGGGATCACCAGCGAGGGCCCGCAGCTGCTCGGAGCGCTCGAGGTGCATGCCGTGGGCAAGGTCGGCGACAGTGCGCTCGCTCTCGACCAGGGTACCCAGCAGAGACAGGGGGCGTCCCCTGATGACCCTGCGAGTCCAGAAGGCGTGCTCGAGCTCACCGTCCCGAACAACGGGAGAGAGGTAGAGCAGTCCCCCCTGGGGCTCCACCCGCTCCATGTTGAAGTGCTGAGGGACGAACCAGTAGGCACCAGCCATACAGAGCGCCAGCAGCAACGCCCCAGCCCCCCCCAGGCGGCCTCGAGCGCGGCGTCCCCGCACGAGACGGGCCACGACGACGGCCACCAACATGGCAGCCATGGGCAGCCAGGCGCCGCGGTCGATCCCGTGGGTGCGGAGCCAGTCCACCTGGGGAAAGGTGACGTAGGCGTGCAGCCGAAACAGCAGCCAGTAGCCGGGGGTGGCGACGAGCAGAGCGCCCAGCGCACGGTGCACGGGGCGGATTCTGGGCACCACGGCGAGCCCCAGGGCGAGCACCCCGGCCAACAGGGCGAGCAGGGGCAAGGGATCTTCGAGAACACTGGGCACGCGCTTCGCCACCCTGGAACCCACCAGGAGCGGCCCCGCCAACAAGCCCAGGAGGACCCGCAGGACGGACACCGGATTCAACCGTGGAGGGCGGCGTTGCCGCGCGCTCACGGCCCCAGCCCCTCGAGCAGCTCGCTCGCTTCGGGATCGTAGGGGTAGTTGTCGATGGACTTGCGCAAGAGCTCGCGGGCTTCGTCCAGCCGCCCCTCCTGGATGAGGATGCGGGCCAGGCCGTTGTACTTCTGGTACTCGATGTCGGGGTTGATCTCGATGGCCTTCTCGAACGCGGCGCGGGCCTCTTCGGTCCTGCCCTGCCGGAGCCAGACCAGCCCCAGGCCCTCGTGGGGGCAGGTGTAGCGAGAGGGATCCTGGGCCAGCGCGGCCTCGAACGACCGCTCGGCGCCCTCGTTGTCTCCCAGCTCGTAGAGCACCAGGCCCAACTCGGCACGGGCATAGGGGTTGTTCGGGTCCAACGCGAGCACGCGCTCGAAGGAGGCCCGCGCTTCGTCCAGCCGCTCGAGTCCCGCGAGGGCGTTGCCCATACCGAGCAGGGCGAGGACGTGGTCGGGCGAGCCCGCGAGGGCCAGCTCGTACCAGGCCACGGCGGGCTCGAAGCGGGCCTGGTTCGACTCGATCCAGGCCATCCCGATCCAGGCCATCTCGCAGACCAGCGCCCGGTAGCCGCCAATCCCCCCAGGCCGCTCGTCCTGGCAGGCCTTCGCCACCGGCTCGATGCGCCCTGCGGCGCTGGCGTAGTCGCGGTGGTTGATGGCCACGTGTCCCAGCCCAACCTGGCTGCCCGGCTCGCCTGGAGTGGAGGCCTCGACGCTCGAAAAGGACACCTCGGCCTGGTCCACCTGCTCACGCGCGAGCAGCACCAGCCCCCGCAAGGAGCGCAGCTCGTCGCTGGGGGCCAAGGCGATGGCCTCGGCCACGGACAGGTGAGCCTGTAGGTAGTCACCCCGACGAAAGTGGAGCAGGGCATGATTCTGGTGCTCCACCTCGGACCCGAGGGGTGCCAGTTCTTCGACCACCGCTTGGGGAACACTGGAGCAAGACAGGACCAGCAGCGCGATAGCGGCGGTCGCTCCACCCCAACACCACGAGGGCGCGAGGGCGCGCATCAGTGGCTTTTCGCTTCGGTGGCCCGCTGCTGGTACTGCTGCACGCAAGCCTCGTCGCCCACTTCCTCACACAGCTTGGCCACAGCCTCCTGTGCGTCGATGTTGTGTGGCTCGAGCTGTGCGATCCGTTTCCACGACTCGATCTCCGAAGCCTGGTCCCCGGTCTGGTGGTAGAGGCTGCCGAGGGCCTGGTACGGACACCCGTAGTACTCCGGCTTGTCGTCGCCGAGCCCCTCGAGGGTGCTGGTGGACTCGAGCAGGACGGCCTCGGCTTCCTCGAGCCGGCCCTGTGCGAGGTAGATCCTCCCCAGCTGCTCCTTGGCTCCCACGAGGTTCTGGGGCTGCTCGGCCTCGGTGTAGTATTTGACGATCTCGAGAAACATCGCCTCGGCTTCGTCGTAGCGCTCGAGTCGAGCGAGCACCTCGGCCATCCGGAAGCGAACGTGGGAGTCCTGCGGATCGATCAGGGCGGCCTTCTCGAGGATCTCGAGCGCCTCGGCGTTGGCTTCCTTGGTCTCCCGCTCCATGTGGAGGTCTGCCAACCCCGCCGTGGCGCGGAGGTTCCCCGGCTCGAGCTCGAGCGCCCGTTGGTAGCAGGCCTCGGCCTGAAGGCGATTGTCAAGGCGTTGCTGGCCTTCGAGGCGCCGGAACGCGATCTCGTCAGCCCAGACGTGTGCGAGGGCCGCGTGCAGGCGCGCGCTGTCCGGGCTGTCCTCGAGGGCTCGGTCGAGGACAGCCCTGGCCTGCTGGTAGGCACCGGCGGGATCACTCCCGGTGCGCCCCCCGTCCATGATGCCGAAGGCCTCGGTGAGCGCGCCCGCGCCCGTTGAGCTGGGGGGGACATCGCTGCCTGGCAACGCCTCGCTGCCTGGCAACGCCTCGTTGCCAGGCTCTGGAGTGGGGGGGTCCCCACCCGTGGCCAGGACCAGGCGAGGATCCACCGGTTCTTGGGAACTGGCCGGCGGCTCGGGTTCGGTGGGCACCGGTTGCTCCTGCTCACAGCCCGACATCGACGCCAGCGCCACGAGCAACAGGATTGCGGTCGCCGGTCCACGAGAGGCAGCGTTCGGTGCGAGGTTCACGAATGACATTGCGGGTCCTGGGTTGCCGAGCCCTCTGCTTGCTCGGAGGAACACGGAGAGAGTCGTTCGAGAGGAGTACCGCGTTGCTCCGTCTTGATCCAAGCCCCCAGCCGCGGCACCGCCCTACCCGGATCGATCGAGACCGGCCATGGCCCTGGCCTGCTCTTCGACGGAGGCCTCCATGATGGCCGAGAAGAGAGACCGGACCAGCTCTACGTCCAGACCCTTCTCAGCCGCCAACGCGGTCCTGGACGCCAGCACCGCCGCGCCACGATCGGGCTGGTGCGCGCCGAGCCTGGCATCACGCTTGAACCGCGCGATCTCCAACACCACTCGCTTGCGCTCGGCGAGAAGCGCCAGGAGGCCGTGGTCCACCGAGTCCACTCTCTGCCGGAGTTGTTCGAGGGTCACACCCGGCGCGGCGGTCATGGGATCGCGAAGTTGAGGTCGATGACTACCCCCTCGACAGACATGCCCTCGGAGTACTCGAAGGTCGGGCAGACACCCTCGCCGAACGTGACGACGTCACCGCTTCCTGGGCCGGATCCGCAGCCGGAACTGCTGTCGTTGAGGAACGCGACGATCTCGTAGGTGGTCCCCTCGGTGAGCGCGCTGTCCATGGACAGGGTGGTCTCGAACGCAACGGTCGTGTCCCCGGCCGACAGATCGACATCCGCGACCTCGGCGGCACCGAAGGTCTCGATCTCACCGTCGTTTTCCGACGAGGGGCACTCCCCCGCGACCGCCATGCACAAGCTGCCGATGCCATCGCCCCCAGGCTCTGCGCTACGGCCTGCCTCTCCGGACACGGGGAGGCCTTCCAGGTCGGTGTCGGCATCGGTGTCCCCATCGGCGTCCGCGTCGGTGTCTCCGTCGGCGTCCGCATCGGTGTCGGCGTCGGTGTCTCCGTCGGCGTCCGCATCGGTGTCGGCGTCGGTGTCCGCGTCGGCGTCGGTGTCGGTGTCGGTGTCGCCCTCGGGCGGTGCGGTGTCGTCCTTGTCGCCACAAGCCGAGAGGCCGATCGCGAGGGCGATGGCGAGGAAAATGCTGGCGCGGTGGGTCATGCCGCCTCCTACGAGGGATGGTGAAGGATGACTGGCATCATACACTTCCCCCGGCTCTCGGTGTGTGAAGACTTCTGGGCCGTCATGGGCTCAGCCTATCGCACCACTGACCGCCCACAGACCGAGCCGGAGACACAGGTTCGCCCAGAGTCCGAGCACGAGGGCACCGAGCACGCGACCTCCGACCACGCCGAGCCCGACTCGTAGCGCACGGGCAGGGTATGGCTCGAGGTGGTCGACCAGCAAAAACGCTCCCAATCCGAGCAGCAGGGACCACCAGGTCAGGGGCACCAGCGAGAATGCCACCAGCACCCCCAACACCGTGTGCACTTTCACCAGCTGCTCGGCCGCATCGCCCAACAGCCGCTGACCGTGACGGCTGGCCCACACCGCGAGAGCGACAAACCCCAGCAAGAAGGCCACCCCCGCCACCACGGTGCAGGCATCGAGGGCTCCGCGCAACAGCACGAGGGGAATGGCCGCCACGGCAGCCAGGGTGGCGGGCGCTCGCGGGGAGAGTCCGACGCGAAACCAGGTGGCGACCAGCAGCGCGAGCTTCTCGCGCCAGCCGGCCTGAGCTCGGGCTTGGAGAAAGACGCCGCGGAGTTGGGTGGATTCGTTCATGATGCAGGTCGCGGGAGCCCGCTCCTCCTAGCCCGTTTTCGGATCGGCGGGCCAGACGAGTCCGGAGGCCCCAGCACTCTCGGGGCCACCACGACCCTGGGGAGAAGATCTTGCTTGAGTTTCACGGGCAATCCGCTACGTCCAGTACTCCCGACGCACTCCACGTCGGATCCTAGCAGCTGGAGCCACCATGTCGCGCGCCCCCTTTGCGCTGGCCCTCGTCGTTCTCGCCACGTCGTGCGCCGGCGACTCCTCGCCCCCACCTAGCTCGGCCAACGAGCAACTCCCCGAGGGCATCGTCCCGAACCAGGAGGGGCCCACGGCGGAGGCCTGCGCCTCCATGGCCCGCGACGTCGCTGCCCTGGTCGGCTCGCTGGCTACCGACCCCGCCGGGACGCCTCGACCTGCCGCATCCAACCTGGACGCCGAGATCTACGGCCACCTCGAGATGACCCCGGTGGAGGCCAAGGCCGCGCAGCTGCAGCTGTACGAAGGGATCATGATCACCTGTGACTCCGGGCTCGAGCTGGAGGGCGACCTGGCGCAAGACGACCGCCGATGGCGGACCATCACCGAGCAGCTGCCCGCCGCGATCCAGGGCTGCGACTGCATGCTGAAGAACGACGCCCTGCTGGGCTGGCTCTGGGTGACGGCCCAGCTCTGGCCACCGGACTACCCGCCCCCCGCGACGAGCGACGATGCGCCCGAGGCCCCCCCTCCCTCCGAGGTTCCTCCGCCGGTCGAGGACCCGGGCTCCACCTCGCCCGTCCATGGGCAAGGTGCTCGGAATGGTCTATGATCCCGGGTACGAACTCCGCCATCCATCCGGGAGCCCTCCGAAGACATGTCGAGCCCCTTGGCCACCCTCCGCGCCTTCCTCTGGCAGCAGAAGCTGGTCATCGGTGTCTCGGTCCTGATCCTCGCCACCATCACGGCGACACTGCTGCTCCTAGGTGAGCCGGTAGGCTCGTCTCCGTGGACCTACTCCTTCTTCTAGCCGGGTCGGCATGAGACGCTGGACCGATCGCTCGCTGGCGGTGCTCGTTGGCATCGCGCTGTTCGCGCTGCTGCTCGAGGCAGGGCTCCGCGTGGGGGGCGCGGTCTTCTCCATCGATCAGTGGCGGTGGAACCGCAACGCGGCCGCCCAGGCTGCGGCCCTCTCCGTCCTGTGCGTAGGGGACTCCATGACAGCGGGCGAGTACCCGCGGATGTTGGGGGCAGCGCTCGAGGAGCGCCTCTCGCAGTGGGACGTCGCGGTCTTCGACATGGGCAAACCCTCCACGAACAGCTGGTTCGTGCTCGAGGAGATCGAAGCCGCCATCGACCGCTGGCACCCCCAGCTGGTGGTGGCCATGATGGGCTTCAACGACAGCGGCGAAGCGCTGCCGTATCGCCTCGAGGGCTCGGACACGGAGCTGTCACCTCACGAACACCTCCGCATCTACAAGCTGCTGCGGCTGGCGCGAGCGAGGGCCAACGGGGCGCCCTCCGCACGACCGCCCTACCCCGAGACCCTCGACGCCTATCGGCAGCTCGCCGAGATCCTGCACCCGCGAGGGATCCCGTTGGTGGCCATGCAGTACCCGACCTTGTCCAGCGACGGCCTGCGGGCGGCGCTCGGCTCGACGGACGGAGTCCTGGTGGTGGACAACAGGGACCTGTTCATCTCGGAAGCCGACCCCTGGCAGACCGTCTACGAGGACCACTTTGGGGGCAGCTTCGGCCACCTGAACGACCGGGGCAACCGCCAGCTGGCCGCGCAGCTGGCCGAGGCGATCGTCAGCTGGGGCCCACTGGAGCTCGGGCCATGAGCGCACGTCGCAGGCGGGGCCGCAGGAAAACAAGGCTGGCCTTCGCGGGCAAGGTCCTGGCCTGTGTGCTGCTGGTGGAGCTGACGCTCTACCTGCTGTACTGTGGCTCGCTGATGGCCCGCATGCCGCACATGGAGGGCCTGGAAGGGTTGGAGGTCAACTGCGTGGACGAGGACACCTTGTCCCTCATGGGCAAGACCCAGCCCACCTACAAGTCCGGCAGCGTCTGCAGTTTCCCGCCCGACAAGCCCCACGGCGTGACCCGCGTGGGCTGCTTCGGCGACTCGTTCACCTACAGCTTCGAGGTCGCCGACGGCCTGGACTTCCCCGCTCTGCTCGGCCGGCTGTTTCGAGACCACGATCGCCACGACGTGGAGGTGTTGAACTTCGGCAACGACTGGACGGGCTTCCACCAGGCCTGGATCCTCTTCGACCGCATCGGAAGTCGCTACGGCCTGGACGCCGCGATCTTCGGGCCCCAGTCCGTCTACGACGACCGGGACACCACCTTCTGCCACGCGGAGGAAGAAGTCCCCGCGTACATCCACGCCCGCTACGTGCTGGACGGGGACACGCCCCGGCTCGTCGCGCCCTACGGGGGCCTGGGCCACGTCAGCCGGCTGTTGCACCACCACGCCCTGTTCCCGTCCTGGGACCAGCTCCGCTACGACATCCACCCCCCGGCCTTCCTCCAGGCGCTGCTGCCGCCCGGGATGCGCACCCGCATCGCCAATCCCTTCTACTACCTGCCGGCCGAAGAGCGCGCCCACGAGGTGCCCAGGCTGTACACGAAGCTGCTGGCCTCGGGGCCTCCGGACACGCAGCTGGTGGTGGGCCTGTACGACGTGACCTTCGTGGACTGGCTGGAGCGTCAGCTGCCCCAAGGCAAGGTCGTCTCGAGCGGACTGCTGGAGCCACGCTGGTTCCCCTACAAGTCCCCCGGCTTCCACAACAGCCCGACAGGCAACCTCTTCCTCGCCACCCAGTACTACAACCTGCTGGGGCTGGCGGTTCCCCTGACACCCACCCTGATCGAGACGCGCACCGCCGCGCCGTCCGCCGGCGCTTCCGGCGCCTTCGAGCCCCTGCACGCCTTCGACAGCGTCGCGGTGGAGATGGACGGCGCAATCGTCGGCGGCTTCGTCGGCCTGATCCCCCCGTTCATGTCCGGGGACTTGAGCCTCGAAGAAGAGGACGCCTGGCAGCTGGGCGAGATCGATCTCGGCGCCGTCCCCGAGGGAGGAGCCGCGTCGCTGCTGGCCCTGCGACCGGCCGGTGTCAGCGTGCTGGACGCGGCCTTCGTACCCATCGGTGCGCCGCTGTCGGAGGGAGCGGTGCTCCAGCTGGCTTGTCCGGATGGTGCCGCGGCTGCAACAAAGCTCGGCCACGTGCGGATGATCGGCCCTCAACTCGGGGCGGTAGAGCTGCCTGGACACTACCAGGCCTTCCACGCCTCGCGAGATGCCTGGTCCTACACGGGTGCGCTGCCGAAAGGCTGCTCCGATCCAGAGGGCGGCCGGGTGCTCGTGGATGGCGAGCCGGTGCTCGAGGTCGAACTAGGGCGTTACAGCGTGGACTTCGTGCCAGTCGAGGGAAAGCTGCTCATCCTGCGGGCCTTCGGAGACACGCTGCTGGAACCCGAACCCGGCCAGTCAGGGCCCGTCGACCTGGTGCTCGAACGCGCGGGGACCGAGGCCCAACGCTACCCAATCGCGAGCTGGTCCAGCCGCCCGCTGCCGCCACGAGACGTCGAGAAGCTCAGGGAGCACTGACGCCCCGCTCCAGGCGGTACAAGCGGATGCCCCGCCCGACGTCGTGGGCCACCGCCGCGCCGCAGACCGACTCCAGCACGCCCTCGATCTCGAGCTGCACGGGCTCGGGGATGCGCCCGTCGGTGAGCACCACGTGGCTGAAACCGATCTCCACCAGCTCGACGCGACCCGCCTCCAACTCCTCGGGCGTCGCACCGCGCGGCCAAGCCCGCTGGAAGTAGCGGCTGAAGGCCGCTCCCGGCATCAGGCTGGACACCAGTCGATTCTGCCGCAGGGACGGTGCCGGGCTGTTGTCCAGGTTCATGGGCAGAGGTCGGCCGTGGTGCACCTGATACCAGAAGGCCAGGCCCCCGGGCCCGTCGTGCACGGGGATCTCCAGGATGGCCCCCGGTGCTTCGTCTTCGGCCAGGCGCCGGTAGATCTCGGGCACCCGGCTGTCGGAGCTGGGCAAGGGGAACCCCAGCATGGACACGGCGTTGGCCTCGGCCACCACCACGAGCGCCACCACCAGCCCCACGGCTCCACGCCGGGCGCCGGCGAGCCCGAAGGCGTCCATCAGCCCACGCAGACCCAGCGCCGCCATCATGGCCAGACAGAGGGTCAGAGCCACCTGGACGCGCTCGAGGTTTCGCACCAGCTCGAAGCGCGGCACCACCAACCCCAGGAAGCCGAAGACGGGGTTGACGATGAGCGGGGTGGCGCGATCGGCGTGGACCACGGGCCCCAGGCAGACCATCAACGCCAGGACCGCGCCGAGTGCCAGCAGCCACGATCGGCGCTGGCTGGTCAACAACGCGACCGCCGCGAGCGTGAGGGGCAGGAAGCCCACGTGGCTGCAGAAGAAGAGCTTGTCGGTGGTGGTCTGCACACGAAAGCCCGGCGCCAGGAAGTCCGCCAGGGAGGCGACGGCCAGGGAGTGGGAGGGGAGCAGGTCTTCGGCGGCCACCGCCGCACCCTGGCTGCCGTGCAGGCTGGTGACCGGATCGAGGGTGGCGGCGAAGGACAGGGCGAAGGGGAGGATCAACAGAGCCGCCAGCGAAGCCCCCAGGCTCACCCGGAGCAGGGGTGCGCCCAGGCCACGACCCGCCCCACCGCCGCGGTCTCGCCGGGACAGCAGCCACGTGGCCAGGACCGCGCCGCAGGCCAGACAGGCCACCAACCCGTAGTACCAAGATGCCAGCGCGGACAGGAAGAGGCAGAGACCGAACATCGCGGGACGCCGCCAGCCTGAGCGTTCCAGGGCTGTGATCAACAACAGCACCGCCAAGGGCATCCAGGCCACGTGGGCGGCTTCGCCGATTCCCGAGCTCAAGACGGCGCCTTGGAGGTGGGCGCTGAACCCGTATGCGGCACCGGCCACGGCGCTGGCGGCGTTGTCCCCGGTGAGCCGTCGGGCCAGCAAATAGGCTGCCAAGGCGCCGGCGACCAGGGAGCCGCCCTGGACGACGTTGTGGGCGAGGACGGTGCCCAGGACGGGTGCGAAGACGGCCGCGACGAAGCCGGTGATGGGATCGAGGTTGTAGAGCCGCCCCCCATCCGGGAACCACAGCTGCTGGGTCTGCGTGGGCACGGGCCAAGCCGATCCCAGGTCTCGCGCCAGCCAGGCATCGCCCCACAGGTGCTTCCAGGTGTCGGACTCGACATGGCCGATGACGGCCTGCGGGTCGAGCCACACCGACGCGGTGAGGGCCAGCAGCGCGAGCAGGTAGGTGGCCCCCAGCGCGAGGGTCCAGAGCGGGACACGGCTGCCCTTCACGGCTCTCCCGGGGCGAGATGGCAGTTCGGAGTATATGTTGCCATGGGCCGACGCAAGGAGTCCCCAATGGCCGAATGGAAGCCCGTGCGCATCGGTGTCCGAATGCTGGCCGCCATCGTGGTGCTGCAGCTGCTCAACACCCTCCTGCTGGTGGGGATGTTCGTGCGCCTGGGCAACGGCCTCACCGAACAGACCGAGCCGATGGCCCCGATCCTGTCGCCCACCCCGGTGGACGTCACCCTGAAGCCCGGGCTCGAGGGCATCTTCCAGTCCGTCATGCTGCCGGTCCAGGCCGCCATGACCGACATGGGCAGCGATCCGTCGGCCATGCTCCCCACCGACGAGCAGATGGCGGCGGCGGTGGCCAGCGACAGCCTGACATCGCCGGAATCCGCGGTGGTGCTCGACCGGCTCCGGCTGTGCTACCAGGACATGGGGGTGCCATTTCCCAAGCTCCCAGGGCTGGGTGAGACGCCAGGCGACGGGGCGCCTCCGACGACGCCGTTCTGACGCACGCTGCTAGCCCCGGTAGGTCGGCTTCAGCCGCAGGGGGGTCGCGGCCAGCTCGAGAACCAGAACGTCCATGTCGTCCGGGCATTCCTCGATGAGTTCGCGGACGACGGCGTCGGGGGTTTCTTCCTCGGAAGCCTGTTCGAGCGAGGTCGACCCGTGCACCAGCAGCAAGGGCCGGCCCATCCGAGCCAGCGGACGCGCGGCCAAGAGGACTTGCTTCACCGTGGGTCGGGCGGTGGACAGCCAAGCGATGGAGGGCGCCTCGACCTGGGCCTGGACGGCTCGAAGGCAGGGCTCGGCGGCGACGAGCAGCACCGGCCGGTGGGTGGCGACGTGCTCGGCCACCCTGGCCAGCACGGCCATGTGGGCGGGCTCGTCGGGTACCACCCAGACCTGTCGGGCACCGTGGACCGCCGGCAAGCCATCCAGCCCTGTCTCGGTGGTCTCGAGCGCAGCGCGCTGGAGCGGGTCGAGGCGGAGAAGGCGCCGACGGGACAGCAGGCCCATCCCGAAGCCAGCCAGCAGGATCGCTCCCCCGGCGATCCAACACCACCACGGAAGCAGGGGTTGCACGCTCAACCGTCCAGCACGAGGCTGGAGCCACCGTCCGGGTCCACCGCCAGCAACAAGACGCCGTCTTGGGTCTCCAGCCCGCGCTCGCTGGCGACCAGCACGGCCTTGGTGGCAAGCTCGACCTCTTTGTCCGCGTGAAGCACCAGCACCCCCAGCTCGCGCGGGGCATCATCGAGCAGTTCCTGCAGCACTGCGTCGGGTTCCTCGTCGTCCAGTGGCTCCTCGAGGGCGTCGAGGCCTTCCACCAGGACCAGGACCTCGGCGACGGGCCCCAGCTGCTTCGCCGCCCTCAGCACCTGCTGCACCTCGGGTTGGTCCTCGACCATCCAATGGACGTTCGCCACCCCAACCATGGCCGCGAGGTGCTCGGCACGCCGCGTCGTCGCAGGCACCAGCATCACCGCCGCGGAGCCCGACACTCCGCGGGCCAGCACGCCGACGAGGACGTGCAGGGCTTCCGGATCGGGCACGGCCCAGACCTGCCGCTCGCCCAGGAGCGCGGGGACGCCTGCCAGGCTCGGGGCGGGCAGTGGCTTGCCTACCGGCTGGGTGACGGGGCGGGATCGCCGCACCAGGCGGTAGGTCACCGCAGCGACCACGGCGATCAGGAAGCCTACGAGACCCGCGAGAAGCAGCGCACCGGGCTGGGAGCCCCCCGATCTCGAGCGGCTGCTCATGTCCATGTCCCTTCTCGAGCGGCTGCTCATGTCCATGTCCCTTTCCATTTGCAGCTGCTCCATGTCCCTTTCCATTTGCAGGTGCATGGGCTCGGGTTCGGGCCCGGGCGCGGGCTGCTTGAACCCGGCCGCGGGATCGATCACCTCGTCGGGGAAGGGCTCTATCTCGCCTCCGACGGTGTCGAACTCGATGCGCACGTAGGTGTCCGTTAGTATCGCAGAGATACGTGGTGTTCCCAAAGAGCCTTCGATCGGCACTGTGTCGGACCACAGAGAACGACCCTCGGCGTCGGTGAGGGTCGCCAGCACCTCGCCCCGTGGGTAGCCTTCTACCGCTGCGGTGTAGACTTGATCACCCGCCACCGCATCGGGAGGCTGGCCATCGTCGAGCAGTGTCGCACTGGCCGTGTCGCTCCCCGCGCTGAGCTGCACCGTGATCGGTGGGGTCTCGAGGCGCTCTCCCGGATCCCCCACCACCACCACCAAGGTGCCGTCTGCGCTGGCCCCCACGGGCAGGAGCGAAGGCGTGGCGTCGACCTGCGCCAGGGCGGGCAGCGCTACCAGAAGCAGTGGCTTGATCAGAGGGCTACCGGGGGCGCTTGGGAAGCGGACGGGGACGAGGTGAGGGACGCCAGTTCATGGTTGCTCCTGTGTTGTGCCAGCGGCCTCGAGCCGTCAGCTCCCTCCCATCCTGGCTGGACGGCCGCAGCCCGTCAAGCGCTGGCCCGGCTGGCCCTGTGCCGCTAGGTGCATCCTGATGGTCGAACCCGGAGCTTGCATGTCCCCTGGTGTCCGCTGGCATCGCTGGCCCGCGATCACCGTGGGCGTGCTGCTGCTCGTGGTCTTGTCTTGGGCACCGCTGCGCCGGCATCAGCTCGAGCAGCGCGCGAAAGAAGAAGCGCGGCTACGGCTCGACCAGGCGGAGCGAGCCCTCGCAGCGCTCCCAGCGGTCCTCGCGGGCGAGGCCGACCGACAGGTCGAGGATGCGCTGCTCACCGACCCCCCGACAAGGCCGGACCAGGGCCGGGCACTCGTGCAGGCCCTCGGGTCCGAGCGCCTGCTGGATGCTCGGCACCTGGCCCCGCTGATCGTGGCCTGGTACGCAGGGCGCGACCTGGCGAGCCTGGACGACGCCGAGTTGGCCCTGCTCGCGGCATCCACGGCGCGCCTGCTGGGATCGGACGAAGGCGCCGATACCAGCACGGCCGACTTCACCGTCCAGTCCCTCGCCGGCCTCTCGCGCTTCCGCGACGCGCTGGCTGCCCGCTGCCCAGGCTGCGCGCCCCCGCCGTCCGTGCTCCCACCCATCGGCACCCCGGCTGGCATTCCTCCCAGCATCCAGGGTGAGCGCATCGCGCGCTCGTCCGTCCCAGAGGGCGAGTCCAGCGGCACGCTCGGCTCGCTCGTAGGTGCCATCCGGCGGGGGCAGGCCGTGTCCCCCTACGTTTGGGACCGCACGGGCGCCTGCGGCATGGCGGCTCTCGAGCTGGCGCGGGCGGGTCAGGGCGACCAGCTCGAGCCCATCCTTCGAGCGGCCGTACACGGTCCCACGGCCATGGACCGGCTGGCCGCCCTGCACGCCGCCATGCGGCTCGCCCCTCCCAGCGACTGGCCACCGAGCGAAGCGCGCGAGCGCGGCATGGCGCTCGACTACGAGCTGGGTGCGGGTACCAGGTAGAGGTACCAGTCACCCCCTTCGGCACCGTGGTGCACCGGCCCGACCCAGGCCGTGGGCACCCAGGCGGGATCTTCGAGCAACAGCAAGCCGCGGCCACCGTCCTCGAGGAGATCCGGCGCGAGCAGCACGGGGACGGAGGGCCGAGGATCCCAGGCTTCCCACGAGGATGGCAGCGTGACCGGCTCGAGCCCCGCTTGGCGGACGAGACCACGACCGGCGAAGGTGCAGGCC
>CAZVHW010000090.1:0-17409 GCA_964626835.1 uncultured Enterobacterales bacterium
CGGTCTGCAAGTGCTGCCACCTGCGGCTCATCCACACCGGCAGGATCTCGGTCACTCGCGTCGGGGATGCCCTGGTCTGGTGCTACCCGGGGCGCGTGGTGGTGGCGGTGTGAGCTTCTCGAGGGCCACCCAGCCTGGACCGCAGGTGCATCAACATCAGCGGCGCCAGCCCCAGCAACGCCGGGCGAGCGAGCAAGGAACCGAAAAACCGCTGGGTCCGCTCGAGCCCGCGCTACCGTTTGTCCAATTCGGCCAAGATGCTGGACAAGTCCTCTGCAGCCGTGTCGAGATCGATCACCCCGTCAGCAGCAGGCGGCCCACCAGCCGGCACGCCCGCCGACCTGGCGCTGGGGCGAACCTGGGAGATCCGCGGCAACACGGGCGGGGCGGAAACCTCGGGCTCCGCCTTGGGCACCGCGGGTCGCTTGGGGGGAACGTAGAAGCGGCTGCGCCCGTCGAGCCAGCGCTGGTAGCGGTCGAAGGTCCACATGCCGTCGGCCCCACCGGTGGTGATGGCCGAGGCCAGGCGGGCCAGGTTGTTGCCCCGCACGATCGCCCTGACGGACTCGGAGCCCCGCAGGATCTCGAGCACGGGCACGCGAATGCCCAGGTCCGGGCGGTACTGGAAGCGCTGGCAGACCACGGCCACGAGGCAGCCCGCCAGCTGAGCGCAGACGGCGGCCTGCTCCTCGGGAGCGAACGAGGCGATGACGCGCTGCAGCGCTTCGGTGCAGGTCCCGGCGTGGGCGGTGGTGAGCACCAGGTGCCCGGTCTCGGCGGCGTCGAGGGTGAGCCGAATGGTCTCGCGTCGGCGCATCTCGCCCACGACCACCACGTCGGGATCCTCCCGCAAGGCATCGAGCAGCGCCTGCTCGAAGCTGGGGGTGTCTCGGCCCACCTCGCGCTGCCGGATGAAGCAGCGCTGCGGCTCGAGGGCATACTCGACCGGCTGCTCGATGGTGATGACGTGCCGGGCGTCGTGCTGGTTGATCTCTTGGATCAATGCGGCCAGGGTGGTGGACTTGCCGCTGCCCGTGGGGCCGGAAATCAAGACCAGGCCGTGGTGGCCCTCGACCAGATCCCCCAGGCTCGGGTGCAGGTTGAGGGTCTCGAGGGTCGCCGAGAATCCCGTGAGCAGACGCACGGCCAGGGCCACGCCCCGCTGGGTCTGGAACACGTTGATGCGGCACCGCACACCCGCGATGGTGCGGGAGAGGTCGAGCGAGCGCCGCTCGAGGAAGTCGGCCCACAGCTCGCCAGACGCCAGGGAGCGCGCCATCGCCAGCAGATCCTGGCCCGACAGAGCTTGGCCCTGGACGAGCAGCTTGCCGCGCACCCGCTTCGCTGCGGGCAAGCCGGGCTCGAGGTGCAGGTCGCTGGCGCCATTGGCCCAGGCTTGGCGGACGAGGGTGTCGAGGAGTGCCACGACGGCTCCGGGAAGTGGGGGGAGGTGAACCCCTATCCGACCCTCGAACCCAAAGCTAGCGCGCCACCTTCCAGCGGCCCTTGGTGCGACCACCGCTGGCCATGCGGCCCTGGATGCCGCTGCCTTCGAGGCGGCCGCTGAAGCTGACCGTCTCGCCGTCCAGCGTGGCCTGCAGCTCCACCGTCCAGGCGCCGTCGGACTGGCCGACCACGCCGCGCACCGAGGCGGACTCCACCGATCCGCCCCGCTTGATCCGGGCGCTTCCGCTGATGACGCCGTCGTGGGCCACGGTGAGATCGAGCGCCAGGTCGGAGGTGCCGGCCTTGCCCAGCCACAGGCCGTCCAAGGAGGCGGCCGCCGCGTGGGGCAGAGGGGGAGGAGGCTCGGGCTCGGGTTCGGGCTCGGCGGCAGCCTGGGCGGCCTGGGCCTCCGCCAGGGCGGCTGCAACCGCCTCTGCGATGGCCTCGCGATCGGGCTCGGGCTCGGGCTCAGGTGGAGGCGCGGGAGCCACAGGTGGTGCCGAGAACACACGGACACGCCGTGGGGGGGGCTCTGGTTCTTCTTCCTGCTCTTCGGCCGCCAGCTCGACCTCGGCCAAGGCGTCCTCGAGGGCGGCTAGTTCCTTGCGGAGGTTCTCGACCTCGTTCAGGACCTCGGTGTTGGCCTGGACGGTCACCAACTCGGAGAGGTCCGGGGCTTGGATGACAGGCTCGACGGGTGGGGCGGGGGGCCGCGTGAGAACCCATACACCCGCCGCAGCCAGCAGCAATGTCGGCAGCAAGGCACCCGACAGAGCCGCAGCGAAGAGCACCCGCCAGGAGAGCCGCGGCGTCGCGACTGCGCCCCGTTGGAGACCGCGGGCGAGGATCTCGATCTCGGGGACCAGCTCGGCAGCGTGCGCGTACCGATCGACCGGATCCTTGCTCAGGCAGCGGCTGGCGATGCGGGCGAGCTCTCCCGTCCTGCCCCCGGCATCGATGACCGATTGAAGCTCGGTGGGCTCGACCTCGACCTGGGCACGCAGCACCTGGTCGGCATCGCCCTCGAACAGCGGCTGGCCCACGATGGCCTGGTACAACAGCGCGCCGAAGGCATAGACGTCCGAGACGGGCCCAGGATCGTCACCCTGCACCACCTCGGGCGCCAGAGAGCGAGCCAGGGCCAGGGGTGGGGGATCGTCCAGCAGCTCCACGGCCATTCCCAGACCGTAGGATCCCAAGCGAGCCATGCTGTCGCTCGGTGCCATGCCGGCCCCGGTCTGCAGCGTGACGTGCCCAGCCCACAACGCCCGATGCACCACGCCCGCGTCGTGACAGGCCGCCAGGCCTCGCGCCACGTCCAGGGCGAGGGGGACCAGGCGATCTTGGGGCAGTGGACCACGCCGGAGCAGCTCCGCCAGCTCGAATCCGTACAGCACCTCGGTCGCCACGTAGCAACGACCATCGGGCGCTCGCCCGAAGTCCACGACGGCGGCGAGGTTGGGGTGCCCCCAGCGGGCCAGCAGGGAGGCCTCCCGCAGGAAGCGGTCCTCGATTTCGGTGCGGAGCTGTTCGTCCTCCAGCACCTCGAACACCATGAGCCGGACACGCCGAACCATCGGCTCTTGGATGGCAAGGAAGGAGTGGCAGGAACCCAAGGTCTCGATCGGCTCGTCGATGCGATACCGCCCGGCGAAGACCGAGCCTCGCTCGAGGGGCCCTGGCATCGCGGCGTCGACCTCGTCGACAGCCTGTGAGGACAGAGGCACCACCACGTCGGGCGCGTCCTGCTGGCCTCCTGCCGCGGGCACCACGCGCACACGCAGGGTGCGGGGCGCGGCGGTAGGCTCGTCGTCTTCGATCTCGGCCCCCAGGGCTTCGAACCCGATGGGATCCGAGTCCTCTCCCAACTCGAGCACCTCGTCGTCCTGGTCGTCATCGTCCATGTCGAGAGGCTCTTGGGGGGGCGCACCGAGCTGGATGCCGGTGGGGGCCAGCCTGGGCTCGACGGCCTTGGGCAGCTCGAGGCGGACGGGGGAGACAGGAAGAGCATCCACCGAGAAAAGCGGATCATCGACGGAAGCGAGCGCTTCGGGCTACCCCGCATCGGGGCGGTCGTAGCCACAGGCAGGACAGTGCTCGGCGTCAGGCTTGACGGGCGTCCCGCAGACCGCGCACTGGACACTCAGGGGATCAAATGGGCTCACGGCTTGTCCGTCCACGGGCGATGGTGCCCGTGGATCCTACCATGATGCCAAGGACAAACGGGCCGGGGCCCTAGTCACCCTCGGGACCGGGCCGGAACAGGTTCTCCCACATCACGAAGGGCCCCACCGGGATGAGCTCGAACTCGATGAGCCCCGCCTTCACCAGCGGTAGCTCGGCCAGGACGCCGCGGGCTTCGTCCACGTGGGCACATTCCATCACGACGACCACACCCGGATGGTCCTGGCGGAACATGATTTCCCGGAAAACCCCCTGCTTGTACAGCTGCCAGGAGTGGCGCAGCTCGGCTGGAAGGTGGGGGCCTATCTGTTCCATGGTCACGCCCGGCCCGCTCGCGGCGGGCGGGTGCCTATCCGCCGCCGAGGCGCTAGACTCGCCGTGATGCCGCAGGGCCGCAGAGCGAGAACGGAGGACATGCCATGGCGAAGAAGGAAGGCAGCGCGAAGGACGGAGGCCTCCTGGCGGGGCTGCGCGTCGTCGAGATCGGCCAGCGCATCGCCAGCCCCATCGCTGGCATGGTCCTCGCCGAACAGGGCGCCGAGGTCGTGCGAGTCGTGGACAGCAGCCTCCCGAGCCTGGATCCGCTGGTGGACGCACTGCTGGCGCGAGGCAAGGCCGAGGTGTCGCTGGACCTGTCCACGGAACAAGGGCGCGCGGTCCTCCTCCGCTTGGTGCGAGCCGCCGACGTGGTCATCGAGAACCGCGATCCGGGCACCATGGCGCGCTTGGGCCTCGACTTCGACGCCATCCGAGCCGGTGACCGCCCTGGCCTCGTCTCCTGCTCCATCCCCAACTTCGTCCCAGGCGATCCCCGCGAATCCCTACCCGACTACGAAGCCATCGTGGCCTCTGCCGGCTACCTCTTCGAGAAGCCCATCGGGGCACCCCAGGCCCACGACTTCCCCCTGGGCTCGGTCATCGCGGCCTTGTTCGCGGCCAGCGGCGTCATCGCGGCCCTGATCGCGCGGCTGCGCACCGGCCACGGGCAGCACGTCCGCGCCACCGCCTTCCACGCCGACATCTTCGCCCAGGCCATCCTGGTGCTGATGAACACGGGCATCCCCCGCGGCTTCCTGCCCCTCAAGATGGTGGGCACCCCCTTCATGGGCTCCTGGCTGTGCGGCGACGGCCGGTACATCTACATGCACATGACCCTGCCCGCCCACGCCGCGCTGATCCTCGACGTCCTCGAGGAGCACGGCTACCGCGAGCAGGTGGGGGAGCTCCGGCAGATCATGTCCGAGGAGACCCTCAGGGACCCGAGCCAGGTCAAGAGCATCCCCGAGGCCAAGGCCATCAAGGAAGTCTACGAGCGCATCTTCCTCACCCAGAGCGCCATGGAGTGGGAGGAGCTGCTGGGCGGACAGCTGTGCTGCATCGCCGTGCGCACGGTCGAGGAATGGATCCCCGCCACCATGGAAGCAGGCATGGCCGACGCGGACGTCGTGGACGACCCCGTGTTCGGCGAGCTGCAGGTCCCGGGCGCCTCGGTCACGGTCGAAGAATACCCCCCCATCGTCCAGCCCCGGGAAGTCGAGCGCGACGCCGACGCCATCGTCGACCGCTGGGAAGCCACACCCTCGGCCCACGGCCCCGTCCCTGGCCGAGAGCTCGAGCCCGACCTCGAGCATCCCTTGCAGGGCATCCGGGTCATGGACATCTCGAGGATCATCGCCGGTCCCTGCTCGGCACGCATCCTGGCGGAGCTCGGTGCCGAGGTGCTCACCATCCAGCGCCCCACCAACCTGGACTGGGCACTGACCTTCCACCTGCTCTTCAACGCGGGCAAGCGGCACGCCACCATCGACACCGCCACCGACGAGGGCAAGCGACAGCTCTGGGCGGTCATGGAGGACTTCCAGCCCCACGCCTTCGTGCAGAACTACCGTCACATCCAGCTCGCTCGCAAGATCGGTGTCGGCCCCGAGCACCTGCGCGCCAAGTTCCCCAACATCGCCTACACCCACCTCAACGCCTACGGAAACCTGGGCATCTGGCGCGACCGACCCGGCTTCGAGCAGGTGGTCCAGGCCGTCTCGGGCATCCAGATGACCTACGGCAAGCACGGCATCCCCAAGCTGCTGCCCTCCCCCGTCATCGACATCGGCTCCGGCCTGCTGGGCGCCTTCTCCACCATGCTGGGGCTCTACCACCAGCTGCGAACGGGCGAGAGCGTGGTGTGCACCACCCACCTCACCCGGACCGCCGTGCTGTTCCAGGTCCTGCCGGTGGCGCGCTTCCAGCGTGAGCGCTGTCTACAGGCCGCCGAAGACAAGGGAGCGACCGTGGCCTGGGATCCCGACGCCCAGACGGTCGAAGGCATCCTGCGCGCCCGAGACGCCTTCTTCTGCGTGGCAGGCCCCAGGCGGGACGTGGTGCGCTGGCTCGAGGCCGAGGGCCTCGGTGGCGACGTCAGCGCGGACGAAAACCCCCTCGAGAAGGTCTCCCGAAAGGTCTGGACACGACCGGTCGACCACTGGACCAAGACCGTCGAGACCGCCGGCGTGGCGGACACCGTGGCCACCATCGTCGTGCCCAAGATCAAGTCCATGCTCGAGCACGTACCCACCCTCGACCCTGGTCCCAAGCAGCCCATCGAGCGTCGCGACTACGCCGGCATCGAACAGCAGCTCACCTTCATCCGCAACCCCATCCGCCTCTCGCGCACCCCCGCCGCGGACGTCGCCACCGCCCCCATGCGCGGAGAGCACACCCCTGAAGTGCTGGCGCGCATCGGAGCCACCCCGGCGGAGGGCTACATGATCCCCTACCCCAAGGCCAAGCCGCTGCTGGTGTGGGCGGCGACCCTGGTGCGCTGGGGGTACTTCGCCTGGCGGAGTGGGAACATCTAGGAAGCAGGGCTGCAGCAAAGCACAAGCGCGCCCTTTCTCAGAGCGGGCCCAGCAGCCCGGTCATCCCCAGGCTAGCTGAGACCGAGGGGTCGAGGGACACCTCCCCCATCACCCAACCCTCGGTCTTGGCCGAGCCTGCCAGCCAGAGATCCACCCGCTGAGCTGCCCTGTAGGACATCCGCGCGTGCAACCGACCTCCGGCCTTTCGCTGCGTGGCGTCGAAGCGCTGGTCCCGGGGCTGCAGCCACAGGCCCACCCCCGCATCCAACACCAGGCCGGAGACGGGCAAGGGGCGATCCACCACTTCGAGGTCCAGCCCGGGAAACCAGCCCACCTGCGCCACACCGTTGTGCAGCACCACCTTGCCTGCCAGATCTCCTCGCTTGACGGCCGCGTGGGCGTCGATGGTGTAGCCCCACGGCGCGAGCACGTGGGACAGGCCCGCCACCCAACGATCCCCCTCAGCGCTGGCCAGCTTCACGCCGTTGAACCCGTACAGGTGGGGGTTGAGCAGGTTGAGGAGGTGCAATCCCAGCTGCCGCTCCAGGTAGGCCTGCTCGTCGGTGGTCAGATCGCTCCAGGCCACGTAGCGATCCACGCCCTGACCGGACGGGTGGACCCCGCGGTCTGCGTAGGCCTCGTCGGGGCGCCAGAGGTCGCGGACCCAGGCCGTGCAGTCCGGGCCGGTGAAGTCGCGGCTCTCGATCGTGGTCAGGCGGGTGTTCTCCTCGTCGATGAGCTCGTCGACGGCGGGATCCACGCACATGGCCTGGTAGAACAGCGTGCTCAGCTCGGTGATCGCCAGGATCGGCGCCATCCAGCTGTCGGCCAGGTAGAAGGGCCCCATGGAGCGTCCTTGCCCGCCGTGGAAGAACAGCTCGTCCCCGGCCAGGTCCACCAGGGCCTGCTCACCCTCCATGCCCACGGACATCAGGCGCACCATGGTGGCTGGGTTGTCGTCCTTTAGACGAGCGAGGTCCGCGTCGAGGACGTGGTCCACCGAGATGGTGCCGTTGGACCAGGCCTCGGGGTGGTAGATGCCGTTGCGACTGGAGATGCCCTGGCTGGTCATGACCGCCCGATGCCACTCCTCGTGCATCCAGCCGCCCGCGAACATCAGCGCGTAGCTCGAGGCCCCGGCCGTGGCGATGCCCAGGCCCGTGCGCAGCCCGTCTTTTTCGGGCAGCAGCGCCTTCCAGGCTTCCTGGATGCCGAACAGGGCCAGCCGGTCCACGTCCCAGGCCACGGCCAGAGACTGCTGCATGCTCGGCGCGCTGTAGCCCTGCTCGAGGTTGAAGGGGACGTCCAGCAGCGGCAGCGGGAGCTGTACCTCGGCCTGGAGCGGAGGCTCGGCGGCGTGAGCCGTGGGCAACGCAAGGGCGAAGAGGAGCGAGTGGACAGCCATGGTTTCCTCGGTAGCTTCGGGATCACCGTAGTCTACGACAAGGGACCGAGGGCGTGGCCGCACCGGTCATCCACCAGCCGGCCTCGACCGTCGCACACCGCAATGCAGAGGAGCCGTCAGCCCTCCACGGAAAGAAGGTGTGGCGCTAGCCGGCCGAGCCGCGCGGCGAGCAATCCCGCACCAGCCAAGCCCCCAGGATGACCAAGCCACCCCGGGACAACACCGCCAGCAGCAGCATTAGCCAGACGGCGAGCCCTTCCGGGACCCCCGACGCGAGCGTATGGACAAGCCACAGCGCCCAGGCCAAGGGAGTAGCCAGGGCCACGATCACCACCAGCACGGGAGCCAGCCGAGTGCACCTTCGCAGGCGACGCCAGACCGCCACCGCCAGGGCGACGTGCAGCAACGCACCCAACAGAGGCGCCCAACCTTCGGCGGAGGGTAGCCCGGGGATCTGGCCCAACCCCAGGACCAGCCATCGCGCGGCGCACAGGCCCAGGGCGACCTCGGCGGCGAACTGTCCACGCCCAGGGCCACGCACCAAGCGCCACGCGGCGACCAGCAGAACGAGCTGACAGAGGGCCGTCTTCCAGCCGAGCCAAGGCAGCAACGCGGGAAACCAGGAGACGCCCGCCAGGCCCGCCAAGAGCACCAGCAGGTCGGAGACCAGCATCACGGAGCTGGCGCCGACGATCAGCCGCCCGGCCAAGGGCCAGGGTCCGGAGAGCCGTCCCTCGGTGGTCGGGGTGGTCATGTCGGGCAGGCTCGAAAAATCGACCATGGAGCTAGCCGTCGGACCCCGGTCGATCGCGACGGCAGCCGTCGGCGAGCCTGCGCCATCCCAGCTTTCCGATGACAGCCCGGCACTTCTTGCAGGTCACCGCTCTGGGGTCGTCGGTGGCGATGCCTTCGACCTCGGCCCGGTGGGCCGCCTCGCGGTCGCGGGGATTGCAGGCGACCATGCCCTCTTCGTTCGTGAAGTGCAGGTCCTGCTTCGGGCGGTTTCGTCGTTTCCAGCTGCTCATTCTTCCGGGCTCCCACCCATGGATATGCCAAGCGCGGAGGGGAGGCGAGCCACGACGACGCAGAAGCCTGGTCCCCAGGCTACCTTGCCCAGCGCGCCGTTCCACCGGAGCCTCCTTGCCCCCGCGCCCCACCACCATCCTGGGCATCTTCGACGGCACCCACGATGCCAGCGCCGCGCTGGTTCGCGACGGCCGGCTGCTGGTGGCGTGCAGCGAGGAGCGCTTCGTGCGCCGCAAGGGCGCCGGGGGGTGGCCTGGGCGGTCCATCCAGGCGTGCCTGGACGGCGCCGGCAGCACCACGACCGAGGTGGACGCCATCGCCGTCGGCGGGGTGGGCAATCCCAACCCGGGCCTGCGGATGCTCCGCCCGCTGCAGCGCGCTTGGCACCTGGAGAGCAAGCGCTTCTACACGGAGGAATCCGGGCTCCGCGCACGGCTCGACTCGTGGCTGCAGTTCGACAGCCCCTTTCCTCGCATGAGGTCCGACAGCTTCGCGGGGCGTACCATGGCCCGCGGGCTGTCAGCGACCATCGCCCACCAGGCGGGCTTCCATCCTCCAGGAGGCGTCCACCTGTACGATCACCACCTCTGCCACGCGGCCAGCGCCTACCACACCAGCGGCTGGGACCAGGCCCTGGTGATCACGGCCGATGGCTTGGGAGACGGGCTCTGCCTCGCGGTCTTTCGGGCAGAGGCGGGCGCGCTCGAGCGCCTGGCCGCCATGCCCTTCCCCCACTCCTACGGCCTGCTCTACGCCACGCTCACGGGCTTCCTGGGCTTCCAGCCCTTTCGTCACGAGGGCAAGCTCATGGGCCTGGCCGCTCGCGGCGAGGCCGACGCCGTGGACCTCCCCTTCCCCTTCGAAGGCCCGGCAAACCAACGCCGGTTCACCCGACGCCTGGGCACGAGCCACCGCAGCTGGCTCGAACCCCTGCGCCGGCACCGTCGTGAAGACGTCTGCGCCTGGCTGCAGCGAGGGATCGAACGAGATCTCGTCGGCCTACTGTCCCACTGGCTCCAGCACACCGGCCTGCACCGAGTGGCCCTGGCTGGCGGCCTGTTCGGCAACGTCCGCCTCACCGCGGCCATGGCCGACCTGCCCCAGGTCGAAGCGGTCTGGGTCTTCCCCAACATGGGCGACGGCGGCCTGGCGGTCGGCGCCGCCCTGCACCATCACGTGCTCTCCACTGGCTCGTCGTTGCCAAGGATCGAGCACGCGTTCCTGGGCCCCACCCAGGACCCGCGGGACACCGCACGGGCCGAAGCTGTCCTGACAGCTCGGGGCTGCACCCTCACCCAGCCAGCAGATCTCGCCCACGAGGTCGCCAAGGCCCTCGCCGACGACCAGATCGTAGCCTGCCATCGGGGGCGCATGGAGTTCGGCCCCCGGGCGCTGGGCCACCGCAGCATCCTGGCCTCGGCGATGGACCCCGCGGTCACCGCCCGCCTGAACCGCCGCCTGGGACGCTCGGACTTCATGCCCTTCGCCCCGATCTTGCTGGTCGAGGACGCCGAGCGCTGGCTCGAAGACGTGCCCACGGTCCGTCACGCCGCCACGTTCATGACCACGAACCTAAGGGCTCGGCGGGCCCTGGTCGAGGCCTGTACAGCCGCCGTCCACTGCGACGGCTCGGTCCGGCCCCAGCTGGTCAACCCGCGCCAGCACCCGTTCCTGCACGCCGTGTTGCTGAACTACCGCCAGATCACGGCACGGGCGGGCCGCGAGGTCCCCGCCCTGATCAACACCAGCTTCAACCGTCACGAGGAACCCATCGTCCACAGCGCCAAGCAAGCCGCGACCACCTTCCTGGCGGCAGGGCTCGACAGGCTGGTGGTCGGGGATCACCTCGCCAGCGCCCCCGGGCAGCGGGAGCCGTGACCGTGAGCCGCCCACGCCTGGCCCTCGTCTACCCTCGGTTCCGCTACCCCAGCGGCGATCCACCCGTGGGCATCGCCACCCTCGCCGCATGGGTGCGCCACGCCCTGCCGGTGCAGGTCGCCATCCACGACGGGACCTTCCAGCCCGGCCTCGATCCGGTCCGCCGCTTCCTGGACCGATACCAACCCGACTACGTCGGCATCGGCGCCTCCACCATGATGCTGCCCGACGCCCTGGCGGTGGCCGAGTTGGCCAGCGCGCGCGGCGCGAAGGTGTTCTTGGGGGGGCCGCACCCCACCATCGATCCCCTCGGACTGCTGGCGGACCACCCCGACCTCGACGCCGTGGTGGTCGGAGAAGGCGAGGAGAGCCTGACGGACCTGCTCCGAGCCTGGCTCGAGGGCGAAGGCGACGCGCCGGTTGCAGGGGTCGCCTCACGGGACGCGGACGGCGAACCCCTCCTGGGACCTGCGCGCGCACCCATGGTCGACCTGGACCGGCTGCCCATGCCGGCCTGGGACCTGTTGGACATGCGACGCTACCTGCGCGCCTGGGGCAAGCTCGACTTCCTGCAGCCGGGCATCCCCGGCTCGAACGTCAGCGCCGGACGGGGCTGCCCCCATCGCTGCAGCTTCTGCCAACCCACGCTCACGAAGATCTTCGGACGACGCCTGCGATTGCGCTCCCCGAGACAGCTGGTGGACGAACTGGAAGCCCTACACCGTCGCCACGGCGCCCGAGGCTTCTGGTTCACCGACGACACCTTCACCGCCCGTCCCGACTGGGTCCGCGCGTTCTGCGAGCGTTACCGAGCCTCTGGTCTCGGGCTGCCCTGGGGCTGCACGTCGCGAGCCGACAGCCTGGACGCCCGCCTGCTGACCACGATGAGCGAAGCCGGCCTGGTTCGCCTGGGCGTCGGGCTCGAGAGCGCCGTCGCCCGCATCCGGGAGGGTGTCTACCAGAAGGGTACCAGCCTCGAGCAGGTGAGGACCGCGCTGTCTCTGGCGCAGGAGCGCGACATCCACACCTTCATCTTCCTCATGCTCGGCGCCCCTGGCGAGACCCTCGCAGAGATGCTCGAGACCGTGCACGCCGCCGCCCGCCTGCCGGCCGACGACGCCAGCTTTGCGCTCTGCGTGCCCCTGCCGGGTACGACCTTGCACGCCAACATCGCGGCCGAGGGCACGCCACTCTCCCACAACCCCCGGGACTACGACTACTACGGCCGTCAGCCCTTCCCGTCCGAGCTACCCCTCTGGGCCCTGCGCGCCCTGCAGCGCTATGGGTGGGCCCGCTTCTACGCCCCGCCCACCCGCTGGCCGCAGCTCGCCCACCTCGTGTCACACCCGGCCGGCTGGCGCGCCCTGGCCCTGCTGCTCCAACGGCTGCACCCCCACGCATCATGACGACACCCCGCCGCGTCCTCCTGATCGACCCTCCCTACCTGGGGGACAAGATCGGCTGGTGGGACCAGGTCGGTTCCCACATGCCCGGCCTGGGCCTGCCCACCCTGGCAGCGTGGCTCGAGCGGTGCGGCCACCACGTGCGCATCGTGGACGGCCACGCACAAGGGCTGTCAGCGACCCAGCCCGATCTCCCCGTCCTCGGCTTCGAGCCGGACATCGTGGGCATCACCGCCATGACCCCCGTGGTGCCCTACGCGCTGAACGTGGCCCGGGCCTGCAAGGCGCGCTTCCCCGACGCACCCGTCGTCCTGGGGGGCGCGCACGCCACGGTCCTGCCCGAGGACCTGCTGGCCTCCCCCTTCGTGGACTTCGCCGTGCGAGGCGAGGGCGAGCAGACCCTCGAGCAGCTCGTGGAAGGCGCCGACCCTGCGACCATCGACGGTCTGTCCTGGATCGATGGGGATCGAACCGTCCACAACCCCGACCGCGCTCTGCTCGAGGACCTGGACGATCTCCCCTCGCCAGCCTGGCACCTGCTTCCCATGGATCGTTACCGCCCCGGGCTGGGCACCTACCGGCAGCTGCCGGCCATGAGCCTGATGTCGGGCCGAGGCTGCCCAAACCGCTGCACCTACTGCTTCAACCTGTTCGGACGCCGCGTGCGCCGCCAGAGCCCCGCGCGCGTCGTGCGGGAGATCCACCAGCTGAGCCAGAGCTGGGGAGTCCGACAGATCCAGTTCTACGACGACACCTTCACCCTCCAGGCCGCGTGGCTGCGGGACTTCTGTCAGCGACTCAGGCGCGACGCCCCGCGCATCAGCTGGACCTGCTACGGGCGGGTAGACCGCGTGGACGCGGAGAGCCTCGCCGACATGGCCAGCGCGGGTTGCCACCAGATCTGTCTGGGGGTCGAGTCGGGAGATCCGGGCACCCTGACCACCATCGACAAACACATCGAGGCGGAGCAGGTGCGCCGGGCGGTGCGCCTCACCCGAGAAGCCGGCATCGAACCCCGCGGCACCTTCATGTTCGGAAACCAGGGCGAGACGGCGGCCTCGATGCAGGCCACCCTGGACCTGGCCCTCGAGCTGGACCTGGACGTCGCCCTGTTCTCGGTGGCTACGGCCTACCCGGGCACGGAGTTTTTTCGCTGGGCAGAGGCAGAAGGCCACCTGGTCACCCGGGATTGGGCACTGTACGACCGCAACAGCACCACCGTGCGCCTGCCCACGGTGGACCCGGAAGTGGTCTGGGACTTCCATCGGCGGGGCTACCGCGAGTTCTACCTGCGACCAGGGTTCGTGTTGCGGAGATGCCTACGGCTGAAGAACCTGAGGCACCTCCAGGACGCCGCGCGGGTGCTGACCGAGGTCGCGAGGTACCGCTGACTACTCCGGCGCCTCCGACCACTCCGGATCGGGCTCCGAGGCCAAGACCAGGGCCGAAGACGCGTCGGCCGAGCCCTGCTGGGCGCCGTTGCAGACCTGACAGTCGATCCGCACTCGGCCCACGCCACCGTCCCCCCCTTCGCGCTGGCAGCTGTGCTGCCCTTCTCCGCCCACCGCGTCGACGGTGCCCTCGGCCAAGCTCAGCTCGTCGGCCACGAGCCAGAGGCTTCCGCCCGAGCCGCCCCCCGCACCGTAGGTGTAGCTGCCCTCGGAAAGGCCGGTCGTGGTTCCGCCCGTAGACCGGATGGCACCGCCTTCCTGCACCTCGAGGGTCGCCGCGGCCACGAAGACGATGCCACCGCCGGAGCCACCGGGACCCTCGGTGCCGTCGCTGCCGTTCCAGATGCCTCCAGCGCCCGAGCCCAGGAAGAGCCGGGACAGATCGACCTCGCCATAGGTCTCGCCCGCCTGAGGCGCGGTGTAGCCGGTGTTCCAGGCGTCACCGGGCGTGCCGTAGCCACCATGGCTGGCACCGCCCCCGGTGATGTTCGCACCCCCTCCGCCGGCGTTGGGGGCGTAGCCGCCGTTGCCCTCGTTGTAGCTGCTGCTGCCGCCCCCTCCGATGCCGCGGCCCAGGTAGCTCTCGCCCTGGTAGCCATCGTAGCTTGCCGACCCGTAGTCTCCGCCCTCGTATCCCTTGACCGAGAGGTCCACGGCGGCGCCCGCCTCGACGATGACGCCTTCGGACGCGCGCAGCGCGAGCACTCCCCCACCACTCCTGTCCCACCCGCTCACCGTCAGCTCCGCACCCTCGGCCAAGCGCAAGGTGGAGTAGTTGGGCACCCGCTGCAGGACGACGACCTGCTCGACGAGATCGTCATTGCTCTCCTCACCGAAGGTGACCGCAGGCTCGGAAGCGAGCACCACGCCTTCACCGCTCACCGACTCGATTCGTAGAAACTCCCAGGCGCCCACGGCGCTGGAGTGGGAGCTCGATCCCCGCATGTTCAGCAGCAGGACCTCGTCGCCCTCGGCGAGCCCCAGGGCCTCGTCGGACAAGGTGACCGAGGCGCCGTCAAGGGACTCCACCACGTAGCGCACCGCGTCGGGGTGTTCCCGACCCGACAGCCCGTGAACCTCGCTGTCCAGCAGCAGGCGGCCGTCCAGCTCGAGCGCCCCGTCCGCGCCGGTCCCCAGCCACTCAGGCAGCACCGGGGCGTCGGTGTCGTCGGGCACACCGTAGCTGTCATCGGTGACCAGCCGGCCCGTGTCCGGGATGACACCGCCTATCCATCCGAGGCAGCCCGAGGAGAGGGAGAGGGACAACAGGAACAGCGGCTGACGCATGAGGGACCTCACGGTGCGTAGGGCAGGCGATAGAGCGCAGTCCAGGTGGCCACCAGAGCCTCGCCGCTGGCGGGGATCAGCTCGATCTCCCGGATCATGGGCATGAGGGTACCAAACCGATCGACCTCGACGCCATCCTCGAGCCGCTGGACCACCACCGCGCCGGTCAGCACCGAGCCGGTGACCAGCAAGCCCCGCTCCACGTCCACGGCGAGAGCCCGCACGCCGCGCTGGGTCGGAATGGAGCGCTCCACCACCCCCTCGATCGGCTCCACGACGGCGATGCTGTCACCGCTGGGCATGGCCACCAGCAGCCGCGACAGCTCCGGGACCCAGATCGGCTTGGCATTGGCCGAGTACAGCTCGAGCCATGGCCGCACCGCGCCCGTCTCCGGGTCGGCCAGGTAGAGCCGATCACCGAAGTTGGGCGCGAGCAGCAGGCGCCCCAGGGGTGGAACCCAGACGGCATCGCGGGGCGTAGGGAACCAGGACCCGTCTTCTCTCGTCAGGGGTACGCGCCCCAACGGCTCCATGCCGGGCAGCTCGAAGATCACCAACGATCCCGGCTCTCGATCATGGGCGTTCACCGAGACCAGGAACAGCCTCTGCACGTCCAGCGCAGGCCGCAGGTACATGAAGTTGCAGGGCCCTTCGATCTCGCGGTGCTCGACCTCGCGCCAGGCACCGCCCACCACGCTCATCGCGCTGATGCGCCCAGGGTAGGTGATCACCCATGCTCGTCCGGCTCCGGGGGTGCCGCGCGGATCGCCGTAGGGCTCTACCCAGGCATCCAGGGCCCCGGCATTGAAGGGCGGCCAGCGTGAAGCGAGCGAGTAGACGGCGGCGGGTCCGCCGCCGAGGGGGAAGGCGAGCAGGCGGCAAGTGTCCTCGGCCACGACCACCGCATGCTCGCCGAAGATCTCGAGGTCGTGGTATTCCCCGCGCACGCCGGGGGCTGCGCGATCGAGCAGCTGCACGCGCGGATCGACCCGTTCCTGGCTCCAGGCGAGCAGCTGCGCTCCGTAGCTGTCTCGCCCGATCTGCAGGTCGAGCCCGAACCAGTGCGGAACCAACAGCAGGGGAGCGAGGGCCAACAGGTAGCGCTCGGTCGACTGCCGACCGGGACCCAGCAGATCGAGGGTCAGGGGCACGGGCAACAGCAGCCAGCTCCCGGGCAGCCAACCGAGACCCCGCAGGAGAGGCCGTACACGGCTCCACGCCGTGGTGGGCGCGGTGTTGAGCACCAGCAGCACCGCGACCACGAATGCCGCGAAGATCGCCTCGCCCGGCAGGAGCACGGGACAGAGGATCGCCAGACCGACGCCGACCAACCAGGTCCGACGGGGTGGGACGATGGCCAGGAGGACCGCGGCCAGCAGGGCGGCGACACCAGCCGCGAGCAGCGCACCCTCGCGAAGGAGGACCAGGTGCCACGTCTCCAGAGCCCACTTCACCGCGCCGTGGGGGTAGGGAAGCCGCTCCAGCGCCCACTGGGCGAGGGATTCCCAAAAGGGCACGCTCGCCAACAGCAGCACGGCTGCCAGGCGGAGGGCCAACCACGCTCGCCGGGCCCGCTCCAACACGGAGGGCACGGAAACGCGGGGAGAAGCGGGAGGGGTGGGCAAAGGCGAGGAGTCCTCGCCCTCTCCCTTATTCCACGAGGACGATGTTGTGACCGGTGATGGTGGAGGTCCCGGTGATCACCCGGCCCTGGTCTTCGGAGCTATGGGTGGACGCCGGCTCTTCGGGCTCGTTGACCCAGCCGTCTGGCTCGAGATCGACGGTGCACCACACGTAGGTGATGGTCTCTTTGGGTGCGATGATCCGGAAGGGCAGCTCGGTCTGGCCCGTCCACTCGGAGGGCTCCCAGAACTCCACGTCGTAGGCGTCCTCGTACTCCGTGACCTCCATGTCGCTCAAGGAGTTGAACTTGAGGGTCGTGATGTAGATCACCGACGAGCCCGTCGCATCGTCGAACAGCGCCAGGAACTCGTCCATGGTGCTGCCATCGTCGGTAGCGATGACGCCGACGATGGACACGAACGGGATGAGCTCGAAGCCGACGTCACCCAGGGGGATGTCGATGTCGTGATCGTCCAGATCGGTGACGCCATCGACCTCGATGGGGTTGCCGCTCTCGCCTTCGACCGCGTACTCGCCGTAGGTGTCCAGCGGGTCGATCAGCCAGTTGCCGTTGCTGTCCCAGCCGCCGATGAGGTTCATGGTGCCGAGGTCCGTACAGGTGGTCATCTCGTAGTCGCCCTCGATGCCGTCGCTGCCCGTGGCCATGGTCACGGCGCCCGAGGTCATCACCGGGCCGGTGCCGTCGGTGTTCTGCAGCATGGCCAGGACGAGGTCCTCGGTGTCGGCCTCGCCGTCGTTGACGAAGACCGTGCCCGAGATGGTGGTGCAGCCATCGTCGCCGCCGTCGTCGCCACCGCCGTCGCCGCCGTCGCCGCCATCTCCACCACCGTCGC
>CAZVHW010000091.1:0-2126 GCA_964626835.1 uncultured Enterobacterales bacterium
GACGCGACCCAATGCGGTGAGGTCCACGGTTGAGACCCACACGCCGCCCACGACCAGGCGGATACCCAACTCGGCAGCGTAGCGTGCGGTGCGCTGGGCTCGTCCCGGGATGGCGAGTACACCCCTCCGGGCGCCGTCGTCGAACTTGACCACGTGATCGGCCCCGAACACGCGAAGATCGCGGGACGACCGGTAGCCAAAGGGGGCCCGACCGTTGAGGAGAATGGGTACGGGCGTGTAGACGCAGCGCGACTCGACGATGGCTTCCTCTCCGTGAAAGTCATCGCCGTCGAAGCGCGAAAGAAACGAGCTGGCGAAGCGCACGAGCAGGTAGGTGCCCGCCATGGCCAGCTGGGGTCGGCCCAGGGTACCTTCACCCCTTCGGTCGAGGTCCACGCGGACCGTACCCTCCGTGCTTCCATCCCCGCTCTCGATGCGCACCAGCTTGGGCTTTCGTTGCAAGAGGGCGTTCAGCCCGATGGCCAGCTGAGAGAGGTGGCGGGTGGACGGGTCGGTCTTGCTCACGAAGAGATAGTCGAAGATCTGCTCGAGCTGGGCGGCCGTGCAGGCCTTCCCACCAACCCAGGCGACCAGCAGCTCGCGGTCGCTGATGTCGATGGCGACATAGGTTGCACCCGCGAAGACTGCAGCCTGGACCAACTCGAGCACATAGCCGGCAGGGTGGCGCAGGGAGAACTCGCGAAGTTTCTCGACGGCTTTGTCTCGCGAGAGGGTGAACTCTCGGCGTTCCACGAACGTGCCTGGGGAGCGGCTGCGAGCCAGCAGATCGTCGATACCGCTCATGATCCCACTCCGTGGGAACGCTCCCAGGCGTGCTGTAGGATCTCCCTGAAGGGCGCGGTGGCGCGGACGTCTGCGGCGTCCAGAAGGAGCTGACCCAGGCTGCAAGCGGCTACGTGCAGGTCTTCTTGTGCAGCGAGCAGCAGGGCGTTGAAGGTGGGGTGGTGTCGGTCCAGCAGCACGTAGCGCTTGCGGATGAACAGGGGGGCGCGCAGCAGCTTGGGCTCGAGACGCCGGAACAGGCCGCCCTCCATCGGGCCCTCGAGAGCGAGTGGGTCTGTTGCCTTGGCCTGGGTGCCTTGGAACTCGCCCACCGCCACGTGGACTCCGCGACCCGCCGAGAGCCGCAGGAGCTGCTGCACTTCTTCGAGCAGGCGCTGCTCGGAGCGGGAGAGCTGAGCGGGCTCGAGGGGCCAGGCCAGGCCAAAGACGTGGCCGACGGAGGCGATGCGGCGTTCCTTGCGGCCGAAGGGAAGCCCCGAGGGCTCGAAGCTGGCCTCGAGCAGGTCGCGAACCTCGGGTTGATCGGGGAGCACCGGGTAGCCCTTGGCCATGACGGCATCTTCGAGCGCCTTGCCTCCCCCGTCGAGGAGCACGGCACCCAGGTCGTCCTCGGCCCTGGACAACTCGGCCAGGGTGACACGCCGGCCCCCAGAGTCGCGGAACACGCAACGGTCATCGAAGTCTGGCCTGTCCTGGTGAAAGGCCGTGGCTCGACACTCGAGCGCCAGCAAGCCATGCCAGCGCCTCAGGTCTCTTCCAGCCTCGGATTCGGCCGTGAGCTTGTCCATGAGGAGTCGTCGCAGCTCGAGGCTCGCCCGTTGCACCACGGCCATGGCGTGGGTCCAGGATTCGTCGTGGAGCACGTTGTCGCGGGTCAGCGTGTGCTCGAGCGCGTCGTACTTGACCTTGAAGCCGATGTGCCCCAAGCGCTGCTCGTAGACCCCCAGCACTTCGGGATTGCCGGTCTCGATGAGCGTGAGCCCACCGTTGTAGTAGCCAAAGCTGGGGGCGTCGCTGTACCCGGCCACCACCCGCACGCCGTCCGTCTGGAGCTCGACCTGAAGTGGGCTGTCCAGCAGCATGGGTTCGTTGATGGTCTCGGGATCGCCGACCGGGGTGCTCGGACCGGTGGTGGTCCCGCCATCGGCGAACGCGGCGAACGGATCGGCGTGCTCGACGCTTTCTTCCGGTTGTGCCTGGGTGCGGTCCGAAAAGGTGATGGGCGTGTCGGAGTGGCGACACCAATACTGCAGCACCCAGCGGGCCTTTTGTACGAAGGCCGGGACACGATCCGGAGGGAGCTGCTCGAAGATGGTGATGTG
>CAZVHW010000091.1:2136-17331 GCA_964626835.1 uncultured Enterobacterales bacterium
CGGTGACGGGTTGGTCGAGCCGGGTCTTGTCGAAGCTGCGGTCCGCGTGAAACAGCAGCTCCCAGGCTTCGCCGTGGCGGCCCGTGTGCACCAGGACGGCCTCGGGCCCGATGGCGAACACCGAGGTGAAGCCGATGCCGAACTTGCCGATCTTGGTGAGGTCTCCTTCTTTGTTCGAGGAGAACATGCGCGTGAGCTGCTGATCGACGATCGCCTCGTCCATCCCCTCGCCAAAGTCGTCCACGTGGACCTCGAGCACGCCGTGATCGGCTTGGTAGCGCAGCCAGATTTCAATCCTGGGCGAGCCTGCGTCGATGCTGTTCTGCACCAGCTCGCGCAGAAAATCCATGGGCCGCGCGAACTGATGGACCAGGTTGTCGAGAGCCTGGCGAGCCAGGTTGGGGGTGTTCTCGGGTTCCATGCCAGGTCTCAGTCCGGGTCGCACGCGCCGTCGCAGAAGTGATCGATGGTGCCATCGGAGAAGAACAGCGCTATCTGCTCTTGGCCGTTGTATTCACGGCGAGCGTCCTCGTGGCTGTCCGTATCTTCCGGGCAGGGCTCGGCGAGGACGGGCTCGGCGACGCCGTAGTCGAACTCCACGAAGGCCGAGCTCTCGAAGGGCGGTGTGAGGGTCTCGAGACCCCAGACCTCTCGAGCCGCCGGTTCGACCAGAGAAGCACCCCAAGCGCGGGCCTGGATATGAGCGCCCAGAGTCGGGACCTGGGCATCGCCGACCGCCACGTGGATGAGGACCTGCTTGGCAGGGGTGTCGTCGTCGATGCTGCGCTGGTTCATGTACCAAGCCCATCCCGAGCCCTCGGCAGGATCCCAGAGCATCTGCATGAGCCCGATGAGCAGGGAGATGTCCCGATCGTCGGCGTATTGTCCCCGCAGCAACATGAAGTAGAGCTCGAAGTCGTAGGAGCGCGTGAGCAGGAGCGAATAGGGCATGCCCCCGACCCCGAAGACACCCTTCTCGATGCGCTTTGACACGGGAACGTAGGCGCCGCCCAGGATGGATCCCTGGGAGTTGCCGTAGTAGAAGAGCTCGTCGGGATCGTACAGAAGCACTCCATCTTGTGACAGCAGCTCGTCGTTGGCGCCGTCACCCATCATGACCTCGGCCGCCATGAGGAACTCGAGCACTCCGTGGTGGAGCCGATCGGGAACCGTCGCGAAGTTGGACATCCCCGACGCGATCTCGTCCATGATCACCATGACGTCGTCGTCCTTCATGCCTGTCCAGTCGGTGGCGAAGAGCACCCAGCCGTAGCGGTGGGCGGCTTCCGACAGCCAGCCCGTGTAGACCTCGCTCTGGCTACCCAGCAAGCCGTGGCCGTACTGCACCAGCTTGCCTGCACTGGGGTTGTCGATCAGGGAGCAGGGGATCCGAACCGTAAACTCCACGTCCTGTTCGCCCTCTGCGTAGGGCATGCCGTCGGCGTCGCGGTTGAGGTTCGAGCCAGGGTCCCAGGAGTCCAGATACAGTGGAATGGTCATGGTGCCGCGCAGGGTGCGCCCGATGTTCGGTGCGTCCTCGACCGAGCAGTCTTCCTCGCTGATGAGTTCGAAGCTGACGGCGGGGCCCCCATCGCCCACCCGATCCAGTGCATCGTCCCGTATGGAGATCATGCGGCCCAGGCTGTTCTCGCTGGAGACCGTGACGAAGTCCCAAGCGAGCTGCAGCTCGCTGCGGGAGAAGCCGGCGTCCTCGAGCACCGGGAAGACGTCTTGCTCGTAGTGATCGCGCTGGCGCTCGAGGTCGGAGTCGTTGGTCTCGGTGGCGTCGCGCAGGTCCACGAAGCCGGGCATGGGATCGAGTGTGGCGCCGCCCGAATCCACCAGGCCGCGGAGGCCAACCACGTAGCGGGTGGCGTGCTCCATGGGCACCACCGGCCGCATGATGAACAGCGCCTCGTCTTCGTCCCGAACGCGGACCTCGAGCTCACCGAAGTGGGGTACGCGTTCGCCGGTATCGGCGTTGACGATGACCGTCTTGGCGTCGTCGGCCAGGTAGGCATCCAGATCCTCGTGACCGATGACGCCATCGACCGACAGGTCCGGGAAGTGGACGTACATGGCGCCCAGGGTTGGGAAGCCGTCCTTTTCGTTCCAGTAGGTTGGATCGGTCTGGATGTCGAAGTCGTTCAGCGGCAGCGAGCTCGGCCCGAAGTCGACGCGGGAGCCGGAGACCGTGCTCTCGTCCTCGGCCAAAAAAAAGCTGGAAGGGAAGGGAAGCAGGCAGTGCTCGCCCCCACCGACCGGGTTGCAGTCGCCCCGGTCATCCAGGGCGCTGGTGTCGTCTTCGGCGGGTGGGCACCCCAACAGCACGAGGGCGATGGACAGGGCTGGAATGGAGCTGCGCATGGGGCCTCCTGAGGGGCGACGTCGTCCCAGGGACCAGAAAGGTATCACGGCGTGCCGAACCCTTGACATGGGAGCGTTCAACCTCTAGAAGCGGCCAGACGCCGTATCGTGGAGGATTCATGCGCCGCTCCCTCGCCTTCGTCCTCGTCGCCACCCTGGCCCTCGGCTGTGGAAAGGACGACGATACCGCCAGCACCGACGACACCGGGCCCGACACCACCGACCCGATGGACCAGTACGTCGACCCCACCGACGAACTGCTCGGTGACGTGGCCTGTTTCGCGCCTGGTTCCGACTGGCTGACCCAGACTGTCGATGACGAAAAGGCCGTCACGCGCATCCTCGAAGGCATGGTCGAGGACTTCGAGGACGAGATCGGCGTCAACGAGGTCTCCCTCGAGATCTGGTTCTCCGACGCCTTCGACGGCACGGCCGACACCGCCACCGAGTCCGACTCCGCGGGTGACGTCACGGTCGAGGTTCCGGCCTGCACCGCGCTGGCCTACAAGACCTCCACCCCCCCCAACGAGGAACGCACGGTGGACACCTACGAAGCCCACCAGATCTATGGGTATGTCACGGACGTCGAGACCCTCACCGACAACTTCAACTCCGTGGCCGCGTCCACCTACGTGCTCATCCCCAGCTTGCTCGGCGTGAGCATGGACGAGGACAAGAGCGTCATCGCCGGCACCGCGTACGGCTGCGACGGCGAGCCTCTGCAGAACGCCCAGGTGGTGGTGGTCGATGACTCAGGCGAGTTTCCGAACACCCTCGTGGTGAACTACTTCGTCGAGTCCTGGCCCGTGCGCGAGCAGCCTCATACCTCCGAGGACGGCCTGTGGGTGGCGATGAACGTACCCGAGGGCGACTGGACCGTGCAGCTCTGGGCGCTCGTAGGTGGCGAAGAGGTCATGCTCGGCGCCACGCAGCTCACCACCTACGCCGACAGCATCAACATCTCGAACATCTACACCGGCTATGGCGACGGGGTGTACTTCCCCGAGTCTTGCCTGGCCGAATGACGCCGCGGTCCGCGCACCCCGTTTCCCGGAGGTCCCCATGAAGTCCAGCCTGCCGCTGGTCCTGGCCCTGCTATGCCTCTCCATCCCGTCCGCCTCCGCGCAGGAAGACGCTGAAGATGCAGCAGAACCCGCGGAAACTCCCGAAGCCGAAGTGCCAGCGGCGGAACCTGAACCCGCTACCGCTCCCGAGCCGGAGCCCACTCCCGAGGTGGAACCCGCTACCGCTGCCGAGGCGGAACCCGCTCCCGAGCCAGAGCCTGCCCCCGAACCCGCAGACGAGTCCGGGCTGGCGGCGCCCGAGGGCCTGTCCTTCGATCTCGAGGGCTACTACCGTGTCCGCGGCCACGGCTTCCCGGGGCTGTACCAGGACAGCGAGGGCTGGTCCTCGTACATGCAGCATCGAATTCGTTTGCGGCCCGTGGTCTCGTACGGCGACGACACGAAGTTCTCGATGGAGATCAACGCCCTGGACGACGTCGTGTGGGGAGACAACGCCTCGTTGGCCGCCACCTCGCTGTTCGCGGGTTCGCCGTCCGGGACGGGCATGGACGGTCAGGAGAGCACCCCGGTCGTGGTCTCCCGCGCCTGGATGGAGTTCCCCATCCCAATCGGCGTCATGCGCGTGGGGCGTCAGCCCTCCGACTGGGGCCTGGGTCTGCTGGCGAACGATGGCAACGGCTTCGACGACAACTTCGGCGAGAACCACTACGGTGCCACCTACGACCGCATCCTCTTCGCCACCCGCCCGCTCGCCGTCGCGCAAGGCATCATGGGTCGCGAAGACTCTGGCCTCCCGCTGTTTCTCGCCATCGGCATGGACCGACTGGTCGAAGACCCTCTGCACCAGTACTACGGCTACGCTTGTACCCCGGGTGTCAGTGAGGGCGACGACGACTGGGACGTCCGCTGCGACAGCGACGACGATGGCATGACCGACCTGGATCACTCCATCTCGGACGAAGAACGCACCTCCGGCGAGCGCCAGGACGACTGGTGGGCAGACCAGGTGGACGACGTCTACGAGATGATCTACGTGCTCGTCTTCAAGGGCGAGGACATGGAGATCCTGGGCGCACCGGGCAAGCTGATCACCGGGGCCTACGTGGTACACCGCAAGCAGCAGGAGACCGACTCGAACGTGGTCATCGTTGACTACTACCTCAACGCGAAGGTCCACGGCGTGCTGGCTCAGTTCGAGGGCTTGACCATCCAGGGCAAGACCTCTGCCATCACGCTGCCCGGCGCCTACGATCCCTCCGGCGCTCTGGACAACCCGTTGTACAAGGAGGCGGCCATCTGGGGCTACGTCGGCCGCCTGGGCTGGGAGAACGACATGCTCACCGCCCTGGTCGAGACGGGCTACGCATCCGGAGACGAGAACGTGATGGACGAAGCCTTCACGGGTCGTCCACTCCACGCCGACTTCAACGCGGGCTTGCTGCTCTACGAGGAGATCATGGCTCGCGTCACCGCGGCGACCTGGACCGAAGGCGCCGAAGGACTCTGGAGCAAGGGCGGGGTCTACAACTCTCGCTACCTGTTTCCCCAGGTCACGGTCCGGCCCATGGAGAACACCGAGGTCATCGCCGGCTGGCTGATGGCCTGGCCCGACAAGCCCGACGGCTCTCGCATCCTGTGCGCCAAGGGTGACGACGTGGACTGTGCCGAGACCAAGGCCACCGCGGCGAGCCTCGGCTGGGAAGCCGACCTGGCCATCAAGCACCGATGGCGCGAGCACATGTTGTTCAGCCTCGAGGCCGCCTACGCCCAGACCACCGACCGCATCCCGGTCGAGAAGGCCGATCTGAACGAGGATGGGCGTTTCTTTACGCTGCAGTCGCGGGTCGCGTACCAGTTCTAGCCCCGTGATAAGGGAGGGCGTGCGTCCCTCTCCCCTGCCCTGCCCTGGTCCAGTCGAGCCCGTCGACGAGCGTGACACGATCTTCGTCCGCGCGCGGCTCGAACCGGGAACGGACCTGTACCGGGCCTACTACGAGCGTCGACCAGACCTCCAGCACGCTGACGACCGCGCACGCGCTCTCAGGGCGTTGGCATCGCCCGGCTCGCCTCGGTTCCGTCCGCTGGACGCGGCGTTGGTGGAGTCCTGCTTCGAGGCCTCCGACCTGGTGGCCTCGGCGGTGGAGCGCGGGGACCGGCGCCCCCATGCCGATGGCCTGGGTCCCGGAGCGGATGAACAGAGCTGCTGGCCGGATCTCGACCTGGCCGCCGATCCAGCCGCCGCCGTCCTGTCATTGAAGGCGGCGGCTCGCTTCCTCGGGGCCACCGACGTGGGGTTCACCGCCCTCGATCCGGGCTTCGTCTATTCCCACCGGGGGCGCCCGCTTGCCGAACATGGCGAGCCCATCGACCTGCCCCATGCCACGGCCATCGTCCTGGTCTTTCCCATGCGCGAACCTTGGGTGGGTTCCAGCCCCGAGATGTCTGCCACGGCCGAGACGGCTCGTGTGTACCAGCAGACCGCGGCGGCTTGCTTCGCCTTGGCTCGCACCTTGACCTGGCTGGGGGCAGATGCCAGGGCCCACGTAGACAGCAACTACCTCGTGATCTGCCCGCCCCTCGCCGTGCGAGCGGGCCTGGGCGAGCTGGGGCGCAACGGCCTGCTCGTGCACAAACACCTCGGGCCGGGTGTGCGTCTCGGTGTGGTCACCACCGACCTGGAGCTGCCCCCTGACGAAGAGGAATGCCACGGCGTGGCCGACTTCTGTCGCAGCTGTTCGAAGTGCGCCGAGCACTGTCCCGCTGGCGCCATCCCCACCGGCGAACCTCGAGCCCTGCGCGGTGCGGTCAGGTGGCCGCTGGCCGCCGAGCGCTGCTACCACTTCTGGCGCTCCCAAGGCAGCGACTGCGGGGTCTGCGTGAGGGTCTGTCCCTTCGCCAAGCCCGACACGACCCTGCACCGTTTCGTGCGTTCGTTCGTCCGCCGTACCACTGCCCTCAACAGGCTCGTGCTGTGGTTCGACGACAAGCTGTACGGGCACCAGGGGCGGGTCTCTCCCCTGCCCTCCCCACCGGTGCGCGAGGGATAGGCGTGCTCCGCGCCCTGCTGGGATGTGCGCTGCTGGCGGGGGCGATCGCCGGCAACATCGCTCTCCAGGGCACCGAGGGAGAGCCACTGTTCGCGTGGATCGATCCCTCCCGCGCACTCTCTTTCGACTGGGGCTGGCTGTTCGAACCGCTGCTGCTCTCGGCCCTCGCGATCACGCCGTCGATGGGGCAGGCCGAACCGGGCACCAGGCGAGTCTCGCGCGGCTCGTGCGCGGCCACCTGGGCCATCATCCTGGCCCTCTACATCATCCCCCAGCCACTCCGGTTCCACGACCTGCAGCCCGCCCGCGCGGGGGTGGACAGCGTCCCGGCCATGGTGGACGGCACGCTTCGCCAGCGGCAGTGGATGCCCCTGGTCGATTCCCGCTCGCCGATAACGGCACTGGCGGCCCACATCCATAGCGAGCGGGCGCTGGCCTCGGTGGCTTGGGGTATATCGGCCGACAGTGCTCGAACCGCGCTGATGAACCGGCAGATCGAGCGCCAGGATGCACAGCGCCATGCTCGCCTGAGGACATGGACGTGGACGGCCCAGGGCTGGATCACACGTGCCGTGTTGGGACTGCGAGTGGGGCTGGTGCCTTTGGGTCTATTGGCCATCTTGGCAGCATTGCGGCCGGCGAAGCGTCCCAAGGGGCCGGCCTGGCTCGCCTCCGCGTTCATCCTCGCGATGTTGCTGCTCCCGGTCCTGGCCAACGGCTGCCTTTCTCTCGTCTCGGCATGGTTCGGCCTCCCCGAAGCCGAGGGCATCGCCATGGGGGCATCGCTGGTCTCCGCGGGACGGGGGGGCACGGTCGCGGCTGCGGTGGCCGCCGGAGTGCTCTTTCGCAAAACAAGCGCCATCCCGGTCGCTGCGGCCTGCCTGCTGGTGGTCGGCTGTGGAAGCCCCGTGCAGGAAGCACCCCAGCCAGGGCCCGCCGCTCCAGTAGCCGCGACGACTCTCGAGACGCAGCCAGACATCGTGGTGTTCCTGGCCTCTGGCTGGCGGGCCGACGCATCGGATGCACAGGGCGCCGAGGCGGCGCTGTACGAGAGCTTCGGAGGGGCGACGAGCGTGCGCTTCGCGAACGCCTACGCCCAGACTCCCAACCCCTTCACCAGCCTCGGCTCCCTGCTCACGGGTCGGTACCCCTCGGCCATTCCCATGTGCGGTCTGGCAGACCTCGTGGGCCACGCCGACACCTGGTGTGCCCGGCTGCCCGCTGAACGGGACACCATCCCCCGAGTGCTGGCGCTGTACGGCTATCGCACCGCCATCGCCGTGGAGGGCGTGCCAGCCCACGAGCGACTGCACGGAGGCTTCCAACACGTCGTGGAGCTCGAGCCGGCCGGAGCCACGAGCACCTTGGAGCTGGTGGATGGTGTCCGACCTTGGTGGCAAGGGGACCCACGGCGGCCGCGCCTGCTCATGGTCGTCCTGGACGATCTGCTGCTGCACCTGCGTCCGGATCTCGTCCCCGGACCGGAGTGGGCGACCGATCCCCCACGGGGTCTAAGGCCCCTCGTGGCCAAGGATCCCGACCTGTTCCGCAAGCTGGCGGGGGCGGACTCCGACGCGCTACGCCAGGTCCAGGAGTTCGACGCGGCCCGTGTTGGCGCGCAACTCGCCGGGCTGCTGGCGGTGCTCGCAGATGGCGAGGAGCGCCCGCTGGTCACCGTCCTCGGATCGCTCTGTGGCGAAGATCTGGGGGAGACCGGAGGCAGCGCTGGGATCAGCCCCACCTTCGGCGCCGATCGCCTGGTGCTGGACCGCACGATTCACGTCCCGCTGGCCATCTTCGGAGCCGGGGGCCAGCCGCGCACGGTCGCCCAGCCTGTCGAACTGGTGGATGTCTTCCCCACCCTCGCGTCTCTGGCCGGCGCAGTGACACCGGCTGGGCTTCCAGGCCAGGACCTGCTCGCCAGCGACTTCGAGGAGGACCCAAAAGCCACCGCCTATGTCGAGCACGGCGACATGCTCGCCCTTCGACAGGGCCCGTGGCTTTTCACCTTCCGGGGCATGCTCCACCACGGCAGCTCCCTGGACCCGGCGCTGACCACGAGCCTGGTCAACATGCGAACCCGTCCGGTGTTCTCCACCTTGCACCAGGTCGTCGAGGACCCGCACCAGACCATCGACCGCTTCGATGCAGAGGCCGCCGTGGTGGGGCGCATGGGGACGATCCTCGAAGCCATGCGGAAGGGCGTAGCCGCGGCACCGCCGGGTGAGATGACACCCAAGCGCCTGTGGGAGCTGCGCATGACCGAGGCCGAGGGCTATTGGTAGGCTATGTTCGGGCTCCAACGGAGTGTCCCCATGCGCATCGCCCCCCTCACCTTCTTCTTCCTGATAGCCTCGGCTTGCACGCCCCCCGTAGAAGACACCGGCAGCCCGCAACCGGGCGAGCTGATGGCTGGCATGTCCCGGGCCCGTATCCCGGCTCCCTTGGGCATCGGCACCGCTGGCTATGGGCCTGCCGCTTCAGACTCCGAGTCCCCGTACTCGGACATCTACCCGGCTACCACCACCATCCACGGACACCCCGAGATCAAGGTCACGGTGATCTCCAGGGGCGAGGGCTTCGAGCTGGTGTTCGTGCCCTGGGAAGCCGTGGGCATCTTTCAGCAGCTACGCCGGGCCTTGACGCTCGACCTCGAAGCCCGCCTGGGACGCGACCTGGACGACTCCCTGATCTGGGGTGCAACCCACACCCACGCCGGGCCAGGCCGCGTGGTGGATGCCGGTGGCCCCTTCGACCTCATCGCCGACAAGTTCTTCCCCGAGTTCTACGAGCGGCTCATGGACACCGTGGCCAGCCAGGTCGAGGCCGCCTACGCCGACCTGCAGCCTGCCCGCATAGGCCACGTCGTCACCACCGCTCCCGATGGCCACGGCGACCGCCGCTGCGAGGATGGGGGCGAAGACTACACCAATAGCGATATCCCTGTCATCGCCGTCGAGCGCGACGGCGACATCGACGCCCTGCTCATGGCATACGCCATCCACGGCACCGCGCTGGACGCCGACGCCCTCACCCTGAGCGGCGACGTGGCGGGAGGCATCGAGGAAGCCGTGGAGGACGCCTTCGACCACCCGGTACAGGTCAGCATGTTCGACAGCTGGGGCGCCGACATGTCTCCTAGCACCCCCGACATTCCCGCGGAAGAGGGGGCCGAGCTGCCGGATGGATACGACAAGATCGAAGCCGTCGGCGTGCACGTGGCCGACAAGGTGGGCGGTGTAGTCGCCGGTATCGAGTGGTTGGACGAGCCCACCATCGCCTCGAAGACCTACCGCGTCCACATCGACCGCGAGTACATCGGCTACGACGACGACACCTTCGACTACGAGTACGGCGGGGTCTACTGCGGGTTGACCGGCGATGCCGACTGTGACGCCTCCACCATCGAGGAGAACCTGGACGCCATCTGCGTACCCTTCAACGAGGACTACCCGGCACCCAACCAGACCCTCACCACCGTGGGGCAGATCGGTGACCTTCACTTCGTCACGTTCACCGGCGAGCCAGGCACGGAGCTCGCCGAGAAGATCATGGACGGCATGCAGCAGCACGAAGGCGTCGATGACGTCATGTTCCTGGGCTACTCCCAAGACTACCTCGGCTACTCCATCCTCGAAGACGACTGGTGGCAGGGCGGCTACGAAGCCAGCGGTGCTCTGTGGGGGCCCAGACAGGGTGAGTACCTCTCGAACCTGACCCTCCTGGCCTTCGACGACTACATGAACGTACGCCTGATGCCTCCAGGGCCCAGGCCGGTCCAGCCCTTCGACAGCAGCGACTACGACCCGGTCGAGACGGCGACCGCCGTGGACCCTGGCTCGGTCCTCGTCGACGTGGAAGGGGCCTACGGACCCACGCAGATCGTCGAGCTCACGGTCTCTGGCGAAGACCCCTGGCTGGGGGCTCCCACCGCCTATCTCGAGACCGCTACGGGCTCGGCAGTGCTCCGTCCCGGCGGACACCCGGTCGACTCGGACTCCTACCTGTTCTGGGTGACCCTCGCCGTCGATCCGCTGTGGGAAGAGGAAGCCAGCGAACGAACGTTCTCGTGGACCTTCTCGATGCCGGTGGCGCATCACTACCCCATCTCGGATCTCGAGCTCTCGGGCGACTACCGCCTGCGGGTGATGATCCCTCGGTCCGACGGGACCACCAGCGAGGCCACGTCGGGGACGTTCACGGTGGAGTGAGCCGGCGCGGTGCCCCGACTCCATCCAGCGCGAAGGAGTCGGCCTGTGAAGGACCCCTCGAAGCGCCGACCGGTTTGGCTGAAAACAGCACGTTACGGCGTCTACCTGAACAACCAATATCAGGGTGGGCTCTCGAAGATGCGTCAGCTCCCAATCAACACCACGCTCTCCGCCCTCCTGCTCTTGGCACCTGCTTACGCGCACGCCCAGGATGACGATGCGCAAGAGGGTGACGAGGACGGGGAAGAGACCACGAGAACCGAGGAAATCCAGGGCGAGGTCTACGTCGTCACCGGTTCCCGCACCGATCAAGCCATCAGCGAGGCGGTGGTGGTCACCGACGTCGTCACCCGCGAACAGATCGAGGGGGCAGGTGCGGAGGACGCCTCCCAGATCCTGGACAGCATGAGCGGCGTGGAGGTTGTTCGCAGCTTCCGCGGAGCTGGTGTGCGCATGCAAGGTCTGGACTCCGAGTACGTGCTGATCCTCGTCGACGGTCAACGCATGATCGGTCGCCGAGACGGCGTGCTCGACCTCTCCCGCATCCCTGCCGAGCGCATAGAGCGCATCGAGGTGGTCAAGGGCGCGGCCTCGGCCCTGTACGGCTCCGACGCCATCGCTGGCGTCATCAACATCATCACCCGCGAGCCTGAAGATCCCTTCAGCGCGGAAACTCACGCCAGCTACGGCAGCCGCAACACCATCGCGGGCAGCGCCAACCTGGGCATGAAGAAGGAAAAATGGTCCACCGGCGCCAACCTGGGCTGGCACGGCACCGACGGCTACGACTGGGATCCCGATGACGCCCAGACAGACGGCAACCAGGTGCGCCAGGGCTCGGTGGACCTGACCGCAAACGGCAAGATCACCGAGAACTGGCGGGTCTCTGCCGACGGTGGCTACCTGCAGCGAGACAGCCGTGGTGTGGACGAGATTGGGCCTGCCACCTATGATCGCCAGAACCTGACGGAAGAAGCGGGCGCTCGCCTGGGGTCCGAGCACCTGCTGGGCGCCCGAGCCAAGCTGCGCGCGAACCTCGCGGCGAGCCTACTGCGCGATCAGTACTTCCAGGACCAGCAAGGCAGCGACCAACTGGACGTCTACGAAGAGACCTGGGAGTCCCTGTTTCAGCTCGACAGTCAGCTGGATTGGGTGCTCGGGGACCTACAGTTCGTCTCCCTGGGCATCGAGGGCAGCACCGAGCTCATGGAGTCACCGCGGCTGACCCAGCCGGGGGAGCGCTACCGCTTCGCGGCCTACGCCCAAGACGAGTTCCGGCTGCTGGCGGACGATCAGCTCGCCATCGTGCCCAGCGCACGCATCGACATGGACTCCTGGTTCGGGGTGCACCCCACGCCTCGGTTGGCAATACGCTACGACCCGGTGCCGGCGTTGGCGGTGCGGTTGGCGGCGGGCCAGGGCTTCAGGGCACCCAGCTTCAAGGAGATGTTCCTCTTCCTCGATCACTCTGGCTACGGGTACGTGATGGAGGGCAACCCGGACCTCGTGCCAGAGAGGAGCTTCAACCTCAGCGCTGGCCTGGAAGCGGCACCTGCAGGTTGGATCACCCTCTCCTTGGGCGGCTTCCGAAACCAACTCGAGGACATGATCACCGAGGGCCTCATCGAAGACGCTACCGAGACCGCCGCCCAGCGCTGGGGCTACCTGAACATCGCCGAGGCCATCACCCAGGGTATCGAGACCAATGCCCGCGTGGCGCTGCGCGACTTGGTTCGGCTTGACCTGGGCTACACCTACACCTACACGCTGGATGTCGAAAACGACCGCCCGCTCGACGGCCGTGCACCCCATCGGGGTACCGCGTCGGTGATGGTGGGACACCCCGGCTGGGGCCTGAACGGGAACGTACGGGGAGTCTTCGTGGGCTCGAGCCAGTTCTACCTCGACATCGGCGACGACGACGTCGGGGACGAGGTGGTGATCGAACCCTACATCTCCCTGGACGCCCGCCTGCAGAAGCGTGTGCTGCGCACGCGGTTCGCAGTGTTCGCCGGAGTGGACAACATACTGAACGCGGGCGACGCTCTGTACATCCATCTCGACCCCCGCATGTTCTACGGCGGCTTCACCTTCTACCACCCCCCTTGGGGTGACTGATTCCTCCCAGGAGATCCGGACATGACCAACATGGCACAGCCCACCACCTTGCTGCTGCTCCTCGCCACCAGCTGCGCCAAGAGCCTCGATCCCGGCGACAAGGACGACACCGACTCCGGTAGCGATGTCAGCACGGGCGAAGCCGTCATCAACGCCACGAGCCAGACCGACTGGGTCTACCTGGACCTCGAGAGCTCGACCATGGTCGAACCCGCCACACCGGAAGACTCAACGGAGTGGGACCTCGGCTTCAGGCGCTACAAGGTGATGATCAACGGCGGTGTCAGCGGTACGGGCGAGATGGAAGCCGTGCCCATGCCCGCCGTGGACTACAACACCCAGCTCGAGGAGCCCACGAGCGGTTGGGTCACGGACATCGCGGATGCCGACGGAGACGGCGACAACGAATACGCGCTGGACTCCTGGTTCCTGTACGACTCCTCCACCCACGAGGTCACCCCCGCAGAGTCCATCTTCGTCATACGCACCGTCGAAAAAGGTCTCTACAAGTTCGAGTTCCTCGCGTACTACGACGCCGCGGGCACACCTGCCTACATCCACGTGCACTGGGGACCGCTGTCGGACGAGTACGTCGAAGACACCGGCGACACCGACACCGACACCGACGTGGCGTGCACCACGGATGCATCCCGGCTCAGCACCACCGAGGCCGACGGCGTCTACACAACCCAGGCCTACACCGGCGACGAAGACGAGTACGTCTGCTTCGACTTCGACGGAAACGGCCTGGTCACCGAAGACTGGGACATGACCATGGTCAAGTGGACCTGGCCCACCAACGCCGAGGTGGCCGAGCTCGAGGGCGAAGACTTCGACGCCCTGACGGTGGCGCCAGCAGACGGCTATGTCAGCGATCCCGACCTCGAGGGCGACTGCTTCGAGGACTGGTACGACTACGACAGCACCAAGCACATCCTGGTGCCCTGGGACAAGGTCTACGTGGTCCACACCACCAGCGACGCCTACTACAAGATGCAGGTGCTGAGCTACTACCCCGAAGGCGACCACAAGCAGCCCCACTGGCCCTCCTTCCGTTGGGCCGCCATCGAAGCCCCCGCGCGCTAGGAACTCCATGCCATCGCTCCATCTACTCCTCGCCCTCTCCATGCTGGGCTGCGATCCCGACCCCGTCGACTCCGGCGACACCGGTGAGACCAGCCCCTACGGCGTCGGCGCGGTCTTCGACCTCGACAGCACAGATGCGGGTATCCAGGGAACCTTCGAGGAACCCGGCACCTACATCGTCATCCTGTTCAGCCAAGCCGAGGAGATCTCAACCCAGTACGGCTACGGCAGCCAGGCCGACACGGTCGCCAAGCACGAGCCCTCCGATGCCAGGCCCACCCAACCCACCGGCCCCGGCTCTGAAGAGACGCGCATGCCGGACATCCGCGAGTTCACCGTGTGGAACGGCTCGAATGCGGTCACCATCGAGGCCGAGGCCATCGAGCTGACCGACCATCTGGTCATCTGGAACGATCTCACCACCGAAAATCCACTGGGAGAGATCGAGGAGGAGACCTTCGAGGAGATCGTGGAGAAGTTCGAGGGCATCGTCATGCCCCGCACGGAGCAGATCTTCGGGCCGATCTCGGACGTAGACGGCAGCGGCCGCATCGACGTGCTCATCAGCTACACGGTCAACCAGTACGGGGCGGTGGCCTACGTCAGCCAGTGCGACATCGGCAACGTCTTCGGCTGCGGCAGCTGGGGAAACGGCGGTGAGATCATCTACATGGGCATCCCCGACCCCGAGAGCAGCTACAGCTCGTCGAACGCCATCGTGGAGATCTGGGCCCACGAGCTGAACCACCTGGTCTACGCCTGGAACAAGTACCTCGAGAACGGGCTGTACTCAGCCGAGGAGAACATCTACCTCACCGAGGGCTTCTCCGAGCTGGCTCAGGACCTCACGGGATTCAACAACGGCAACCAGTACATCTGGGCCGCCGCCATCGACATGCGTGACTTCTACGAGGACGAGGATTTCTCCACCCAGGGCATCAGCATCAACGACACCATCCGCGGCGAGGGCTACTACGACTACGACCGCGACGGGCCGCTGCGGGGCGCCAGCTACCTGTTCCTGCGCTACCTGTTCGAGCAGCAGGGCGGCATGATCGTCAACGACGACGGCAGCCTCGACGACGCCGGGGGCATGGCCTGGATCCAGGACTGGTTCACCAGCCCCGAGTTGGGCGCCGACGCCGTGCCGGCCACCACTGGCCAGGATCTGCTCGACCTCGCGATGGACTGGTACACCACGCTGCTGGTCTCGGGCAGGGATCTGAACGACGACCCGGCCTACAACTACCAGGCGCGCGACTGGGATCCCCTCACCTCCTTCGAGTTCGGCGTCGACACCTACGCCACCATCCACGGATGGCTCACCCTCACCGGCCCGCC
>CAZVHW010000092.1:0-2635 GCA_964626835.1 uncultured Enterobacterales bacterium
GTCAAGGAGCTGCGCAAGTCCTCCGAGCGCGAAGGCATGGAAGGCATCTCCCCCCGCTATGTGCAAGACAAGATCTCCAATGCCCTGGTGGCCGACGCCGAGCAGACCTGCATCAACCCGTTCATGGTGCTCAACGAGCTCGAAGGCGGCCTGCGTCACCACAGCCTGGTGGCCGACGAGGAGACCCGCAAGCGGTACATCTCCCTGCTGGCCGAGGTCAAGAACGAGTACCGCGACGTGGTCAAGAACGAGGTGCAGAAGGCGCTGGTGGCCGACCAGGACGCCATCATGCGGCTCTGTGGCAACTACATCGACAACATCAAGGCCTACACCCAGAAAGAAAAGGTGAGGAACGCGTTCACCGGTTCCTACGACGAGCCGGACGAGCGCATGATGCGGTCCATCGAAGAAAAGATAGACATCCCCGAGTCGCGGAAGGACGACTTCCGGCGCGAGATCATGAACTACATCGGGGCCTTGGCCATCGACGGCAAGACCTTCGACTACAGCATGAACGAGCGGCTGCACAAGGCCCTCGAGCTCAAGATGTTCGAGGACCAGAAGGACAGCATCAAGCTCACCTCCCTGGTCAGCCAGGTGGTGGACAAGGACACGCAGGCCAAGATCGACGTGGTCAAGCAACGGCTCATCGAGCAGTACGGCTACTGCGATGTCTGCTCTACTGACGTGCTGAACTACGTGGCCAGCATCTTCGCGCGCGGTGACACCAAGGAAGAGAAGTAGAGGGGGGGGCGTGGTCCTACCCATCGACAGGGACCTGGATCGATTCAGGAAGATCGTCCGGGGCCGGGTCCGCAAGGACCTCAAGAAGTACATGGGCTCCGACGAGATGTTGGGGCGCCAGGGCAAGAAGGTCGTCTCCATACCCATCCCAGAGATCCACATTCCTCGGTTCAAGTACGGCAAGAACGAACAGGGCGGCGTGGGCCAGGGCGAAGGAGAGCAGGGCGATGCCGTGGGCCAAGAGGCAGGAGATCAGCCTGGCGAGCACGTGCTCGAGGCCGAGATCAGCCTCGAAGAGCTCGCCGAGATCCTCCACGACGAGCTCGAGCTGCCCCGCATCGAGCCCCGTGGCCAGAAAGAAGTGTCCTCGGCCAGGTCGAAGTACACCGGCATCTCCATGGTGGGGCCCGAATCCCTGCGCCACAGCAAGCGCACCTACCGCGAGGCCTTGAAGCGCCAGATCGCCGCGGGTGTCTACGACCCCGACAATCCCATCATCATCCCCATCCGCGAAGACCGCCGCTATCGTTCCTTCGAGACCGAGTACGAGCCGTCGTCGGCCGCGGTCATCATCTACATCATGGATGTCTCCGGTTCGATGGGCCAGAAGCAGAAGGACATCGTGCGCCTCGAGACCTTCTGGATCGACACCTGGCTGCGGCACAACTACCGCAACATCGCAACCCGCTTCATCATCCACGACGCCGCGGCTCGCGAGGTGGATCGAGACACCTTCTTCCGCACTCGCGAGAGCGGCGGTACCCTCATCTCCACGGCCTACAAGGTGGCCGTGCAGATCCTCGAGGCCGACTACCCTCGGGCCGACTGGAACATCTACCTGTTCCAGTTCTCCGACGGTGACAACTGGTCGGGCTCAGACACGCGTGCCTGCATGCAGCTGTTGAAGGACAAGATCCTGCCGGTGGCCAACATGTTCGGCTACGGCCAGGTCGACTCCGACTACGGCTCGGGTCAGTTCTACAACGACCTGCAGGAAAACTACGGCGCCGACGAGCGGGTGATCCTGTCGCGCATCCCGGACCGCGACGCGATCATGGACTCCATTCGCGAGCTGTTGGGCAAGGGGAGGTAGCGCATGTCACCTTCGTTGGTCCACGGCCTGTCCCTACGGAGCCTGCCCGCCGAGATCGAAAAGGCGCGGGTCGAGATCGAACAGATCGCGCGGGATCACGGGCTCGAGTTCTGCGAGACCATCTTCGAGATGTGCAACTGGGACGAGATCAACATGATCGCGTCCTACGGTGGATTCCCCACCCGCTACCCCCACTGGCGCTTCGGCATGGAGTACCTGCGCATGAAGACCGGGTACGAGTGGGGCCTGCAGAAGATCTACGAGATGGTGATCAACACCGAGCCCAGCTACGCCTACCTGCTCGACAACAACACCCTGATGGACCAGAAGCTGGTCATCGCCCACGTCTTCGGGCACGTCGACTTCTTCCAGCAGAACGCTTGGTTCAAACACACCAACCGCAAGATGTTGGACGAGATGGCCAACCACGGCGCCCGCATCCGGCGCTACCTGGACCGCTTCGGGGTCGAGACGGTCGAGGGCTTCCTGGACGCCTGCCTGTCCATCGAGAACCTCATCGACCCCATGCGCCCCCACATCGTGCGCGAGCGTCGCAGCGAAGAAGACGTCACCGATCCGGCCATCGACGGCCCCAGCAAGCTGCCGTCGAAGGTCTACATGGACAAGTACATCAACCCGCCGGACTACCTCGAGCGCATGCGCCAGAAGGCCCTGGCGGAGCTCAAGCCGGAGCTACACTTTCCGGCTCAGCCCGAGCGGGACGTGTTGCTCTTCCTGCTGCGCCACGCTCCCCTGCAGTCCTGGCAGGCCGATCTGCTCGCCATCGTGCGCGAAGAA
>CAZVHW010000092.1:2645-17176 GCA_964626835.1 uncultured Enterobacterales bacterium
CCCAGGGTCAGACCAAGATCATGAACGAGGGCTGGGCCAGCTACTGGCACTCCCACATGATGACCCGTCACATCATGAACGACGCCGACGTCATCGACTACGCCGACCACCACAGCGGCACCATGGCCACCCGCCCGGGCAACTTGAACCCCTACAAGATGGGCATCGAGCTGTTCCGGCACATCGAGGACCGCTGGAACAAGGGTCAGTTCGGCAAGGACTACCTCGAGTGCGACGACGAGCGCGAGCGCGCCAACTGGGACACGGGGGCCGGCCTGGGCCGGAAGAAGATCTTCGAGGTCCGACGCACCCACAACGACGTCACCTTCATCGATCACTTCCTCACCCCCGAGTTCGTCCGCCAGCAGGGCCTGTTCTCCTACGAATACGACAAACGCTCCAAGCAGTTCGTCATCGACAACCGCGAGTTCGAGACGGTCAAGCAGAAGCTGTTGTTCATGTTGTCCAACCACGGCCAGCCGCGCATCCGGGTCACCAACGGCAACCACGCCAACCGCTCGGAGCTCGAGCTCACTCATGAGTGGGAAGGGTCCGACATCCAGCTCGAGTGGGCCCGCGAGACCATGGGCAACCTGTTCCGTATCTGGAAGAGGCCGGTCCATCTGGTCACGCAGATCGACGGCAAGGCCACCCTCTGCAGCCACGACGGCTCGGAGTTCAAGACGGCGAAGGCGTAGGGGAGCCGTAACGGGTGGGTCACATCCTCCCGCAACACCATCGGCCCTTCAGAACTGGTACCGCAGCCCGATCGAGGGCGCTGGCACGAAGGCCCCCGCGCCGCCGCCGGCCACCACGCCCCCGCCCAGCCCGTAGCGGATGGCCAGGCGCTCGGATCTGCCGAAGTCGTGGTCCAGAGCCAGTTGGATCGATGCGGCGAAGGCACCGTTCGGCATGCTTCCTCCGCAAGTGTCGGGGCCGGGGCCTGGACCCGGGCCTGGTCCTCGTCCGGGGCTTGGGCCCGTGGGCTCGTCCTCCCCGTAGGGGCCGTTGGGGAGGTAGATTCCGGTCACGAGTCCACGCTCAACACGGTGACTCGCCGGTTGCGATCGATTTCCGGTCACAAGTCTTCGCTCAGCACGATGAGTCGCTGGTTACGACCGATTTCCGGTCACAAGTCCCCGCTCACCACGATGAGTCGCTGGTTACGACCGATTTCCGGTCACAACGCGTCTCTCACCCCGTTGAGTCACCGGTTGTGTCCGGCGTTCAGGAGCTCCGCCATGCCTACGCCCATCCGCGGTCACTGTCTCTGTGGCATCGTCCGCATCGGGCTCACGCCGCCCACGCTCTTTGCCTCCCACTGCCACTGCGAGAGCTGCCGCCGTGCCCACGCCGCGGCCTTCGTCAGCTGGACCGGTGTGCCCGACGAGCGCTTCGAGATCGTTCAGGGCGAAGAGCGTGTCACCCGGTTCCAGTCCAGCCCCGGCGCCTTCCGCTGCTTCTGCTCGCGCTGCGGCTCGGCGATGTTCACCTACTACACCCCCGAGCACGCAGACTTCGGCGGCACTGCGGGCTGTGTGTACGTGCCCGTGGCCGTCCTCGAAGATCCGCTGGATCGGCAGCCAAGCAGTCACATCAGCTTCGAGGAGCGAGTGGCCTGGTTCCCCTTCCGCGACGAACTGCCTCGCTTCGTGGCCAAATCGGACCAGCGGGTGGAGTAGGACATGGGCAACCTGTCGGTCGTTATCGTCGTGCTGACAGCGGTCGGCCTCATCTTGAAGTGGGGATTGACTCCGCGCGCTCCCCAACTGGCCAAGGGCGCGTTGCGGGCCGTGAAGCGGGGCGCCCCTGACCCCTACCGGGGGATCGCCAAGGCCCCGACGCCCGTGCAGGTCGAGGCATGCGTCGAGCTTGCACGCCTGCTGGCGTTCGAGGAGCTGTACGATCAGGCTTGGGAGGCTCTCGAGCGTGGTGCGGCGCTGGATCCCGGGGCCTGTACGGAGCGCGCTGCGGCCCTGGCAACCCGCGGATCGAGACCTGAGTGCGCCATCCGGATCTGCCGGGCCGCGCTCGAGCGTGAGCCGCGTGTGGCCGTGCATCGGTTGTGTCTGGGCGATGTGCTTCTGAACGTAGAACGGGACGAGGAGGCGCTGGAGCTGTACGAGGAACGCCCCCCCCATCCCCTGCTGGCAATGGGGCGCGCGGAAGCCCTGGTGGCACGGGGGAGAGGCGCAGAAGCCCTCGAGCTGTTGGACTGGGCCCGAAAGCTGCTCGACATGCGGCTTGGTGGTCTCGGAGATCTCGGGGGAAATCGGGACGAGCAGGAAGCAAACCGGCGCTGGGAGCTTCTGTCGCGAGAACTGAGAGGGGGGCTACGGGGAGCTGAGTCGGACGTCGAAGACGCGTTGCGAGCGGGGACGCTCGACCCGCAAGCGCCGGTCAACCTCACCTTGATCGGTAGGGCGCTGATGGTGCAAGGCGGCTGTGTGGCCGTGAGATTGGAGCTCGGGCCACCCGAGCAGGATCTCGCGGACGCGCAGCGCCGCTTGAAAGACGCGCCGACAGCCTCCCGTCCCTGTGTTTGCTGGGGAGCGCCTTGCTACGGCAGGGGAGGTTGGGCAAGGCCCGGATCGCTTTCGAACAGCTTCGGAACCTGGCGCCGGAGTATTGGCCCGCCAGCCTTGGCCTCGGAGCGGTCATGCGCTTCCGCCGGTTCCGGCTCTGGCCAGCCGTTCACGATCTACAGTCGCGGCCCGTACCTCCCGGGCTCGAGGCCGTGGTGCCCGACTGGCCAGCGTTGTCGGAGGAAGAGCGCCAGGTGGTGCTGACCTCGGCCTGGCCCTTACGGAGCGCGCTGCCCGTCCTTGCCGACAAGGGTGTCCGCATCCGCATCTTGCCCCTGGACGTTCGCGCGTCGGATCTCGAAGAGCTGGGGTGGACCGATGGGGTCCGCAGCGAGGACCACCACGACCTGAGCACCGCGAGCGGCTTGGCCACGCCTCACCTCGCCGTGGCCCGCATCGAGGAGCTGCTGGACACGGTGTCCGACTCCAGCTGGACCTTTGCCCACGAGCTCGCCCACCTGGTCTTCTTCCACCTGCCCCAGCCCGAGCGGGAGCGCGTGGAGGCGCTCTACCAGCGGGCCCTGGAGACCCCCCACGCCACCGAGGAGTACCAGGGTCGGAACGTGGACGAGTTCTTCGCGGTCTCCTACGAGCGATGGCTCGGTGTGGTCCACCACAGGCCCCGTGCCCAGCTGGCCGACGCCGCAGGGATCGGCGACGCCATCAAGGCCATGTTCGATGAGGTGGCGGAGCGGGGGTGATCATCTCCCGGCCCGGCCGGCCGAGCGGATTCTCTCACTGCCGCCCCTGGTCCTCCACGAGTGCGTAGAGGTCTTCGATCAGCTCTCCGCGCCCGAGCAGACGCTTGCCGCCGTACTCCAGGTGCCAGACGATCTCGGACTCGGCGGTGACCTCGTATAGATGACCGGATGCGCCCACCAGATGCAGCGTGTTGCCGTTGTCGAGCCGCCAGGCATCCCCGTTGGTGCCGGAGCTGACCCCGGGATCGAAGCTCCAGATGCGGGTGAGGGTTTGTTGGTCGTGGTCCACCTGGTACTCCACGGCCTGGGTGGTTTCCCCACCGGACCCCGACCGGGCGTCGGTGGACATCAGCAGGGTGCCAGCGTCGGTGTAGGAGATCCCGTGCTGCCAGGAGAACTCGGACTCGCTGGGATCGAACGAGTACCCGCCGCGAACACTGCCGGCCCACCAGACGCTCGCGCCCGTGGCGTGGTCCACCTCGACCACCGAGTCGTTGGTGTAGAAGCTGTAGAGGAAGCTGTCTCGGTCGGCTGAGTAGAAGATCCCGTTGGACTCGCAGTGACCGGAGCCTTCCCAGTCGTCCCGACAGGTCCAGATCACGGTCTCGTCTTCACCGTCGAGGGCCTTCTCGACCAGGGCCTCGACGCCGCCGTGGGCCTTGCTACCCCAGGCCAGGGTACCGTCGGGTAGCTGGACGAAGGCGTGGTGTAGCCCCGGCGTGTCGATGACGTCGATCTCGGAGTCCAGCCAGGTGCGATGTACCTTGGATTCCTCTCCGAGGCCCACGTTGCTCCAGTAGGTGGCCTCGTCCCACAGGATGTGGTCGCCGCTGGCCGCGACCTGGGCGAAGAGGGTCCAGTGGCGCCGGGGTGCCAGGCTGGCCCACACGGCGCGGCCCTGGCGGTCCAAGATGAAGGTCCAGAAGTTCCCGTCGTTCCAGCCGCCGTCGACGTTGATCGAGCTCAGTAGGTAGTTGCCACTCGCCAGCTGCTGGTCGGTCTCGTTTACGTGGACGGTGGGGACGAGCAGCCCATTGGGCAAGGGACCGGTCGTGATGGTCTCGCCGTCGGCGCTCACCCCCCCTTCGAGCACGACGCTCCACTCTGCGTCGGTGCCGAAGGGTACGCCCAGCACGAGCTGTTCGTGGGTGCCGGCTTCGGCCTCGAACGAGGGAGTCTCCAGCCGCTCGCCTTCCTCGAAGTCGTACTCTACGTGCACGGTGGCCGCGGCGCTCTGGCTCCAGGAGACGTAGACCAGGGACTGGACGTCCTGGTGCAGCCGCCAGTCCAGATCCGACAGGTCCCCGACATCGGTGTCACCCTCTGGGCTGGTGTCGTCCGTCTTGGTCGGGTTGCAGGCGAGCAGCAGCAGGGCGAGGGCGCGAACGGGAAGCCGCATGGGACGCTCCGGGTGGGTGGGCCGCGGGTGGATGGACTAACCCAACGCCGCAGCGAGCCAGGCCACCCGGGGCCGTGGGTGGGGGCCCGGGGGTGTCGGCGCCTGTGTCGTCGGGTTCGGACGGCGTGCAAGCGGCGAGGGTCATGACGACGGTCGGGGTGATCACCCGGGCTCCACCAGCTGGATCGAGCCGCGCTCTACCGCGCTTCCGAGATCGGTCTGGAGGAGGCGCCTCGACGCCTCGTCCGTGGGTGGGTTGGGGCCTGGAACCACCTGGACGATTCGGTTGCGTCCGGTCTCCTTGGCTCGGTACAGGGCGGCGTCCGCGATCGCGATGGCGTGCTCGAGCGAGAGGTCCTCCTCCCCGGGTCCGAAGAAGGGAAGGTGGCAGACCCCGATCGAACAGGTCCGGTGGAGGATGGTGCCGTCCGGGATCTCGAAGCGCATCTCGGCCACGGCCTGCCAGAGGCGATCGGAGAAGACGGCGAGCGCTTTGCGGCTGGTCCTCTGCAGCGCCACCAGGAACTCCTCGCCACCCCAGCGCACCACGATGTCCTCGCTCCGCACGGAGGCCTGGAGCAGGCTGGCCAGCTCGCGCAGGACCGCGTCGCCGGCGGGGTGGCCGTGCTCGTCGTTGACCTGCTTGAAGTGGTCGATGTCGATCATCAGGAACCCGGTGACGAGCGTGGTGGGAGTCCGGCGGCGGTCGGGAGCGTCGCTTTCGTTAAGGCGTCCCCTTTGCGCGATCGTCTCGGGGACAACTTCCCAGAGGAAGCGGCGGTTGCGGAGGCCGGTCAGGGGATCTCGCAGTGTCAGCTCTTTCAGCTCTGCGGTGCGTTGGTCCACGGCGTCGGCGAGCTCGCGCTTGCGCTTCTCCAGCCGCCGGATGCGCACCAGCGGCACCCCGATGATCAGCGCCAGCAGGAGCGCCACGGCAGCGGCTTGGACTGTCCACCGTTGATAGGGGTGGGGCTGCAGGGTGAAGGCGAACGCGTCACCTTCCTGGTTCCAGTAGCCATCGCTGTTGGCTGCTATCACGTGGAAGGTGTACTCCCCTGGGGGGAGCGTGTGGTAGTAGGCCGAGCGTTTGTCGCCAGCGTCCACCCAGTCGGCGTCCAACCCCTCGAGCTTCACGCGGAAACGGACCTGGTCCTGCCCCACGAAGGTGAGCGCCGCGTAGTCGAACTCGAAGCGCCGGCTGCCTGGTGGGAAGGTCGGCGTTCGCGAGAGCGGGATGGGTCGTCCGTCTACGCGTAGGCCCTCGATGTGGACCGGAGGTACGGTCTCGTTGGGTCGCAGGCGGGAGGGATCGATGGACACCAGCCCTCCAGTGGTCGGGAACCACAGGATCCCGCCCGCGGTGCGCCACCCTGCCGGGTAGGATCCCCCGTTGCACTCAGTCCAGCGCATCCCCTGGGCCTTCCCGTAGAGCACGCCGTCCAGGCGGCCTGACCCTCCAGCCGCCACTCTGGCCAGCTCGGCCTTGGCCACCCGGAACACCCCGCGGTCCCCGCTCAGCCAGAGGAAGCCCTCGTCGTCCTCGAGGATGCGGTAGCAGGCGTCCTCCGGCAGGCCGTGCTCTCGTGTGAACGTGGTGAAGCGCCCATCCTGGTACCGCAGCAGGCCGCCATCAGTGGCCAGCCACATCGTGCCCTCGTCGTCCTCGTGTAGGTCGGTCACGAAGCGTTGGCTGGCGCCCAGTGCCTCGCCTCCTGGCACCGCCTCGAAGCGCTCGTCGTTTCGCCGGTAGCAGCCGGCGCCGTCGGTGCAGGCCCAGAGCTGTTGGTCCTGGGCGAAGTGAAGCACGCGTACCGTAGCCACCTCCAAGCCAGCGGCTTGCTCCCATGCGGTGATCTCTTCGCTCTCGATGCGCACCACGCCGCCGTCGGTACCGGCCCACATGGCTCCGTCCGGTCCCTCGGCGAATATGAAGACCCGGTCGTGGAGCGGTCCTCTCTGGCTTCCTTCACTGCGGATCACCTGCCCATCCCGCAGGACCCGGAGGCCCTGCCCGAGCGAGCCGATCCACAGCGCCCCGTCCCTGTCCTGCAGCAGAGAAGCCACCACCACGTCCGCGAGGGCTTCCCGGCCTGGGAAGTCGACGGCCTGGCCCGCTTCGAGGCGCTGTAGACCTCCGGCGCCCCCGAACCAGAGCCGCTGGGCGGGATCCTCGTAGACCACCCAGGGCAGGGCGGTGGGGATGCTCGTCACCGCGGCGTCCCGCAGGCGGTTCAGCCCACCGCCGTGGGTTCCGATCCAGATAGAGCCCTCCGGATCTTCGGCGATGGAGGTGACGTGCTCCACGCTCAGCCCCTCGGGGCGGGCGAAGCGCTCGGCTCTGCCGCGGGCCACCCGCCACAATCCCGACTTGCGCGTACCCACCCACAGAGCCCCGTCGGAACCCTGGAGCATGCAGGTCACCGCCAGACCTTCGGGCAGCAGCTCGCCGCCAGGCGGGAGCGCGGATGTGGTCGACAGGGCGCGCAGCCCGAAAGACGTGCCAGCGATGAGCGAGCCTTCCGATGTGTCGAGCAAGGACAGGACCTTCTGGCCAGGCAGGGAATCGGGGCCCAGTGTAGGTCCATCCGGTCCCTCGACCATGGCGTGGAGACCCCCGGTGCGCCTTGCCACCCAGACCGTTCCGTCGCGCGCCGCGAGCACGACGTCCGTGGGCCCTAGCGGTGCGCCGTCGGGATCGTGGAGCGGTTCGGACTTGCCCTGCCGGTAGCACTCGACACCGGCCAGGGAGGAGACCCAGAGGTCGCCGGCCTGGTCGACGTCCAGGTCGATCACCAGATCGGAAGAGAGACCCTCGAGGATGGTGATTCGCTCGGCCGTACCGCCCGGCAGAGACACCACGCCACCCCCGTTCAGTGCGGCGTAGATGGTCCCGTCCGGGGCTTGAGCCAGGTCGAAGACGGAGCTCGTGCTCATCGCGGGCGTGTTGTAGCGGTCGAAGAGCTCGAAGTCCGCGCCGTTGAAGCGGACCAGTCCCAGCTGGGTCCCCATCCAGAGATAGCCGTCCGAGGACACCAGGAGTGTCTCGATGGCGCTCTGGGGCAGGCCGTCTTCGGGCAGCCAGGTTTCGTGCAGCATCCCTACCAGGGGCTTGTCTTCCTGCGCGGCCTGCGCCCCCGCGGGGATGATCAGGACCGCGAGCAGCATCGCGGCGAACACGGCCACCACGAGCGACAGGCCTACAAGGGCCGCATGCGCCGGGGGGGGGCCGGGGGATGGGAGCGGTCGTTCGGCATCTGCCCTGGACTATATCGCCGCCTGTGCGCGGAGAATGCCCTCGAACCTCTCGGGAGGTTCGTACCGCCAGCCGGTGGGCCCTACTCTTCGCCTGTCGTCCTGGTCCGTCGCCAGAAGTCAGCGATGTAGCTCGCGCCGGGTACGATGGTCTGGCCGGGCAGGGGCACGAGCAGGTCGGTGCCCTGGTCGCCAGCCAGCTCCAGGAGGCGTACGATCGGCTGGTCCCATGCGTGCAGCGCCAGCTCGAAGGTGCCCCAGTGGATGGGCAGTAGGGCGCGGCCGCCTAGTTGACGGTGCAGCTCGAGGGCCGCGTCCGGTCCCAGGTGGACCGCGGCCCAAGCGGGATCGTATGCGCCGATCTCGATCATGGCGAGGTCGAAGGGCCCGTACCGCTGGGCGATGTCCTCGGCGTCATCGAGGGGCCCCGTGTCACCCGAGAACCATGCCCGGTGTTTGGGCCCCAGCACGGCCCACGAGGCCCAGAGGGTGCGGTCACGGTCGGCCAGGGAACGTCCCGAGAAGTGGTGGGCCGGGGTGCACACCAGCCGGAGATCACCCACCTTCGTGTCCTCCCACCAGTCCAGTTCGGTGATCCGGGCGGGCTCCACACCCCAGCTCTCCAGGTGGGCTCCCACGCCGAGGGGTGCCAAGAAGCGCACGCCGGTCTTGGCCAGCGCCACGATGGTGCCGTGGTCCAGGTGGTCGTAGTGGTCGTGGGAGAGGATCACCGCGTCCAGCGGCGGTAGCTGGTCGATGTCCAGGGGAACCTCTTGGAAACGCCTGGGGCCCGCCCAGGACACCGGCGCGGCGCGGGGTCCGAAGGCGGGGTCGGTGATCAACAGGTGGCCGTCGATCTCGAGGAGCACGGTGCTGTGGCCCAGCCAGGTAGCGCGTAGGCGTTGTCCTTCCGCTCGTAGGGTGGCTGGGTCCGGTGGGTGGACGGGGATGGGCAGGGACGGCCTGCGCTGCTCGCGGTGGGTCAGCCAACGAAGGCCGGTCCCCGCCATGCTCTGGCCTTCGGCGGACATGGGGCGGACCACGGAGTTTCTGGCCTTGCCCCCATGGAAGCTGGGCGAGGCTTCGATGCGGGCCTTGCGCTCCCCTGCGGGTATGGCGCCCATGGCGGGTATGCCCAGGCTGGCCCGGGTGAAGCCCACACCCTTGATGGTAGCGGCGCCTGCGGCGGTGGCGACCTTCCGCTTTCGGGTCATGGCTCACCTCCGCTCCGAGGACGACCGGGCGGCCGTCCTCCACCATGTACGCGCAGCCGTGCCCCTCGCCAAGTGGGCGCGCCGTCCGGTCCCGAGGCCTGGGAGGGTCAGCGTGCCTGGTACGTCGCCGTGTAGTCCAGGTCGAAGTCGCAGGGGAAGCTGACACCGTAGAGGATCTCGGCCAGGGCGCAGCCGTCACCACTGCAGTCGATCTGGATGGTGTAGGCGCCCGAGCAGGTCGCTTCGTCCATGAAGCTTCCGCTGGAGTCGATGTCCATGTCGAGCACGATGCTGTAGTCGCTCAGGTCCCCTTCATGTGTATAGGGATCGCAGTCGAAGCTGCCGTTGTGCAGGTCGCACCAGGTGGACTCGTCCAGCCCGCTGATCTGTCTGGTGTAGCCGGTAGACGAGGCGGCGCTGATGTCGAATCCTTCGCCCTCGGAGGTGGGAAGCTCGTCCTCGATGGCCTCGCAGTTCGTGTCCACCATGGTGGTGCTCGTGAAGCCCCAGTAGCCTTCGAGAGGGACGACGTCGCTGTCCGCATCGCTGTCCGCATCGGCGTCGGCGTCGGCATCCGCATCCGCATCCGCATCCGAGTCGGCGTCCGCATCCGAGTCGGCGTCCGCATCCGAGTCGGCGTCCGTGTCGGCGTCGGCGTCACCTTCGGGAGACGGGCCGGTGTCGTAGAGCAGCTCCGTGCCGCAGCCGAGGCAGAGAGCGAGAACGAGGACGAGCCGTGTGGACATGAGGCCTCCAGGTTGTGGGAACTACGTTTGGTCAGCGTTGGCGGGTCGTATCCCCTGCGACGAAGATGGGCACGGCGGCCTCCTGGTCCTCGCCGAGCGCTGGCCCCTCGCGGCGGGCTCGGATAGCCGCTGCCCCTCGCATGTTTCCCCCGGAGGAGTCCATGGACTTCTGGAACACGATGGTCTTCGAGAACGAAGCCTGGCGCTGGATCGCCTACCTGGGCATCACCGTCGGCTCGCTGATGCTCTCTCGCGTGGTCTTCTACTTCGTGAGGCGTATCGTACAGGCCTTCACCAAGAAGACGGAGACCAAGGTGGACGACCTGGTGCTCGACGCGGTCGAGCGCCCGGCCATCTTGGCCTTGGTGGCCTCCTCTCTGTACTTTGGCCTGTTCCTCATTGAGCACGAGGATTCCTTCCTGGCCACCACGCCCTTGGTGTTGGGCATCTACGGCTTCGTGATCACGCTGCTGACCACCTACGTGTTGGCGCGGCTGTACGGCGAGCTGCTCGAGTACTACCTGCGCCCCATCGTAGACAAGACCGAGACCAAGCTGGACGATCAGCTCTTGCCCATCGGCGTCAAGGGTGGTCGGTTGGCCATCTGGTCCGTGGGTCTGATGATCGCGCTGTCGAACGCCGGCGTGGATGTCAACTCGCTCATCGCCGGCCTGGGCATCGGTGGCTTGGCCTTCGCCATGGCGGCCAAGGACACGGTGGCCAACATCTTCGGTGGGGCCAGCATCTTTGCGGACAAGCCCTTCCAGATCGGGGATGTCATCACGGTCGCCGGCTCTTCCGGGGCGGTCGAGGAGATCGGCGTGCGCACCACCCGCATCCGGACCTTCGACGACACCGTCTTCATCCTTCCCAACGCCAAGGTGGCCGACAGCCCCATCGAGAACATCTCGGCCAGGCGCAAGCGCAAGCGCGTGATGTCCATCGGGCTCACCTATGACCACAACCACGAGCAGATCCTGCAGGCCAAGCGGATCCTGGCGGAGATCCTCGCCGAGACCGAGGGTCTCGAGCCCGATCCGGCCATCCGCTTTGACGAGTTCGGCGACTCCGCCTTGATGCTCACGGCGATCTTCTGGGTCTGCGATCCGAGCGACTACTTCGCTCGCGTGGACGAGGTGAACCTGAAGGTCCTGCAGCGCTTCGGCGAAGTGGGCCTGGACATGGCCTTCCCCAGCCGGACGGTCTACGTGAAGAAGCAAGCCTAGCCCAACCCCCGAGGTTCCCATGCCCCTGTCCGAGGCCCTACAGCAGGAGCTGGACGCTCATCTGGAGCGAGCCAAGCTAGCGCGCGAGGCGGGAGAGGCCGATCCAGGCCCGCCCGGGACCGTGACTGTGGAGCTTGGGGGCACCACCCTCGAGGCGGAGGTCACCGACTGCGAGCGCATCGGCGCCACGGTGGGCCGCTTGCGTGTACGCGGCGAGCAACCCGGAGACCTGCAGAAGCAGGCCGACGCCATGGTCGGCGGGCTGCACGGGCTGGGCGAGCGCGTTCGGCCCGTCGAGGTCGAGCCCACGCTGGGTGGCTCGGTTCTGCGCACCGAACCGGAGGACATGGTGGACGGCCGCTACTGGGAGGTCAACGTCGGAGACGACGGTCGCCAGGCCGATCTCGAGCGGTGGAGGGTGGGCGAGCACGGGCAGCGCAGCCGCGAACCCTTCACGGTCACCCGGGGCAGCCTGGGCAAGATCGTGGACGGGTTGACCGAGGGCCTGGCCGCAGGGCGCGAGGAGGACTGAGGGCGGCGAGGCAGCGGAGCTGCCCCGTGTGAGGTATGCCTGCGCGTGAGGCTTCCATGCACCCTGCCACCATGCTCGCGCTCCCGATCCTGCTGACCGTGGTGGCCTGCCAGCACCCCGTGGCGGACGACTCGGGGACCGCGCTCCGTGACAGCGAGCCCCCCCCACCCGATGCCTGCGACGACCGTGCGGGCGAGCAGTTCTGCTGGGGCAGCACGGCCTACTGGTGCGACGCCACCGGGGACGTGGCGGAGACGCAGGTCTGCGAGGTCGGGGTCTGCGAGGCGGGCGTGGGCTGCGTGGCTTGCTCGGTGGACTTGCTGGACGTCATGGTGGTCGATGAAGACGAGGACAGCGTGGGTCTGGTGTTGGTGGAGAGTCCGCTCGCGGCGGATGCTCCCTTCGAGCAGCAGCGGCTGGTCTCGCGTGAGGTGGTCGTCGAGGCGGCTGCCGGAGACCTGCGCCTGAACCTCGAGGGTGAAGGTGTGTGGATCTACGACCAGCGCGGGACGGTGCTCGAGGCCGAGACCCTCATCGTTGCCGAGGACCTGCCGTACAGCTTGTACCTGGTCGGTCAGACCTCGGGCGCCGAGGCCTCGCTCCGCGCTACCCACGCCCTCGAGGGCTGCGGCAGCGTGCAGGACGAGCTGCGGCTGCGCGTGGCCACCATCCCAGGCCTGGCTGGCAGCTCGCTGCCGTCCTACCCCTTCTTCCTCGTCCACGACGTCTTCGCCCAGAACGGACAGATCGAGGCCGCAGTGGACCCGGGGCGGCTCTCCGACCGCATCGGGCAGTGGGCCGACATCCACGTGGTGGCCCACCGCTCGGCCGAGGCCTGGGCGGCGGATCCGACGCTCGTGGACATCACGGGCGAGGTGGAGCGCCTCACAGTGTCCGCCACCAGCATGGGGGAGTTCCAGGTCGAGGCCTGGAGCGACGCTCTCGACGGGGGTGACGAGCTGTCCCAGGACTACGATCTGGTGCTGGACTTCGACGGCGACGGCGCCCTGGGGCCCGGCGACCTGGTGGACGGCTTGGGAGAGGACCACGGGGGCCTCACCGTGTTCCGGGATCTGACCCAGCCTGGTCCGCACGAGGTGGTGACCTTGCAGTACTCCGGGGGCTCCTGGAAGGGACAGCGCACCTATCATCCCGCGGACATCGGCGAGCTTGGGCTGCTGCTGCCGCTGGTGGTGATCAGCCATGGAAACGGGCACGACTACACCTGGTACGACTACCTGGGCGAGCACCTGGCCTCCCACGGCTACGTGGTGATGGCCCACCAGAACAACACCGGGCCGGGCATCGAGACAGCGTCCACAACCACCCTGACCAACACCGACTACTTCCTGGGCGCGCTCGAGCTCATCGGGGACGGCGCGCTCGCCGGTCACGTCGATCCCCACACCATCGTCTGGGTGGGGCACAGCCGGGGCGGCGAGGGCGTCGTGCGCGCCTACGACCGCCTCTGGGATGGGGACTGGATCTGCGACCACTACTCGGTCGAGGACATCGTGCTGGTCTCCAGCATCGCCCCCACGGTGTTCAACTCGGTCTTGGACTCCGATCCGCACGACGTGACCTACCACTTACTCGCCGGGGCAGCGGACGGCGACGTCACCGGCGGGGTGAACTGCTCTCAGTGCCAGTTCCTCCGGATCGCGGCGGCCGCCATGGGCGACATGCAGGTCACCTACCTCCAGGGGGCGGGGCACAACGACTTCAACTGCTGTGGCTGGACCGACGCCACGGGCCCCGATCAGGTCGGCCGACCCGAGGCCCAACAGCTCGCCAAGGCCACCTATCTCGCGCTGCTGAGCTGGTACGTGGGGGGGCACGATCGGGCGGGAGCCTACCTGCAGCGCATGCCGACCGACCTGCGCTACGCAGGGCTCGCGGACACGTCGGTCGTCGCCAGCGTGTTCCGCTCCGGGATCGACGCAGACAAGCTCGTGCTGGACGATCACCAGGTCGAGTCCAACCCGGCGCTGTCAACAGCGGGCGGGGCGGTGGGTTGGGACGTCGAAGGCATGGAGCTCGGCCTGCTGGACGACGGCGACAGCCAGTTCGCCTGGAACGGGGTGTCCTCCATGAACGGCATGACCTGGGTCGAGGAGCGCGACGACCGTGACGTCGGGCGCGTGTTCGAGTGGAGCGAGGGGCAAGACCTCGTCGTCGAGTGGGAGGTTCCCGAGGCCATGGCGGACTGGGGCTCCTACGGCCACCTGTCTTTCCGGGCCTGTCAAGTCACGAGACATCCCAACACGGTGGCCCTGGATGGCCCGCTGGACTTCAGCGTTGCGCTGATGGACGGCGATGGCAACGAGAGCGCGGTCGGCTTCGGCGGCTGGGGCGGCCTCACCCGCCCCTACCAGCGGACGGGGCTGGGCTCGGGCTCCGGCTGGGCCAACGAGTTCAACACCGTGCGCATCCCCCTGTACGCGTTCGACTCCGGAGGGGTTGTCTTCGACCTGGCGGACGTCCGCGCCGTGCGGCTCGAGCTGGGCGAGACCTTCGGCACCTCCGCGGGCGCCATCGGCATCGACGACCTGGAGGTGGTGCCATGATCACGCTGCTCCTCGCGCTTTCGCTCTTCCTCGCACCGCCGGTGGCAGGGCAGGAGGTCGCGCCGCCACACCCGGTGGACGCCCTCGTGGCCGCGCGGGCGTTCACGCTCGAGGTACCTCGGGACTACCCCTGGATGGCGGACCACGCTCCATTACGATCGGGGCTGCTGCTGGCCATGGACGTCGAGCCAGCCCTGGCCCTGCCCCGGCAGACCTCGCAGCCCGTGCTCTTCGTGGGGGATGTCGTGGCCGAGCGGCTCAATGTCGGGCATCCCTCGGGGAGGCTGCTCGTGCTCGTACCGGGGGCCC
>CAZVHW010000093.1:0-17073 GCA_964626835.1 uncultured Enterobacterales bacterium
CTGTCCTCGGGAAGCCGTGGCGCGGTGCTCGAGGCTGGCGTGGCCGTAGTGGTGTTCGGTGTGCTGCTGGGGTCGCGCACGGTGCAGCTGCTGGTGGGCCTGGGGCTCGCTTCCGGTGTGGGGATCGTGGTCAAGCTGGGGCCCGTGGCGGTGGCTTACCGCTTCTCCTCCTGGATCTCCCCCGACTGGTTCCAGGGGGACCTGCTGTTGGGCCGCGGGGGCATCTGGCACGGCACCACGCGGCTGGTGGATGGTGCACCGCTCTTCGGTGTCGGCGCGGGTAGCTACGTGGATGCCTACCAGGTGGTGAAGTCCATGCCGCACTTCACCACCACGACCCACGCCCACCAGGACTACCTCCAGGCCCTGGCGGAGCAGGGCATCGTCGGCGGCTCGGCTTGGTGCCTGTTGGCCCTGGTTCCCCTCGGGCTTGGAATCTGGACCTGCCTGCGCCTGCACCGGGGACGCCGACGCTCCCTGCTTGCGGGGTACGTCGCCGCCTTGGCCGCGTTGTGTGTGTCGTCCTTGGTCACCTTCTCGGCCCATATCGGTGCCTTGGCGGTGCTGGGGGCGCTGCTGGCCGGGGTCACTGTCGCCCGCAGCGGCCGGGACCTCGCTCCGCTCCCGTGGGCGGGGGGGGCCGTGTCACGGAACTCGAGCATGGCTGCCATGGTCGTCCTTGCCATGCTGGCCCTGGGGCTCACCGCCTTCGCCTCCCTGGTGGGCCGCCATCCCGCCAGCCCCTGGGCACCTCCCGAGGATGCCGTGGCCCTTGGGCGGCAGGCATTCGAGCGCGCCCAGGCCGCTCCGGACGATCTCGAGGCTCTCATCGAGGCCGAGGACTGGTATCGGTCCGCCTTGGCCCGCCGACCCCTGGACCCTTCCACCTTGTTCGAGTTGGCCCGCACGCGCTGGTTGGCAGGTGAGCGCGAGGACGCGGTCGCCGTGCTCGAGCTGGGCACCAGCGCCTACCCCACGTTGGTGTGGAGCTGGCTGCACCTGGGCCGCCTGCACCGGGTCTTGCGCCAACCAGAGCAGGCCCAAGAGGCCTACGCTCGTCTGCTGGCACTCGAGCTACCCAGCGGCCAGGACGCGCGCCCCTATGTCCGCGAGGCGTTGCTGACCGATGACGATCCGGAGAAGGTGCTCGATCGCGTGTTGCCTCGCCGAGGCGACAGGTTGCAGGACGCCGCCGCGGTCATGATGGAGCGGGACGAACCCGCCCTGGCCGAGCAACTCTACCTGCGGGCGCTGGAGCTGGAGCCGGAGAACACCGTCGCCTACGCCTCCTTCCTGCTCCGCTCGTTCCGGTACGAAGAGGCTCTGGAGTTGGTGAAGGACAAACACGAGGGCTGCTTCGCAAACCGCACCTCCAGCCAGACCCTGCTCGCACTCGAAAGATACGAGGAAGCCCTCGAGCGCTTGCGTGTTGCGCAGAGCTTCTGTGGCTCCGACGACGTGTCCCTCCGCTCGGGCATCGCCACGGCGCGCATCGGCATGGGCGACAACTCCGGCCTCGACGTGCTGCGCGCGTTGGTTCGGGACAACCCCGAGGCTTGGGGCGTGCGGCGTGTGCTCGTGCGCGGCTTGCGAGACACGGGGCGCTACGCCGAGGCCGCAGAGCACCTCGAGGTGTTGGTGCTGGCGGGAGTCGCCTTTCCACACGAGAGCGAGCTGTACATGGCCTTGAAGCGGGGCAGGCTCCGCTGAGACCGGGAGGATCCTTTCGGCGCCGGTCCTCCACCTAGACCCACGGTGGATTGACATCTCGCGGCGTCAGCGGATACGGCTGCAGATCTCCAGCCGCCCACCGATTCGGGTGAGCCAACAGCAAGGAGCCGACGTGGTCCTGTCCAAGGACGAACGCAAGGAAGCCGAGGTCCGGATCCACGAGGAGCTCGAGGAAGAGCACCAGCGTCGGCTGCGTCGCCTGGAGCACAAGCGCCAGCGAGTGCGGAGCAAGCGCGAGCAGCAGGTGCAGCACAAGAAAGAGCTCGTGATCGCCGAGATGCGCGATCAGATGCGGCACGACTTCTACACCGAGCGCGGCTACAAGCTCTACGTGGACTCCCGTGGGCGCGAGAACTGGCTCACCCCCGAAGAGTACGAGTGGCGCACCAGGGTCCGCCGCCGCAAGCGCGGCCGCCGCAAGTACGTGCCCCGGCTCAAGGGCCACCGCCTTCGGACCATCGTGCTCTATGGCGGAATGCTGGCCCTCGCGGTCGCCTTGGGCATGCTCCTGAGCCGCTAGTCCCTCCGTTGAGGATCCCTGCCTTCGTTCCTCGCCACTGAATGTGTGTATGTCACGCCTGGCGTCAGGCACGCGGCCACTCGAACTGATAGAATCGAAAAACTTCGCCGACCCGGAGGGAGCTCCAGAGCGATGCGCACCGAACGCTCGGCCATGTTCTACTTCGCGACGCTGCTGCTCGACGCGGCATTGGTCAGCGGGGTCTTCATGGCGGTTGTGTTCGGCCGCGCTCGGTTCCCCGAGATCTGGCCCTGGGACGTCATCCCCGGAGAAGCCTCCACGCTCAAGCCCTTCCCGCCCTTGCTTCACATGCCGTTGCTGGTACCCATCCTGCCCCTGTGGTTGGGTTCGCTCCACCTCGCAGGGTGCTACCGCGGCCTGCGCACCGTGCGCTTCCCCCAGCAGTTCGCTCGCATCACCACTGCCGTGGGCGTGGCCTTCCTTGCCTTGGTGCTGCTCATCTGGTCCTTCCAGCAGCACCAGTTCAGCCGCACGCTGCTCGTGGGCTTCCTGTTGGCATCGTGGGCTGCGCTGCTGCTCGCCCATCGCGGGCTCGTGTGGCGCCTCCGCCGCGCCAGGGTCGCCGAGCGCGACCTCAAGAAGATTCTCGTCATCGGTCAGCTCGAAGACGCCCGCCCCCTGGTGGCGCATCTCGCCGAGCACCCTCAGCTGCCAGTACGTCTGCTGGGGCTCGTGCTGGCGGAAGCCGACCCGGAAGCCTTCTCCGCCCCCAGTGAGTACGGCGAGCAGGAAGAAGACAGCGAGCCGCATCCCGACGATCCAGCGGTGCTGGGTGCCTTGGACGACCTGCCCGATCTACTGGCACAGCGCGACGTGCATCAGGTCTTCATGGTGGGTTGGCGCTGGGATACCTCCACCCTTCGCCGGGTCGCGGCCCAGTGCGGCGAGCTGGGCGTGCGGTTCAGCTTCAACGTCAGCTTCCTCGGCTTGAGGCTGGGCCCAGCGCACATCGAAGAGCTCGGCGATTGGACCACGCTCACCTTCAGTCAGACCCCCACGGCCGCGGTGGCGTTGTTGTTCAAGCGCCTCTTCGACGTCGTGGCCTCCGGCCTGGGGCTCCTGGCCCTGTCCCCCCTGTTGGGCACGGTGGCCATGATCATCAAGCTGCAGGACGGGGGTCCCGTGCTCTTCGAGCAGACCCGCTCGGGATTGTACGGGCGCCCCTTCGGAATGCTCAAGTTCCGCAGCATGGTGATGAACGCCGAGAAGCTGCGAGCCGAGCTCGAGGCCCAGAACGAGATGGACGGGCCGGTCTTCAAGATCAAGCGAGACCCGCGCATCACCCGCATCGGCGCGTTCATCCGCAAGACCAGCATCGACGAGCTGCCTCAGCTCTGGAACGTCTTCCGTGGCGACATGTCCCTTGTCGGTCCCCGTCCCCCCATCCCCGCAGAGGTCGAGCAGTACGAACGATGGCAGATGCGTCGGCTGTCCATGAAGCCAGGCATCACCTGCATCTGGCAGGTCTCCGGCCGCAACCAGATCTCCTTCGAGAACTGGATGAAGCTCGACCTCGAGTACATCGACAACTGGTCGGTGTGGCTGGACATCAAGCTCTTGCTCATGACCGCGCCGGTGGTTCTGCTGCAGAGGGGGGCGAGCTAGGACCTGGCGCTAGTCGGTCACCACCACCGGCACCTCGGCCTCGATGGTGGTCAGGGCGTACTCCATGGCCTCGGTCAACGCCTCGACGTGGTGCAGGGCCACGAAGGCGGAGGTGGGGCCGTCGCCCACGCCGCGGGCCGCGTAGACCTCGCTGCCCTGGTGGTCGATGACGATGACGTCCAGGACCATGCGGGCGAAGCCCACCACGAACCACTTCCGCATCTTGTAGATCCTGGCGTCGATGAAGACGAAGTGTTCGCCGGGCTGTACGGGCGCGGCGCGCTCGATGATCATCTCGTAGGAGTTCTTGCGGAACAGGGCGCTGTTGTTCACCACGACCATGGAGCCGTCGGGGCAGATCCAGGCACCTGCGGCGATCGAGGTGAACTTCTCGAGCTTCTCGAGGGTCTCCCGCTCGGCGGTGGACACCCGGTCGTGGTCGGTCGTGAGCGCGAAGCCCCGCTCGGCCAGGAAGGGCTTCATCCGCTCCATCATCTTGTCGCCGTAGTCCGGCAAGTGTGCGTTCATCACGGTGTCCATGATGGCGATGCCCGCGTCCTCCTCGTCCACGTCGAAGCTCGCGGCGGCGCCGGCGAGGATGGCGGGCTGGAGCGGCTCGGCGGTCCAGTCGGGGCTGACCTCGACGAAGGGCTTGGGGCAACCAAGCATGAACAGCAGCGGGAGCAGGGAGAGCAGGAGCGTGCGCACGATGGACCTCGGGTCGGGGGAAGGGAAGGTTCTACCGGGGACTCCCGGTCAGGCGGGGGTGGCCTCGGGCGTGGGGGCGGGGGGCGAGGCCCTGCGCACCAGCCAGCGCTCGGGCTCGAGGGCCTGGTGGCATTCGGGGCAGAGGCTGGCCTCGACGCGGCGGAGGTGCCCGCAGTGGGGGCAGGGGCGGCGGCGCTTCCGGTCCACCGCGGACTCGAGGCCCCGCAGCGCCAGCAGCAGCAGCGTCAGGCCGAGGGTGAGTGCGGCCAGCAGCACCAAGACCAGGATGGGCGCGAGCGCCAGCACGGCCAGGGCTGCGAGGGCGCCGCCCGCCTCGAGGAAGCGGAAGACCTTCTCGGCGGACAGCCCCTCGAGCAGGGGCTCGATGCGCTCCCAGATCGCGCCCCGTAGGGTGACCAGGCCGTAGTTGGTGGCCACCGCGATCAGCAGGACCAGGACCTTCACCCAGCCGGGGTGGCCGGAGCCTTCCAGGAGGGACACGGCCTCGGCCAGGTCCCCCTCGGCCTCGGGATCGCGCTCCCGAGCTGGCAGCTCGGAGTGGTCGGCCGAAGCTTCGAGGGGGGCTTGCTCCGGCATGACGTGGTCGAGCCACTCCAGGCCGGCGTCGTCCAGCTGGTCCACGATCCCGCTGGGCACGCCCTGTTCGTCGAGTGTCTCGTCGAGCTGTGTGGCTGCCTGCTGCCCGGCGCTGGTGGCCAGCACCAGGATCGCGGTCATGGCGAAGGTGCTCGCGACACCGAGCATCTTGTCGACGTGCAGCTCTCGCATCAGCTCCTCGACGGTGTCCGTCCACTTCCCCACCCACTCGAGCAGGGCGCCGACCAAGCCCACGCCCAGGGCCAGGAAGGAGACGGTCCAGGCGATCTCCGGGGGTAGCGCTACCTTGTCCAGGCGCACGAGGACGGCGACCACCAGCTGCACGGCGAAGAAGGTGGTGGCGGGCAGGGGCGTGGCCGTGGCGGCCAGGCCGACAACGCGCGCGATCAGGGAGAGCAGCGTGGCTTCCATCCTAGCCACCCCTTGTGGACAGCAGGAAGGCGGCGATGTCGCTCACGCCGGGGATGTCCATCCACAGCAGGAGGTAGAGCATCGCGGCTGCCAGGCCGACCATGCCCAGGACCGAGCCCACCAGGCCCCCGAGCAGGCTGGCGGGAAGGAGCCACTCCCACTTGTCCAGGCGCTGGTCCCGCTGCTCCCTGCGCAGCCGGTTTCCGATGAAGCGCAGGGCGACCTCGGTGTAGAGGATCGCCGACAGCACGGAGCAGATCGCCACCACCAGGGAGCCCGCGGCGGGGACCAGGGGGGCCAGGGTGGCTACCGCCAGGTTCAGGACGCCCAGGATTGCCAGGAGCATGCGGAGCAGGAAGCGCGTGGTGAAGCGCCTGCCGGCGGTGAGCCAGCGCAGCGGGCGGCGCACCAGCCCGACGTGGAGGCCCAGCAGCCCCAGGAAGAGGACCGCGGCTGCCAGCATCGGGACGAAGCCCGCCACGAAGGTGCCGAGGGCGATGAGGGCCCAGGTCACCCACTTCCAGCGGTTCCAGCGGCGCCTCAGGGCGGCGAGGATCGCGTCGGGATCCTGCTCCTGGCGGGGGTAGAGGGAGGTGGTGCAGTGGGGGCAGTCGCCACCCCCGATCACCAGCCGAGCGGGGACCGGCTCGGCACACCAGCCGCAGCGACGGCGCTCGAGCAGGGCCTGGCGCTGCTCCCACGCGATCGGGGGCAGCAGACGTTGGAGCGGCTCCTGCGCGACGGTGCGCAAGGTGGCCTACTCCTCGCCGGTCTCTTCGGCCGGGGGCTCGGCTTCGGCTTCGAGCTTGTCCACCAGGGCCTCGAGCTCGGTCACGGTCTCGTCGAAGCGCTTCAGGGCCGCCTCGATTGGCGCCGGGGTGGTGAGGTCCACGCCAGCACCCTTCAGGATCTCCAGGGGCGGGGCGGAGCAGCCGGCCTTCAGCATGCCCAGGTAGGCATCCCGGTTCTCCTCGCTCTCGCGGACCTTCTGGGCGATGGTGATGCCGCTGGACAGGCCCGTGGCGTAGGTGAAGACGTAGTACTTCCAGTAGAAGTGGGGGATGTAGGCCCACTCCATGGCGTCGTTTTCGCCCAGGGCGTAGTCGGGGCCGTAGTACTTCTGGACCAGGCCGCCGTAGGTTTCGGTGAGCAGCGTGGAGGTGACGGGTGTGCTCTGCTCGATGAACTGGTGCAGCTTCCACTCGAACTCGGCGAAGAGCGCCTGGCGGTAGATGGTGCCGCGGATGGCCGACAGGCGGTCCGCCAGGATGCTCGCCTTGACGCGGTCGTCCGTGGCGTTGGCCAGCATGTGCTCCTCGACCAGGACCTCGTTGGCGGTGCTGGCGATCTCGGCCAGGAAGGGCACGTACCGGTAGTCGGCGTAGCCCTGGTTCTCCATGGACAGCCACGAGTGCATGGCGTGGCCGTACTCGTGGGCCAGGGTGCTCATGTCGTTCATGCTGTCCTGGTAGTTCATCATCACGTAGGGCTCGACGCCGTAGGTGGATGCCGAGAAGGCCCCGCTGCGCTTTTCGGCGCTCGGGTACAGGTCGATCCAGCCATTGGCGGGATCCAGGCCTTTCTCGAGCACTTCGAGGTACTCGGGACCCATGGGAGCCAGGGCCTCGAGGAGCAAGGTCCGAGCCTGCTCGAAGGGGATGTCCTGGTCGACGCCCTCGACGATGGGCACGTACATGTCGTGCAGGTAGATCTCGTCGAGGCCCTGCAGGCGCTTGCGCAGGGTGATGTAGCGGTGCAGGGGCTCGAGATTGGCGTTGACCGTCGCCACGAGGTTTTCGTAGACGGCCGTGTCGAGGTTGTCCTTGTCGAGGTAGGCCTGCATGGCGGTGTCGTAGCCTCGGGACTTGGCCAGGAAGACCGAGAACTCGGCCTGGCCGGACAGGGTGGCCGCCAGGGCGTGCTCGTACTGCTTGAGGGTGCCCATCATGGCCGCGACGACTTCCTCGCGGATCGCGCGATCGGAGCTCCTGCGGTACTTGCCGTAGTTCGAGAAGTTGAGCTGGACCTCGTTGCCTTCCTCGTCGTGCACCATCGGGAACGGGATGTCGTCGAGCAGGGAGTGGAAGACGGTCTCGACCGGGGCGGGGATCTCGTTGAGATCGATCTCGGCCCACAGGTTGTCGCCGGCCAGGTTGAGTACCCGCTCACCTTCTGCGGAGAGCATGGCGTGCTTGCGGCGGCGCAGGCCGTCGATGTAGCCACCGTGCTTCACGCGCAGCTCCGGGGTCTTCTTGTACGCCTTGGTCATCTGTTTGTCGGACAGGGTCAGGATCTCGTTTCTGACGAAGGACCCGGCGGTCATGAACTGGTCCAGCACCGCCAGGGCCTGCTGGTTGCGGGCCTGGACGGCTTCGTCGGTGCGGGCCACGGTGAGCTGCAGGCTGGTGTACAGGGTGACCGTGTTGACCTTGGAGTGCAGCACGACGTAGCGGTCCAGGCACGCGAGCAGGCTGGGGCCGTCGGCGAGCTGTCCCTGGAAGTTCCCCAGGGACTCGATCTCGGTGGTCAGCTCGGTGGCCGCCTGTTCCCACGCGTCGTCGTCGGCGAACAGCTTGCCCAGGTCCCACTTGTAGGCGTCGGGGATGTCGGCCCGTGCCGCGTTGGAGTCGGGGGTGTAGGCGGGGAGATCGTCGGCCATGGCGGGCTCCGTGACAAGTGCGAAGGCGGGGATCGCGAGGGCGAGCGGCAGGGGAAGGCGGCGGGACATTTTTTTGGCTCCTCCGGTGGGATAAAGGCAGCCCTCGGTAACCCGGTGACATTCCCCGCACCCGCACCCGTACCCAGCCTCCGAACGACCATGCGCGCCTCCGCTCCGTGTCTCCTCCTCCCAATCTGTCTGCTCTTGGCAGCCTCCTGCGCCCACACCCAGGCCCAGACCGGCCAAGCGTCCTGGTATGGCCCCGGCTTCAGGGGCAAGCCGACGGCTTCCGGCGAGACGTTCAGACCCTGCAAGCGCACGGCGGCCCACAAGACCCTGCCTTTTGGCACCGTGGTGCGGGTGACACGAACCGACACCGGGGAACGCGTCCGGGTGGTGATCAACGATCGGGGCCCCTACGTGGACGGGCGGATCATCGACCTGTCCAAGAAAGCCGCACGGCGCATCGACATGCTGGACGACGGCGTCGCTCCTGTGGAGGTGAAGGTGGTGGGCTGCAAGAACCGGTATGGAGGCTGCGATTAGGGCCACCGGAACCGGGGCCTGGATGTCGGGGTGCGCGCACCCCGACTGCGACCAAAGTGTCTCGGTAACGGGACCCTGCCCCCCCGGTTTCCGCGTCAGAGGCTTGGCACGACTCCTGCGAAGGAGATGGCCGCTCTCACCCGAGGAGGTCATGCTCGTACTTCCCCTTCTTCTCAATTTGCTCGCTTGCGCCCCTGGTGAACAACCTGCTCCCGAGGACCTCGACGAGGCCTTCCAGTACGCCTCCGTGGAGTACGAGGTGCCGCGCGACCTGCTCGTGGCGGTTTCCTACGCGCTGACTCGTCTGGACGACCGCGATGGGGATCTCAACCGGCACATGGCCGTCGGCCTGATGAACCTCCGGCTGGACAACCAGACCCCTTCGGCGCTGCTGGCGGCGGAGCGCACGGGCCTGACCGTGGACAGCGTGATGTGGAACAGGGTGGCCAACATCAGGGCCGGCGCTTGGGTCCTGGCGGATCTGGCCGAGCGGCGGGAGGCCCACACCGGCGAGCCCATCGACACGCTGCGGGAGTGGTTCCCGGTGGTGGAGGCCTATGCGGGAGTCGCCGACGAGGACGCCTCGAACAGCTTCGCCAACCAAGTCTACGACCTCATCCAGTGGGGCTTCGTCACGGAGACCCTGGAGGGTGAGTGGATCCAGGTCGCTCCCCGCGAACTTGATTGGCGCGAGGTGGATCGATTCGCCACCTCGGGCAGCAGCCTCTCGGCGCAGTTCGTAGCCGCCTCGAGCTCGAACTACACCAACAGCTCGCGCGGAGCCGGCAACATCGACATGGTGGTCATCCACACCGTGCAGGGCAGCTACTCGGGCTGCATCTCCTGGTTCCAGAACAGCTCGGCCAGCGCCTCCTCGCACTATGTCGTGCGCTCTTCCGACGGGGAGATCACGCAGATGGTGGACGAGCAGGACATCGCCTGGCACGCCGGCGACTGGGACACCAACCAGTCCTCGGTGGGTATCGAGCACGAGGGCTACGTGGATGCCCCAGAGACCTGGTACACCGACGCGATGTACCGATCCTCCGCGGCCCTGACCCGGGACATCTGCGACCGCAACGGCTTCGCCTGCGATCGCAACCACGTCATTGGACACTACGAGGTACCGGGCTGCGCCAACGAAGGTGGTGGTGGCGCGTCGTGCCACACCGACCCGGGTGGTGGCTGGGACTGGAACTACTTCATGGATCTGGTGGACTCCGGCGGCGGTGGCAGCGTCACCCCCTCCGCCCTGGCGGACGGTGTCAAGACCGGTCGGCTGGAGATCACGGCCTACGTCAGCGTCCCGAACGAGACGGGCACCTGCAACGCACCGGTCACGGGCAGCGCCAACGGCGGTGTGCTTTCCCTCACCGCAGCCTGCGTTCCCGACAGTCAGACCCAGGCCGACAGGGCTGGGGAGATCAGTATCCAGCTGAGCGGCAGCGTCGTGGGCGGGATGGACATCGAGGGCCGGGTAGCGGTGGACGGCTTCGGCGACGACTGGGCGGGATGGATCGAGTCGGACGGCAGCGTGTACGCCGAATGGAACGGCCACCACGAGGTCGGCGGGAGCGTGGGCACGGTCACCTACGCGGCGGTGCTCAAGCTGGAGCCCTGATCCCTCGGGCAGACGCGAGGTCCGCCCCTGCGTCCTGCGGTGGCACTTCGCTGGGTCTTGCGTAGGGGTTGGTTTCATACCCGCCCGCCGGTGCGGTGCCGGGCAGACGCGAGGTCCGCTCCTACTGAATCGCCGCGCTCATCGCGAAGATCGGCAGGTAGAGGGAGATCCCGATCAGCAATGGTAGGGCCAGCAGGACGGCGCCCTCGAGCAGGCCGAGCAGGAGGCTCGGAAGCCAGCCCTTGCGCCTGGCCAGGAACGTCAGCGAGGCGAAGTCCAAGAGCAGCCCCATCGCGAGCGGTGGGAGCCAGAGGAACCAGTGTGATTGCAGGCCGTAGGAGGCGCTCAGCACGAGCTGGGTCGCGATGGGAAGCGTGGCCCCCATGTCTTGGAAGAGGGCCGCGAAGCTCGGCACCCAGACCATCAGCATTCCGAGGGAGATCAGGCCGAGCGCGGCGTGAACGGCGGTGAGGCCCGCCGCAATGGCGGCAGCCTTGCCCCAGGACAGGCGCTCGCGGCTCGGGCTCACTGGGAGTGCTCCTCCCACCAGTCGTACAGGACCGATTCGTCGAAGTTCTCGTCGGGGACGTGGCCCTGGCCCTCGAACTCCACGTAGACCGAGTCGATATCCAGGTCCACGAGCTGCTCGTGCGTCTGCTGGACGTAGGGCAGCCAGCTGGTATCGAACTCGCCCACGCCGTTGAACACCGACTTGTCTGCGAGGGCGTCCTCGATGGCGTCTTCGTTCCAGTAGGTCCACAACCCGGGTGCGCCCAGCAGGGTGGCGAAGCGGTCCGGGCTGTCGAGGAAGATGGAGAACGCGCCCACTCCCCCGTTGGAGGTGCCGCCGATGTGGACCTTGTCGGGGTCTCCGCCGTAACAGTCGAGCACCTCGTCCACGATGGGCACCACGCGGTCCCACTCGTCGGTGAGGTCCTCGTCGGCCGCGGTCACCACCACCACGCGCATCTCCGGCAGGTCGTCACCGTGCGAGAACCAGCCGTTGAAGGTCATCTCTCCGCCGCCATCCCCGCCGCCTCCGCCGGGCAGGAAGACCACGGTGGGGATCTGCAGGCTGTCGGTGTCCGGGTGCCAGAGCCAGTAGGGTTGGGTGGGGGGGGTGGTGACGTGCTGTAGCTCCTCGATGGGGGCTTCCTCGCACCATTCGGGTGGATCGAAGTCCGTGTCCCCGTCGGTGTCGGTGTCGGTGTCGGTGTCGCCTTCCGGCGTGTCACTGTCGTCGGGGGAGAGCGTGCCGGGGTTGCAGGCGCTGATGGCGAGCAGGGGGAGCAGGACGATGGGTTTCATGGAGACCTCCGCAGCCAAGATAGCAGCGCTCGCACGGAGTGGTGTCGTCAAGGCGCTGCGGTCGATCACCGCCCCTGGAATCGAGCGGGTCGCCGCTGTACGAAGGAGGCCAGGCCCTCCTCGGCATCCTCGCTGGCCATCAGCCCGCGAGCTGCGTCCACCAGTCCCCTCTTGGCGGCTTCTGGGCCATGCTCCAGCGCGAGCATCGCCGAGGCGCGCGTAGCCTGGACCGCCAGGGGTGCCTGGGCCGCTACGCGCTGGGCGATCCACAGGGCGCGCTCGAAGAGCAGGTCCCCGTCGACAACTTCTTGCACCAGGCCCAGGCGCAGGGCCTCGGCCGAATCGAACTCGTCGCCGGTGAGCAGCCAGCGCATGGCGTTGCCCCAGCCCGCCACCTGCGGCCAGCGGAGGGTGCCGCCCCCAAAGGGCATGATGCCGCGCTGCACCTCCATCTGCTTGAAGCGGGTGTCCTTCGCGGCGAGACGGATGTCGGCGGCCAGACACAGCTCCACGCCCATGGTCAGGCACCAGCCGTGCACCGCGATGACCACGGGCTTGCTGCGGCGAGGGTCCGCGAGGTCGAGGGGGTCAACCTCGCCCGCCGGGAACAGGGGCTGGCCGGAGGCCACCGCCGGCCCCACCTCGGCCAGGTCCAGGCCCGTCGTGAAGTGGTCGCCGTGGGCCACCAGCAGTAGGCACCACAGGTTGGGGTCCCGTTCGTAGGCCGTGTAGGCCTGGGAGAGCTCTCGCAGCATGGCGAGGTTGAAGGCGTTGAGCTTTCGTGGGCGGTTCAAGGACACGATCACCAGGTGATCGCGGGTCTCGGCGGTCAGGGTCTCGAAGGGGCCCATCTGCAACCTCTGTGAGTTCGCACCGGTGAATGTTATCCCGCAGTTCTCAGCCACCCCTCGCCCGGCTATTGAAATCCCCGCCTCGACCTTTCGGAGTGACCCATGGGCTTCAGCTTCAACCTGGACGAGATCTTCGCCATCGCGGAAGAGATCGAACGCAACGGCGCCCGCTTCTACCGCCGCGCCGCGGCCGTCGCCGATCAGCCGGCCGTTCGCTCCCTCTTCACCGAGCTGGCAGCCTGGGAAGACGGCCACGAGCGCCTGTTCCACCGGCTGCGCACCAGCTTGGTGAGCGACGCCGCCCCCACGGTCTTCGACCCCATGGGCGACACCGAGCTGTACCTGCAGGCCATGGCCGAGCAGCACGTCTTCCGGCGCGATCTCGACGTGGAAGCCATGGTGGATGGCGCCGACGGTGTGCGCGGCATCCTCGAGCTGGCCCTGCAGTTCGAGCGCGACTCCATCCTCTTCTTTCTGGGCATGAAGCAGGTGGTACCGGCCCACCAGGGCCAGGAAAAGGTGGATCGGCTGATCTGCGAGGAGATGGGCCACGTGGCGTACCTGCGCAAGCTGTTGGCGGTGTTGTAGGCCTCTTTCGCCTCTTCGGAAGCCCCTTCATTCCCTCGGCATGCGCACGATGTCCTTGGCGAAGAAGTTGCTCGGGAAGTTGACCGGGCGTTCGGTGCGGACCCTGGCGCGATGATCGAAGACCTCCAGGACCTGTGCGCCCTCGTGGCTCCACAGGATCGCCAGCTCGTCGGGGCCGATGGGGAGCATCGCCGCGATGGGGTGCTCGAGCTCCAGTGAGCGCACGGGGCGGTCCGGGACGAGGGGATTGATGGCGTCCAATCCACCACGGACGGGGATCCACCATCAGCCCCTGTTGAGGTCCCAGCTGGGGTGGGCGCTCTCCGGGGCTCGGATGGTCGCGACTCCGGCGAGGGTCGGTGGATCGGTGTTCAGATCCCAGGTCTCCACGCGCCGGCCGCTGGTGTCGAGCACCATCAACGCGCCCTCGCGGGTGACGTGCATGTGCTCCCGGTCCAGGCTGCGTTCATCCACGGCGTCGAGCGAGATCCCTGTCGGGAGGAGGCTGTCGGCATCGCGCTGTGTCACCAGGATCCGCCCCGAGGACAGGTAGGCGAGCCCGTCGTACTCCACGAGCTTCCTGGGAAATCCACGGACTCGGAGCTCGCCCAGTCCTCGGCGTGTCCAGTCGGAGGATCCGGGGGTCATCAGGCCGAGCCACTTGCCGCTCTCCGACTCGCAGTCGGCGACGATGCGGCCGGCGGAAGGTTGAAAGGATGCCCAGGCGCAGCCTTCCGAGGGCACCTTCGGGCCGTCGCCCCAGCTTGCGGTGGACGGCCTCGTAGGCCTTCACGGCGGCGAGGCTCCAGTGATGCGTGTCGTAGCCCTTTGGCGCCTGGTAGCAGAGATGGGCCAGCCCTCGATGGGTGGTCGCGATCGGGAGATGCCAGATCACCCAGGCCACCAGTGAGCGGTCCGCGCCGCGCTGCGAGGCCAGGGCGAGCGAAGCGTGACCGAAGGTCGTGCGATGGGCGACGACCAGCTTCTCCAGCAGCTCCTGGGGCGTCAGGCCCGCTGCCTCGACGCCCGATCGTCTGGGCTGGAGGTTCTCCATGATCAGGCCGGTCAGCCTCCTCGCGGCTGTCGGGTCGATGCGAAGCGCGCCAGCGAGCTCGCGCCGCACGCAGGTCCGGATCCATGCGCGGTGATCGTAGGCCTCTCGGATCTCGGTCTGGGTGCGGGTCGACATGGCATCCTCTTTTACCAGACGTGTCGGGGTGCGAGCCTTGGGTCGCGTGAGCGGGGCGGGGTGGGGCGCCCGCCTCGTGCGGCGCCCATTGGGCCGGGTGGCGTCAGAGGGAGCGGAGGAAGCTCAGCTCGACGCCGCGGTCTCCGCGGTTGTCGCCGGTGGTGTCGTCGTCGTGCTCGAGCTCGATGAGCACGTCCGAGCCGGCCAACACCGGGACGGCGATGATGGAGGGCCGCTGGTTCGGGTCGTCACCCACGCCGTACTCCACCTGGCCCAGCCCGTTCACGTAGAGCTGGATGCCGCCGCCGCCATACGCATCGCTTCCGCTGACGTTTTCGAGCATCAGCCAACCGGCGTAGGGGAGGTCGGTGGTGATGGAGCTGGTGGCAGAGGTGTCGGAGGGATCGGCGAACAGATCGAGGATGACGGGGCCTGGCATCAGGCGGGTGACGGGCTGGAAGTAGAGCGCGCAGCCGACGGGGTTGGAGGAGGACGCCGAGCTGCCAGCGAAGCCGCTGGAGTAGGACAGGTTCACGCTGACGTTGCCCCAGCTCGTGTCCGTGGGGATGACGATCTCGTTGGACTCGTGTCCGGTGGTCGCGGTCGCGTGGTAGACGGAGCTGCTGGTGCCTAGCAGCAGGGTCTGGGAGATCCCGGGCGAGGTCCCGATCTCGAGATTGCAGCGACCCGCAGCGACCGCGTCGGGGTTGGTCCCCACGACGACGAGCACGCCGCTACCGCGTGAGAAGTCGAAGGTGATCGGATCGTCGTCGTCGGTGTCGGCGGTGGTGGCCACGCTCGCCAGCTCGATCATCGGCATGGGGGGGCGGGCATGGGCGTCGGGGGCGAAGGCGGCGAGGGTGAGGGCGATGAACAACATGGTGCTTCCTTTCGGGTGTCGTGGGCGGGTCATCCGTCCACCCACCCGAAACAGCGAGGGCCTTCCTGGTTCACAGAAGCGGGGGCTTCCCGCCGAGCACACGCAGACTCGACTCGGTTGCCCCTACTACTCGAAGACGATGGTCGGCCCCGTGACCGTGCTCTCGGTCGCTGCCAGGACCGGTTCGTACAGGGGGGGAGCATGGGAGGGGATGGGGGGCAGGCGGCCCATGGCGCGCTCGAGCACCGCGGCCAGCTTGGTCACGCAATCGTAGCGCTGCTCGGGCTGGGGGAAGGTGGCCTTGGTGATCAGGTAGGCCACGGGCTTGGGCAGCTTGTCGTAGTGGCGCTCGAGGGAGTCGAGCATGTCCACGGGGACCGAGCCGGTGAGCATCGCGTAGAGGCTGGCCCCGAGACCGAAGACGTCCGCCCGGTGGTCGACGTCGTGGGCGCTGCGCTGCTGTTCGGGAGCCATGAAGCCGATGGTGCCCATGCGCATGCCTTGGCGTGTCAGGTTCGACGGGCTGTCCAAGCGGGCGATGCCGAAATCGACCACTCGGCAGGTTCCGTCGCTGGCCACCAGCACGTTTGCGGGCTTGACGTCGCGGTGTACGATGCCGGCTTCGTGGGTGGCGTGCAGGGCCGAGCAGACCTCGAGCAGCGCCGACGCCGCCATCATCGCGGGCATCGGGCCGTTGCGCATCACCCAGTCCTTGAGGGATCCACCGTCTATGTAGTCCATGACCAGGTAGGCCGCGCCCGCCTCGCTGCGGAAGTCGTGGACTCGAACGATGTGGGGGTGGTCGAGCCTGTGCAGGATGTCGGCCTCGCGCTGGAAGCGTTTGCGGACCGTGGCGGAGCGGATCAGGCCTGGGTTGAGGAGTTTGATGGCGCGAAGCTCGCCGGTGTGGGTGTCCAGCGCGCGGTGAACCGAGCCCATACCGCCGACACCAACCTCGGCGTCGAGGGAGTAGCGGCCGTCTGCGAGTGTGCGCGGGCGGATGGACATCGCGGCTCTGGGGTGCCTTTTAGCCGCCCTCGGCTCGGTTCTCCAGGTCTGAGCGCAGCTCGTCCAGAGCGGTCAGGTAGCGGTGGGTCCGGACCTCGAGGTCCTCCGTGGGGGCCGAGAAGCCCTGGATCACTTCGTCGATGAGGGTGATCGCTTCTGCCGTGCGGCCCATCTCCAACAGGATCTCGGCCAGGCGCTTGGCCGCGCGCAGGCGCTGGTCGCCGTAGGCCTCGTCCAAGGCGGCGCGCCCGGCGCCTCGTGCGTCTTCGAGGCGGCCCATGCCCTTCAGCACCCGCGCACGGGCGTAGTGGTAGGTGAACTCGTCCGGGTAGTGGGTCAGGGCTTCGTCCAACACCGCCAGGGCTTGGTCGGGGTGCCCGGCCTGTTCGAGCGCCCAGGCCTGGTTGGACCACAGGCCCCGGTCGTGGGCCGGCTCACCGGTCATGGCCAGGGCCAACTGGGCTGCCGACTGGCCGTAGAGGGACGCAGCCTGGTCTTCGGCTGCCAAGCCCGCCAGCAGGTCCAGGCCCTCCGCGGCCTCCGCGGGGCTCGCCCGCTCGATGGCGGCCGAGAGCTGGGGGTGGATCTCGTCGAGCAGCGCCGGATCGGCTTCCAGCAGGTCCCGAGCGTCCCAGATCCAGCCGGGGAACTCGTCCATGCGGTGCTCGGCGAGCCAACGCAGGGCGTCAGCGCTCTGCTCGAGGGCGAGCGCGGTGCGCAGGGCGGGCTCGCTGTCGTCCGCTAGGGCCAGGGCTTCCCTCGCCGGGTCGGCTTGGCCTGCCCGATGGAGGTCGAGAGCCAGTATGGCC
>CAZVHW010000094.1:0-17008 GCA_964626835.1 uncultured Enterobacterales bacterium
ACCGAGATCGAGCCGCCGGGCTACTCCCTCGAGTCCGGCGAACCCTACGTCCACGAAGGCTTCGTCACACCGACGGTCTACTTCGAGGAAGGCGTGATGGAGTGCGGCCCCGACCTGCGCTTCACCGACCACTTGGACACCGCGCAATACCGAGCACCCGCCGTCCTCGAGGACAGTCGCAAGATCGATCTGCTCGGGACGGTCTACAAGGCCAGGCGTGCAGCCTTGGCTCAGGGCGAGCACGACATCGTCTACCTGCGACTGGATGACCCAGGCTACGCTGAGTGCGGTGACGTTGTCAGCATCCTGCATCGGGAGCTCCGACGCGTCCGCCACCCCGAGGGTGGTGCGCGGTATGGTTCCATGTACCGCGTCTCGGGCGAGGCCCGGATTCTCTTCATCCAGGACAACGTCGCGACCGCCGTGCTCAGGCGCTCCTACTCCGAGGTGATCCGAGGCGACCTGGTCACGGTCCGCGTGCCCATCAACGTCGAACTCGAAGTGGACCGACCCCACGGGAGCCTCGAGGGTGTCATCGTTGCTCGGATGAACGAAAACGAAGCCAACCTCGGCAGCCAAGGTGAAGTGGTCTTCCTCGATCGGGGTCGTGCAGATGGCGTGAGGGTCGGCAACTCATTCTACGTGATCGAGCGCAAGGACGAGTATGTCGACCGCGATAAGGAAGATCCCGACCTTCCACCTTCGGTTATCGCGCGCGTCGTGGTCGTCCGTGTGGACGAGAACACCTCCACGGGCGTCATCGTCCAAGCCGCTCGAGCCGTCGAGAGCGGGCAGCACGTCACACAGCGCCTCGAGTGACGTTCGGAAAGGGGTGGGCGTCGAACTTTCGACGATCTTGACGTCAAACGTCTGACACTTCGACGATCTCGAACGGTAGAAAGGGCGTTTTTCGTTGGCACGCCTCTTGCGACGTGCGTGAGCACACCTGGAGGTGCTCCTTGCGCGCAGTCCCTGGCCCCTGGGCCGCCCTCGCTTCCGCCTCGGGTCGGGTCGACCCCTGGTCCCTGATCGATGCGCTGGGCGGAGTCGACGCCGTGTCGTCCGCCACACCCGAGCGCTTGGCTCAGGCTGGCCTCCGCCTCGACCTCGCTGCACGCGCTGGGGTAGCGTCGCCGTGCGAGACCAGGGTGCCCTTCGTCCTGGCCGGCGAGGAGGACTACCCCAGAGCGCTCCAATTGCTGCCCTTTGCCCCCCCCGTGCTCTTCTCTGATGGGGCGCTGGGAGCGCTAGGGCCCCCCGGCATCGCTATCGTAGGCGCCAGGCGGTGTACGGCCGACGGAAGGAGGACCGCAGCGGAGCTGGCTCGGGCGGTCTGCCTGGCTGGAGGAGTGGTGATCTCCGGCATGGCCATGGGGATCGATACCGCCGCCCACCGGGAGGCGATGGCGGTCGGCGTCACCGCGGCCGTTCTCGGGCAGGGCCTGACGGCGCCCATGTCCACGGGTGCCCAGCGGCTGCGCGGGAACATCGTCCAAAGCGGAGGTGTGGTGCTCTCTGAGTTTCTACCGGACGTTCCGGCCCGTCGCTTCACCTTTCTGCAGCGCAACAGGGTGATCGCAGGGCTGGCTCGAGCGACCGTGGTGGTCGAGGCTGGCCATCGTTCCGGCGCCCTCAACACCGCTCGGCACGCCCTCGAGGCGGGGCGCGAGGTGTTGGCGGTCCCCGGAGGGCACCGATCCGAGTGCTCCCAGGGGTGCCTTACACTCATCGAGCAAGGCGCCACCATGGTCCGCACACCGGCCACCGTCCTCGCAGCCGCGGGCCTGGAAGGAGGGCTGACGCTCACGCCCGAAGGCGCTGACGCCCCTGAGTCCCTTCAACTGATGAACGTGCTCCGGCGAGGCGGCACGGTCGAGTCGCTCTCCACCGCCTCGGGGCAGCCGATGGTCAAGGTGCTCACAGTCCTCGCGGAGCTCGAAGCGGTCGGGCTGGTGCGGCGCCTACCGGGGCAGCGGTTCCAGCTGCTGAGCGGCTAGCTCTTGCGCTTGCGCTTGCGGCGGGTCTTCGTACGCTTGGGCTGGGTTGCTTTCTTCTCGAGCAGCTCGATGGCCTGCTCGAGGTTGAAGGTCTCCGCGTCCGTCCCCTTTGGCAAGGAAGCGTTGAGGGTGCCGTCGGTGACATAGGACCCCCAACGCCCGGACTTCAGGAGTATTTTCGCTTCGGTCTTGGGGTGGGTACCGAGCTCTCGTGCCGGTTGGCTGGAGGACTGTCGGCGCCCGGAAGGCGTGGCCAGGATCTGGAGGGCCTCGGTGACGGTGATGTCGAGCACCCGATCTGGATTCGGCAAGGAGCGAGTTTCGCTACCGCACTTGACGTAGGGCCCGTAGCGACCGGTCAGGGCCAGCACTTTTTCGCCCGACTCGGGGTGTGCGCCCAGCTCACGCGGGAGGGAGAGCAGGGCGAGGGCGGTGTCGAGCTCGATGGCCAGGGCGTCCATGCCCTTGAGCAGCGAGACCCGCTTGGGGAGGACCTTGGCCTTCTTGCGCCCTTTTGGCTTTTCCGGTGTTTGGCCGAGCTGGACATAGGGGCCGTAGGGACCCTTGAGTATGAGCACCGGTAGACCCGACTCCGGGTGAACACCGAGATCACGCGGCCACTGCTCTTGTTCGATCAGCATGGCCCTGGCACGCTCGATGTTCATCTCGTCGGGTGGCAGATCGTCGGGAATGTCCACCCGGACGTCGTCCTTCACCAGGTAGGCGCCGTAGCGTCCAACGCGGATCTGCACGTCTCCGTCCTCGGCGGCATCGCTGATGGCGAAGCTGCAGATGCCCTTTGCATCAACGGACTCGAGTGCTTGGACGACACGGTCCTTCAGTCCGGACCCGGCGGCCTCTGGACCCAGATAGAATCCGCGCAGGTACAGCTTGGGATCCAGGCGACCTAGCGCGATCTGATCGAGTTCGTCTTCCATGTTCGCCGTGAACTCGTAGTCCACCAGGTCGCTCAAGGTTGCCGTCAGCAGGTCGGTGACGGAGAAGGCCGTGAAGGTCGGCACCAGAGCGTTCTTGCGCTTGAACACGTAGCCGCGGTTCTGGATGGTCTCGATGATGGTGGCGTAGGTGCTGGGGCGGCCGATGCCGCGGGCCTCGAGTTCCTTGACCAGCGTAGCTTCCGTGAGGCGTGGGGGAGGCTGTGTCTTGTGGCCTTGTGCGTTGAGCTCGCGCGCCGTGGCGGTTTCTCCCTGATGTAGCGAGGGCAACATTGCGCCGACATCCGGCGTGCTGTTTCCCGTGTCGTCGTTTCCTACGACGTAGGCTTGGCGGAAACCGGCGAACAGGATCTGCCGGCCGCTCGCCACGAACAGGGCGTCGGCTACCTGAATGCTCGCGCGCACGCGCCTACCCCGGGCATCGACCATTTGGCTGGCCATGGTGCGCCGCCAGATGAGGTCGTAGAGCCGCGCCTCTTCGTCGGACAGCTCGCTGCGGGCCTGTTCCAGGCTGTGGAACTGCTCGCCCGCGGGCCGGATGGCTTCGTGAGCTTCCTGGGCCATGCGGGCCTTGGAGAGGTGTTGACGAGGCTTCGAGGGCAGGAACGACGCGCCGTAGTCGCTCTCGATGGCCGTGCGGGCTGCTTGGATGGCCTGCTGCGAGAGCGTGGTGGAGTCCGTACGCATGTAGGTGATCCAGCCGTTTTCGTACAGACGCTGGGCCACCTTCATGGTGCGGCGGGCACCCCAGCGGAGCTTGCGATTGGCTTCCTGCTGCAGGGTGCTGGTGATGAAAGGCGCAGGCGGCTTTTCGGTGTAGGAGGACTCGTTGACCTTCGTGATGGTGCCCTTGGTGCCTTGCAGACGGGCCGCGAGGTCACGCGCTCCGCTCTCGTCCAGCCAGAGCTTTCGGGATCGGGTCCGGAGCGCCCCCGTGGCGGGGTCGAAGTCGGCGCGGGCTGCGATGGCCTTGCCGCCGAGCTTGGAAAGCTGCGCCTGGAAGGAACCGGCATCGACGTCGAAGGAGGCCTTCACGCCCCAAAAAGATGCGCTGTTGAACGCGATTCGTGCCCGCTCCCTGTCGACCACCAGCCGCACGGCGACGGACTGCACCCGTCCGGCGCTTAGGCGCGGCCTGATCTTGCGCCAGAGAAGGGGCGAGACCTCGTAGCCGAACAGGCGGTCCAGGATACGGCGGGTTTCTTGGGCACGCACCAGCCGCTCGTCCAACGCCCGGGGGTTTTCGAGAGCCCGCTGGATGGCTTCCTTGGTGATCTCGTGGAACACCATGCGGTGAACGGGCACCTTCGGCGAGAGAACCTGGAGAAGGTGCCAGGAGATGGACTCACCCTCGCGGTCTTCATCCGTTGCGAGGAAGACCTGGTCCGACTCGGCCAGCAAGCGCTCCAGCTTGCGTACCTGATCGCGCTTCGTCTTGGGCACGACATACAGGGGCTCGAAGTCGGCTTCCACGTTGACCCCCAGCCGCGCCCATGCCTTGCCCTTGAGGCGCGAAGGGATGTCAGCAGCGTTTTCGGGGAGGTCACGGATGTGTCCAATGCTCGATTCAACGACGAAGTCGTCGCCGAGGAAACGACCAACCGTTCTGGCTTTGGCAGGGGACTCGACGATGACCAGGGCCTTTGCCATGCTTCGGACTCGGGGCGAGTGGGTGGACGCCGCCGCCCAGGGCTTCCTGGGCGAAGAGCCACACCCAATAGGCCAACCCGCTGTCACTGGCAAGCGGACGCCACCGCCGCGGGCACCGGTTATCCTCCGGGTTTCAGATGGGAAAGCGGGGACTTCGGGATATGTTCCGTTACCATGTGCCCCTCACAGGCCGACCTGGATGATTACCTCGAGTGGCTGCGCGTAGAGCGCGGCCTGTCGCCGCACACGCGACGTGCCTACCGCTCCGAGCTTGGCCGTCTGCAGCGCTTCCTCGCTGCCCGGTCCGGCGAACCCGTGCACGCGTTGCGGGACGCCAGCTTGCTGGACTTGCGAGCCTATCTCGCGAGCCGGCCTCCCTGCGCCGCAGCCACGCTGGCGCGAAGGGTGGCCTCCATCAGGGGCTACTATCGGTACCTGGTTCGTCTGGAGCTACGCACCGAGGATCCTTCCTCCAGGCTCGAGAGCCCCAGGGTCCCGCGTAGGCTCCCACGGCACCTCGAGGTAGACGAGGCCTCGGAGTTGGTGGAGAATCCCACGCAGAAGGGCTGGTACCGTACGAGGAATCTCGCGCTGCTCGAGCTGGCCTATGGTGCTGGGCTGCGGGCCTCCGAGCTCGCCGGACTGCAACGGGACGATCTCGATCTCGCCCAGCGCACCGTACGAGTGCGCTGGGCAAAGGGCGGCAAACAACGCAGCGTGCCCTTCGGCCCACCCGCCGCCGATGCCCTTGGGTGCTGGCTGGCGGAACACCCGGATCCCGTTGGGACTGCGCCGCTGTTTCTAAACCGCTTTCGAGGCCGGCTCTCCGTCCGCGCCATCCACCGCATCGTGCGCGATGCCGGCGTCGCCAATGGGCTCGTCGGCGTTCACCCGCATGCCTTGCGGCACAGCTTCGCCACCCACCTGTTGTCGGGGGGGGCTGACCTGCGCGCCATCCAGGAGCTCCTTGGTCACGCCAGCCTCTCCACCACCCAGCGCTACACGCACGTCTCACCAGAGCAGCTCATGGAGGCCCATCGTCGGGCGCATCCCCACGCCAGGATGCCCGAATCTGGTGAGGAGCCTGACGGCGGCGACGGCGCCTGAGGGCGCTCCACGGATTATGCAACACCACTCGATTCCTTGGAGGTCAAGATGGCCACGGAGACCATGCGTGGGACGACGATCGTGGGGGTCAGGCGTGACGGTCGCTGTGCGATTGCGGGTGACGGCCAGGTCTCCCTGGGCCAGACCGTGGTCAAGTCCGGGACGCGCAAGGTGCGCAGCCTCGGGAAGGGCGTCGTCGCGGGCTTCGCGGGCTCCACCGCCGACGCGTTCACGTTGTTCGATCGTTTCGAGGCCAAGCTCTCGGAGCATCGTGGGCAGCTGGTGCGCGCCGCTGTCGAGCTCGCAAGGGAGTGGCGCAGCGACCGCATGCTGCGGCGCCTCGAGGCCATGCTCCTCGTGGCAGACGACAAGCACCTGCTGCTGATCTCGGGTGGGGGAGAGGTCCTCGAGCCCGACGATGGGGTCGCGGCCATAGGCTCCGGCGGGCCCTACGCGCTGGCCGCCGCGCGTGCGCTGCTGGCACACACCACGCTCGATGCTCCGAGCGTCGCCCAGGAAGCCATCCGCGTCGCGGCAGGCATCTGCGTGTACACCAACGACAACATCACGACGCTCGAGGCGGGTAGCAAGTCATGAAGGTTCCCTCCCTGGTTCCGTCCACGGCGCTCACGCCCGATCAGGTCGTGGCAGCACTGGACCGATACATCATCGGGCAGGACGCGGCCAAGCGCACCGTGGCGGTGGCCTTGCGCAATCGCCTCCGCAGGCTCGCCATCGAGACGGACTTTCGAGACGAGATCACGCCGCGCAACATCATCCTCATCGGGCCCACCGGTTGCGGCAAGACGGAGATCGCCCGGAGGTTGGCCCGCCTCGCCGAGGCTCCCTTCGTCAAGGTCGAGGCGACTCGGTTCACCGAGGTCGGGTACGTCGGGCGCGACGTGGAGTCGATGGTCCGCGACCTCGTCGCTGCCTCCATCAAGATGGTGCGCAAGGAGCACAAGGCCCGCAAGTCCGTCGAGGCCGAGCGGGTCGCCGAAGGCAAGCTCCTCGACGTGCTCCTGCCGTCACCACCAGGGCGGGCGCCCACACGGTCCGCCAGCCGTGAGGCCATGCGCACCCAGCTTCGAGATGGCGCCCTCGATGGGCGCATGGTCACCATCGACGTCCCTGTCCGCAGCGGCGGTATCCCCATCTTCCCAGTGCAAGGCGTCGGGGGTGGAGACCAAGGCGCAGGAATGGGGGAGATCCTCGAGAAGCTCATGCCTCGCCGAACCCACCGCAGGGAGCTGACGGTCAAGGAGGCGAGGCAGCTCCTGGTGGACCAGGAGCTCGATGCGCTGGTGTCCGACGCGGAGGTCTCCGACATCGCCATCCGCAAGGCCGAGCAGGAAGGCATCATCTTTTTGGACGAGATCGACAAGATCACCGCACACGAACACTCCCGGGGCCCGGACGTGTCTCGAGAGGGTGTCCAGCGCGACATCCTCCCCATCGTCGAAGGGAGCACCGTCCAGACGCGGTGGGGGGCCGTGCGCACGGAGCACGTGCTCTTCATCGCCGCGGGTGCGTTCCACGTGGCGCGACCTTCGGATCTCATCCCGGAGCTGCAGGGTCGCTTCCCTGTGCGCGTCGAGCTGGAGTCGTTGGATCGCGATGCCTTGCTGCGCATTCTCACCGAGCCCGAGAACGCTCTGACGCGCCAATACGTGGCGCTGATGGCAACCGAGGGCGTGGCGCTCGAGTTCACGGACGGAGCCCTGGGTCGGATCGCCACCATCGCGGCCGAAGTCAACGACAGGGCCGAGAACATCGGTGCGCGACGGCTCCAGACCGTCATGGAACGGCTGATGGAGGAGATCTCCTTCCAGTCCCCCGGCTGGCGCGGCGCGCGTGTCCTGGTGGACGAAGCCATGGTAGAAGAACGGCTATCCGATGTCGTCGCGGACACGGACCTTACGAGGTTCATTCTATGAGGCTGCAACATGGCTGCCGCTAGCAAGAAAGACGTCCCTGATACCGGCGCCGAGGAACAGGAAGGCAGCGGCCTGATCCCGGCCGAGAAAGAAGCGATCAACGAGCTCTACTCTCGCGTTCGCACCGGAAACGTCTACTCCATCCTCGGTGTTTCTCCGGACGCTGACATCCAGTACATCCGCAAGGTCTACTACGAACTGTCTCGCAGTTGGCACCCCGACCAGTTCTATCGGCGCGATATCGGCGAATACAAGCGGAAGCTCGAGGACATCTTCGTCGGCATCAACCGTGCCTACACCATCCTCACGGATCCCCGCCGAAGGGCCGACTACGACACCGAGCATGGGGGCGAGGCCCGGGCGGACGTCCAGCCGGCACCGCGCCGCCCCGGGGCCGAGAAAGAAGGAGAGGCCGTCAAGCCCGGTACACCAGCCGCCGAGCACGAGATCTCCTTCCACGCCGACCGGCGCAGCCAGACAGACAAGGAAGACGCGGCCCAACAAGTCTTGATCGCTACACCCAGGCGCCGACGCAGGCGGGGGCGCATCCCGGGCATGGCGAAGATCCACGAGCAGGTCATGGCGCGCCTGGGCAAGGCCCGGCGTCACCACCGCAATGCGCAGAAAGAAGCCGAGGAGGGCAACTGGATCGCGGCTGCCTCGAACGCCTACATGGCCATGACCTTCGATCCCGAAGAGCCCAAGTACCGCAATTTCTGGGAAGAGTGCGATCCGAAGGGGCGCAACCAGCTGGCGCAGCAGTATGTCCAGCTGGCCGAGAACGCGATGTCCTACCACAACATCGAGGCGGCGCTGCACAACTTCCAGATGGCCTGTAACGCCGCTCCTCCGGATCCCAAGCCCTACTACGAGCTGGCCCGCTTGCTCATGCAGTTCGATGAAGATCGCGACGATCGCGAGATCATGAAGCTGTTGCGCAGATCCGTCGAGCTCGATCCCCGCCGCACCAGGTTCCGGTTGGCCTTGGCGGATTTCTACAGAGACCAGGGTCTGCTGGCGAACTCTCGCCGCGAGTACGAAGAAGTGCTCCGCGTCGAGCCGGGCAACTCCGAGGCCAAGTCCGGCCTCAAGAAGGTCCGGCGGTGAAACCGCTCCAGTGCGCGCTGCTCCTGCTGGTCAGCGCGTGTCAGCCCGAGCCGACGGACACCGGAGGCAACACGGCCACCCGGAAGGGGGTGCGTGCCACGCGGGTCACCACCTCGACCGCCGACGTGCTGCTCCTGGGGGGTGACCGGGCCGATGGCGACAGCGGCCACTACGCCATCTACAACGGCGAGCTGTCGGCTGTTATCGACGCTGCGGGATTCCACGAAGACATCGGCATCCCGGAGCAGCACCACCGCGCACCGACGGGCGGGACACTTCTGGATCTCGCGCCTGTCGGGGCGCGGGACGGACTGCGGCAGATCCTCCACGTGATCAACTACGATCCCGACATCCGCGTGTACTACCAGGTGGTCAGCGTGGCCGAGGACGGTAGGGCTCTCGAGGCCATGGGACGCATCCTCGATCCGGATCGCACCCTCGGCGTGGCCATCGACGAGGACGATCTCGTCGAACAGATCGTGGTCACCACCACTTGGCGCATGTGGGATCGCCAGCCTTGGCTCGAGGTCGAGACCAGCGTGACCAACCAGACCGGCCGAGGCGTCGACCTCGGCCCCGTCTGCGATCTCGTGGTCACCGACGGCTCTGGATTGGACGTGTTCGTGCCAGCTCCCGGGGTCGGCTTCGATCTGGAAGAACGGCAGCGGATGCTGGCACCATGGGTCGCCTTCTCGGGGAGCCCGAGCGCGCTCGGATCCTACGGCGTGGTGTCCCTCTCGGACGATCACGTCTTTGTCCAGTCCGACATCGACGACGACGGTCGCACGCGTGGCGTCATGATCGGGCCCCGTTCCGCGATCAAGAACGACCTGGCTCCGGGCGAGCAGCGGGTTTGGTCCCGGCGCTACACTGCCTCGCCGGGCATGGACCTGGCGGGGGTCACGCAGAACCTCCTCGAGCTCCTCGGAGCGCAGTCGGGCAGCTTCCACCTGCAGCTCGGGTTGAGCGACGCTGCCGCCGTGTACCTGGACGTGGAACCCGTCCGTGCCGCCTCCGCGATCTTCGAGCGCCGCGAGCCAGCCCGCTTCGTCGACCAGGAAGGGAAGCTGCAGGATGGTGGTGTCATGCCCATCAGCGCCGCCTTCGCCGACGGCAGCGAAGAATCCGTGAACACCTGGCTGCCCCCGGGAACCTACGACGTTCAGATCGACGCGCCCGGATACCAGGGTGGTGCCATCGAACTATCGGTCCAGGCTGGCCTCGAGCAGTACGGCGTGTTGACACTGGGGAGCGGCGATCTCGCACCTCTCGAGGTGGAGCTGACCCTCGGCGGGGGGACACCCAACGACGCGCCGGTTCGGCTCACCGTGGTGGGCCTGGGTGGCACCGAAGATCCCCAGCTGGGCCGCTTCGCCCTGACCGGCGGCGAGCTCGCCGGCGGCAACCGGATCTGGACACAGGCTTCATCTCTCGATCTCGAACTCCCCAACGGGACCTATCGTCTCCTGGCCTCCCGTGGTCCGCTGGCGCCCTTGGCTGCCGTCGATGTCATCCTGCCGGGCACCAGCGAGGTACAGCTCGTGCTCGAAGACACGGTCGTGGATGGCGGTGGGTGGATCTCCCTCGATCCGTTCACGGCTTCGGAGAGCTCGGTGTTCGGAGGTAGCGCCGCCGAGGACGTCGCCAAGGCACTCTGCGCCGAGGGTGTCGACATGGTGGTCCGTGCCGAAGCGGGAGGGGGCGAGTCTTCGATCCAGGGCTGTGATGCACAACAGGCGGTCGGTGGCGTGCTGGGGACGCTGGACGTTCCGCGGACGGGTGCAGCGCGGGGAGATGGTTGGTACGTGGCCTTCCCCGTCGGCAGCAGGGTCCTGGGACCGGGCCTCCTCCCCGGTAGCTGGCTCGATCTCGCCTGGGACGCCGGCGCCCAGGTCACCGCCATCCTGGCTCCCCGAGCCCAGGGGGCGGCCGGCGCCGCATCGGGCGTCTTCGAAGCGCGAGGCTTCCAGCGCGACAGTATCGACAATAGCGACACCAACCGCTTCTTGCGTGAGACCAGCGAGGCTGGCACCAACGTCATGGATGCCACCGCGCTCGAAGTGCTCACCCCCCGGGATCCCTGGCATACGCAGAACCTGGTGCAGGACTGGTTCGCGTTGCTCGAGGGTGGATACCGTCTGATCCCGTTGGCGTCCAGCCACGGCTCTTGGCTCGAGTTCGACAATCCGGGAGCCGCGCGCACCATGCTGCTGTCCGAAGGGGACACCGTCGACGAGCGCATCGCAGCCATCGCGGAGGGCCAGGTCTACGTCACCAGTGGGCCGCTGCTGGACGTGACCGTTCGAGGCCCTCGCGGAACCGCCCGGCCGGGGCAGGCCCTGGACGTCCTCGCGGGTGAGGAGATCGAGGTGGAGCTTCGCCTGCGAGCCGCGGACTGGGTGCCGGTGGACAGGCTACGCGTCATCATGGACGGCGCCGAGGTCTGGTCGGCCGACCTGGACTCGGAAGGTGCCACGGAGTTTTCCGAGGACATGGTTGTCGAGATGGGGGAGGAGTCCTGGCTCGTCGTGGACGCCGGGCGGCCTGAAGACCAGCCTGAAGGCGACTACTCGCTTGTCTACCCGGACATGCCCATCTACGCGGTCACGGCGCCCGTCTGGTTCGACTAGGCAGGTGTTGACAGCGCCCTCCGGTGACGATAATCGGCTGGCGCTCTGGGCACTGGGCCGCTAGCTCAGCAGGTAGAGCACCGGCCTTTTAAGCCGTGGGTCACAGGTTCGAGCCCTGTGCGGCCCACCCACCAGAGTGCTGTTCTCGATCCCATCGTCTAGCCAGGTCAGGACACCGGGTTTTCATCCCGGCAACACGGGTTCAAATCCCGTTGGGATCGCCATCTACGAGGCCCGGAGTACCAAGCTCCGGGCCTTCGTTGATCGCGCCCCAAGGGGCCTCGACGCCCGCTGGTGCGTCCTCGCTTCGCTCTAAGCTGCCGGTTACACTCGCGGCGACTGGCGCGCTTTTCTCGGCCCACGTCGTTCGAAGCGTCCCGCGCGGGAGGTCCCATGTCGCTGAACTTCGTATCCCTGTTCGACAAGAGCACGGAAGAACTGCGCGCGCTGCTCGAGCTCGCCCGCATGATGAAGCTCAACCCCACCGCCTTCTCCCGAGCTTGTGCGGGCCAGAGCCTCGCCATGATCTTCCAGAAGCCGTCTCTGCGCACCCGGGTCAGCTTCGAGGTCGGCATGACCCAGATGGGCGGTCACGCCTTGTACCTTGGGCCCACTGACATCCAGCTGCATCGGGGCGAGACCATCGCCGACACGGCAGCCGTGCTCTCGCGCTACTGCGACGGTGTCATGGCTCGTGTCTTCGCGCACGACGACATCCAGGCCTTGGCCGAACACGCATCCGTCCCCGTGGTGAACGGGCTGTCCGACCTGCTCCATCCCTGTCAGGTGCTCTGCGACCTGCTCACAATCCGGGAAAAGAAGGGCCGCCTCGAAGGCCTCACGCTGGCCTATATCGGCGACGGCAACAACATGGCCCATTCTCTGCTCTACGGCGGGGCCCACTTCGGCATGACCGTGGCCATCTGTCACCCTCGCGGATACGCCCCGGACGCCGCGGTGGTCACAAACGCCCGCGACCTCGCGGCCGAGAGTGGCGGCGCCATCCACATCACGGAGCACCCGGTCGAAGGAGTCACGGATGCGGACGTGGTCTACACCGACGTGTGGGCCAGCATGGGGCAGGAAGGTCAGCGCCAGGAGCGTATCGAGCGGTTCGAGGGGTTCCAGGTCGATGGGGCCATGATGCAGTGCGCCAAGCCCGGTGCCATCTTCATGCACTGCCTGCCTGCCCACCGGGGCGAGGAAGTCGCCGCCGAGGTCATCGACGGCTCGCGGTCCGTGGTCTTTGATCAGGCCGAGAACAGGCTCCACGCCCAGAAGGCCATCCTCGCTCGATATATGGGGAACGCTCAGCCGCGCGGGTCGTGATAGTCTTGCCGCCCGCTGCCCGCGCACCATGACGGGCCACGCGGAGCTGCCCAATCGATTCCGGGAGAGAGCAGTTGGCCAGGGCCTTCCTCCAGATCGTCGCTGGACATCGTGCGGGCACCCAGATCCCGGTGCCCGAGACCGTGCCCCTGGTCATCGGGCGCAAGAAGGGCGACGTCATCCTCGACGATCCGCTGGTCAGCGGTGTGCACGCGCGCATCATCTTCAAGGACGATCAGTGGGTCATCCAGGACCTGTCCAGCACCAACGGCACCATGGTGGACGGGCGGCTGGTGCGCGAGGCCGTGTTGAGGCCAGGCAACGAGATCGCCATCGGCTCCTGCCGCATGATCCTCTTCCTCGGCAGTGACGAAGAAGCACTCGGCGCCGACCAGAACAAGGCCGTACAGCAGCAGCTCGACATCGCCTGGCTGCTGGACGAAGAGCTCGTGGACGTCAAGAAGCGCGGCGATCAGACCCGCAGCCATGGCGATGTCATCGGGCAAGACCTGCGCCTCCCCCCTGGCATGAACGCCGTCCTCGAGGTCGTGGCCGGCCAAGATGCGGGCAAGGTCTTCCGTTTCACCCGGGGCACCGTCACCATCGGTCGCCGCGCGGGTGAGATCCCCCTGACCGATCCCGAGGTCTCTCGGCGCCACACCGTCATCGAGGTGTTCGGTCGGGGAATGATCTACATGCGCGATCTAGGCAGCACCAACGGCACCTTCCACAACGGCCGCCGGGTAGGCTTGGGGCGTCTTCGCACGGGAGACACCATCGGCGTAGGGCGGACGGTGTTGAAGCTGCACGTGAAGGCCTGACGCGCAGCGACACTATTGGTTCGAGTACCAGCGCTGCCAGGCCTGGATCTGCTCTTCCTCGGTGCGGCCATCGGCGAAGGACACACCGCTGACCTTTTCGAGCGCCTGCAGTGCCGCGTCGACGACGGTGGCATCCCCGTCATCGAGGCAGCGGACCAGTGCGGGGAGCGCGCCCTTGTCTTGGCTGGCTCCCAGCGCGTCCACGTAGTGGCGGCGCACCCAGAGGCTCTCGCCGCGGTAGAAGTTGCTGGGATCGTCCAGGGCGCGGGACAGGTACGGCACCGCCGAGGGTGCGGCGAGGAGGGTCAAGGCGTCGGCTGCCGCGGCGCGCACGATGACCGCGGGGTCCTCGAGCAGGGCGGCGACCTTCTCGGCGTGCTCTCTGTGGCCGGCGTCCCCCAGAGCCGCGGCTGCAGCCGCCCTGATGCCGGAGATGTCGTCGTGCAGGAGCCGCTCGAGGGCCTGGATGCCCGGAGGGCTGTCGATCTTGCCCAGGACCCGGATGCAGACCCAGCGCTGTCGTGCGTCGCCTTCGGGGCGCTCCGCCAAGGCGATGAGCTCGTCGCCGTAGCCGTCAGCCACCAGCTGCTCGAAGGCGGCCATGCGGTCCGCTTCGGGGAGGTCACCGTCGGAAGCCTGGGTCACCAGGTCACCGATCTCGGCGTGGGCGGCGAAGGCGATCAGGAGGAGGGTCGCGAGGGAGGGCATGGCGGACTCCGGCGGAACGACGCCTTCGGTTAACCCGCCGAGATGCGTAGGGAATTCCTAAAGGCGCAGGCCGTCTCGCACGTCGTCGTCAAGGAAGTCGTCGAGCCGCTTGGCCAGCTCGACCGCTTCTTCGTTGTCAGCGGAGGGAAGCACGGGCCTGAGCACCAGGTAGAGGTGGCCGCGGCGTCCATCCTCGGTCGGCACGCCTCGACCCTTGAGGCGCAGGCGTTGGCCGTTGGATGCCCCGGGGGGGACTCGCACCTTGACCTCGCCGTCGGGGGTTGGCACCTGGATGCGAGCACCAGCCATGGCCTCGCCCGGGGTGATGGGCACCTCGAGCTCGAGGTCCGGACCCAGGCGGTTCAGCAGGGGATGGGGGGTGACGTGCACCGTCACCAGCAGGTTGCCTGGGGGGCCGCCGCTCTGGCCCTCGCCGCCCAGCCCCTTGAGCCGGAGCACCTTGCCGTCCTCCACCCCTGCGGGCACACGGATGCGCAAGCTGCGCGTGGCCATGGTTCTCCCGGCGCCGGCGCAGGTGGAGCATTCCTGGCTGAAGGTGGTCCCGCTGCCGGCGCATTCGTCGCAGAGGGTCACGGCCTGCATGCCGAAGCGGCCTTGGGTCACGCGGCCCGTGCCGCGGCAGGTCGCGCAGGTCTTCTTTCCGGTGCCACCCTGGCCCCCACAGGTCCCGCAGGACTCGGGTCGGCGCATCTGCAGCGGCGCCTCGCCGCCGCGGACGGCGGTGAGCAGGTCGATGCGCACGGCGGTCTTCATGTCGGGGCCCCGGCGTCGGACGCTGACAGGCTCGTCCCAACCGCCCCGAAAGCGAGACCCACCGCCCCCGAAGATGTTGCCGAACAGCTCGTCGATGGAGACCCCACCCCCCCCGGAGAAGGGGTCGTGCCCCCCCGAACGCCCCGCGGAGCGGTACAAGCGGGCGCGGTCGGCGTCGAAGCCGACCTTCAACGATTCCTCTCCGAACTCGTCGTACCACGCGCGACGTTGCTCGTCCGAGAGCACCTCGTAGGCCGCGTTGATCTCCTTGAAGAGGGTCTCGGCGTCGGCTTCCTTGCTGACGTCTGGGTGGTACTGGCGCGCCAACTTGCGGAAGGACTTGCGGATGTCGGCTTGATCCGCGTCCTTGGCTACACCGAGGATGTCGTAGAGGTTTCTCATGGGCGAGGGGCCCCCGTTGAGCGACATTCATAGCCTAATCGCACGGGCCTGGGTGGAAAGCCCGCTGGCGACGGGGCCGTCAGCAGCGGATGGCTCATTGACGAGTCGGAAAGGCCCGTGGTATTCGGTAGTATGGGCTTTGGTCAGGCACCGGCCCGAGGACTACCTGCGGGTGGCCAGCGGAGGAAGCATGCGCATTTTCGATATCGCTCTGTATACCGTCATCATCGGGATCGCTGGATGTGATGCCTGCGAGGAGAGGGATCCGGACTTTATCTACCCAGAGGGTGACAGCGACACCGATACCGATTCGGACACCGACTCCGATGCCGACTCGGACACCGACACAGACGGCGACGTGGACACCGACTCAGACCCCGACTGCGATCCCTTCGACGAGCCTGGTGACATTTGCCAGTTCGAACCATTGGAAAACGAGATCGACGTCGCCCTGGTCGATGCCAGTGGCGACTCGAACCGCGACCAGGAGTTCTACGCCGTCGTCGTCAACGGCGGTGAGTCCGAGCTCGGCGTGTTCTTCGAGTACGGTCAGTACAGCGAGGAAGAGTCCGCCGAGGGCCCGCCGCGACGCCCCTCTGCCATCACCACCACCGCCCCGCAGCCCTCCGCCTTCCGAAAAAATCTCCGCGAGTGGTCGGCTGCCCGTAGGGCGGCGGGCGTTCAGGCCCCGCCTCCGCCTCCCCCCCCCGAGGAGTACGAGGTTGGCGAGACGGTCCACGAGTTCAAGGTGCGCTCCGACATCCAGAGCGAGGACAGCTACAGCAAGCTCCAGGCCACCTTGGCCGCCTTGGGCGACACGGTCGCCATCTGGGTCGACGATGGCGTGCCGATCGACTGGGACTACGACTGCGACGGCACCATCGACCAGTACGAGGACATCTTGGGCGACGCCTATGGCTTCGACAACTGCGACCTCGACACCATCGCTGGCATCGTCGACTCCAACATCATGGTCAACCTCGAGGACATGCTGGGCGACTTCTCCGACGTCAACGGCGACGACCGTGTCACCGTGCTGGTCACGCCGGTGCTCAACTACATGCCCACCCAGGCCGCCGATCCCGACGATCAGTCCCTCGTCATCGAGTCCTACTGCGATCCCGAGGTAGACCTCGAGACGTTCCACCCCGACAAGAATCCCGGCTCGAACGAGCAGGAGATCATCTACGTCTTCGCTCCCGATCCCATCGGCAGCTTCAACATCCACGCCATCACCACGGTCGACGCCTACACCACCATGTCCCTTGCGGCGCAGATCGCCCATCAGACCGCGCAGCTCATTCTCTACAACCAGAAGGTGCTCGTCGCCGGCGGTGACGAGGAAGAAGCCTGGCTCATGAAGGGCATCGGCGCGGTAGCTGCCGACATCTGTGGGTTCGGTGCGGTGTTCTACGACGACGCGTGGGACTACCTGGACGCGCCCCACCTCAACCCACTGACCCAGGTCGACGAGGACAGCGTCCTCTCCCTGGCCGACCGAGGCGCGCAGTATCTCTTCATGCGCTGGCTGGTGGATGTCTACGGCGTGGAAGTCCTCGGCGAGCTGGCTTCCTCTTCCTCCACCGGAGT
>CAZVHW010000095.1:0-16951 GCA_964626835.1 uncultured Enterobacterales bacterium
GTAGCGGAGCCGGAGCCGGTAGCGGAGCCGGAGCCGGTAGCGGAGCCGGAGCCGGAGCCCGAGCCCACTCCCAAGCCTCCCAATGAGCCCACAGAGCCTTCCGATCACCGTTGGATCCGCGCGCGCGCAGCGCTGGGTACCGCCGGCTACAGCTACAACTACGATGTCAGCACCACGCCGCGCAGCATCGTATCCAACGGCAACCCGGTTCCCTACGGCGAGTCCCTGCAGCTCTCGGGTGACACCGCCGCCCAAGAAGGCTCCGGCGACACCGTGCCCTTGTCCGTGCCCTCCATCGACATTCACGTCATCGGCTGGCTTCCCATGTTCGAATACGTGGGTGTCGATGCGCGGTACCGCACCACCTGGTTCGGCGTCGAGACCGACTCCTTCACGCAGGAGCACGAAGGCGTGGACATGACCTGGATCGACCACTTCGTCACCGCCACGGTCCAAGCACGCTACTTCCACGACATCGACGACAACCGGTTTTGGCTGGGCGCGCACGGCGGCATGGTCTCCACTGCGCTTCCCCTCGTCGCCATGTGGGAGCCCGAAGGCCAGGATCGCGGTCTGTGGTTCTTCCCCTGGGGTTTCACCAGCCTCTACGGCGGCATCCGCGGTGGCGCCGAGCTGGGCTTTGGCCTCGACGTGCTGCTGTCCGGATCGTGGGGCACCGAAGCCTACTCCGGCGTGTTCGCCTCCGACTACGACGTCGCGCTTGCCTACGAAGTCATCGACCACCTCACCGTCAACGTCGGCTACAACCGCTTGGGCCGGCATATCGTGGTCCCGGAATGCAGCGAGTGCGATGACACCGGCTCCATGGTCGAGGTCACCGACCTGCGGTCCGGCGTGTTTCTCGGTGTAGGAACGGCCTTCTAGGCTGGTATTTTCGAGTCTCGGCCGACCCGGGTGGGTCGGTCTTTGTCCTTCGGAGGATGAAATCATGGCGCTCCGGTCCCGACTCTCCCTCGCGGTCTCCCTTCTGCTCACCGTCGGTTGTGGCGGCATGGCCATCGACGGCGTCGTCGTGGATCATGCCGGCAACCCCGTGGGTGACGCCATGATCTCGGCGGTCGGCCAGCCCTACCACGCGTCCACCGACGCCACGGGTGCCTTCTCCCTGGAATGCCCTCCGGGTGTGTACGACCTCACCATCGGCCAGGTGGGTCACGTCACCATCAAGCTGTGGGAGTACGACGCCAGCGAGCGGCAGCGCTACGATCTGGGTCGGCAGGTTCTGGTCAAGGTCCCCGACGACAAGGGCCTCCTGCTGTTCGCCGACGGTCAGTTCCAGGCTCTCGAGGCGGGCTACTTGAAGCGCAATAGCGGTGGCTTTGGCGATGGGCAGTACAGACACTACTGTCTCGACGCCGAAGGTTCGGCGGTCAACGCGCTCGCGTCGGGTGTGCACACCTTCTACGATCACGAGTCGGTGGGCTGGAGGGCCTTCAAGCTAGACGAAGAGGGCTGCGCCTACAAGATGTCACCCAACAGTCCCACCAGCTGGGGTGTCGACTACAACGAAAAGGCCAAGGTCGAGCTGGAGCAGCTCGAGAGGAACCTGTCCCGCGCCTTGGTCACTTTCGAGTCGGGCGACTACTTCATCGCGCACTGGGACCAGGGATTTTTCACCAAGGCGTCTCGGGAAGACAGCCGCTTCACCGGCTTCTACGTCAAGGTGCAGTAGGCGTCACGGGCGGCGGAGCCTGCGAACCAGCAACCCGGCGATCAACAGTGCCAGGCCCAGTCGGACGGCGGGGATCGCTGCGGGTGGCAGGACGCCGGCGGCTGCCTGCGTCTGTACGAGGGCTCCGGCCAGTTCCCAGGCCAGCACCGGGGTCGCCGCCACCAATACGGCGAGGGAGCCCGCCCCAATGATGGTGGGTAGGGCGGCGCCGACCAGCGCGGCCAGAGGGCAAGCGAGGGGCCTCGACAGGCGCGCAAAGCGCTCGGCGCTCGCCCCGGGACGGGTGTCTTCGCGCAGGGCGGACCAACTGCGCGCTGCGGGCAGGTCGGAGCCGATGAGCTCCGCGAGGGGTTCGGGCGGGGGGAGGCGGGCCCACGGGTCGACCACCGTGGGGCGGGTTTCCTCGTCGTAGCGCTGGGGCAGCACGGGGTGCGGCGCGATCCATCCGTCTCCTTGCCAGCGGAGGGTCTCTGCGGCCCAGCTGGAGTCCATACGACCCTCGTGGACGGACAGGGCTCGCACGGGGCCCAGTCGTCCGCTGTGGGGATCACCCACGACATGAAACAGCACGGCATCGGAGGCGAGCCAGGCCCCCCCGTCGGTGCGCAGGGGGCGCCCGCTACGGGTCGCCATGGCCCGGTCGTGGGCCGCGAGGCCGTTCGGTGCGACCCAGGCGTCCAGTGCAGCGGCGCCTCCCCCCGCCAGCGCTCCGATCAGGAGGAATGGACCGAGGCGCCGAGCGTTCCCCAGGCCCGTCGTGGCCAGAGCCTGCCACTCTCCGCTTCGGAGCAGCCCCACCATCGTCAGGGCCGCCCCCAGGACCGCGACCAGGGGGGCCGCACGGGCCAGGTGCCCTGGCAGAAGCAGCAGGGCGAGGCGGAGTGCATCCATCACGGCGGGGCCGCCCTCTTGGGTCGAGGAGGCGATCCTCGATCCGTGCTCCACCCAGTCCACCAAGAGCACCAAAAGGGTGGCACCCACGGTCGCCACCGCGCTCCATCGTAGGCAACGGCGGAGCAGCAGGCGTGTCGCCAGGCTGGGCGTGAGGGCCGCCATGATCACCGGTCCGCCCAGCCTGCCCAGAGGGCCAGAGAGGCGATGGCCAGGCCGAGGAGGGGTAGCGCTGCCGCAGGACCCGCACCGATGGTGGCGCAGGCCCCGTCGCCGATCCGCACCAATGCCCAGAAGCCAACGGCCACGGCCACGGTGTGGCTCGGCTTGCCGCCCCAGCGGAGGCCAAGGGGCAGGCAGACCCATGGCAGCAGCAGCATGGCCAACGGCAGGGTGGTGCGCTTGAGCAGCAAGACCTGCTCGTAGTTGGCCTGCTTTCCACGGTCTCGCATGCGTCCGATCAGGGATGATAGCTCCGCGTCGGCGCGCTCGGCCAGCTCGACCCGCCGGCCCGAAGCGGACAGGGGTAGTGGCAGAAGGGCCTCGTCGAATGCCAGGGTTGCCGAGTCGGGTCCTGCTCCCATGGCGCGGCCGTCGTTCAGGCGCACCAGCAGCCCGCCCTCTCGGGGCTCCAGGCTGCCCTGCCGTGCCACCAGCACCGTGTCACCTTCGGCTACCATCAGGCTTCCTTGCAGGCCGCGATGGAGCACGACCCCCCTCAGCTGCATGAAGTGGCCCGGAAGGAGCTTGACATGCCCGTGTGCCTCGGACAGCTCGCGGCTGACGCCGCGTCGGCCGGCGGGCGCGACGTGGTGGGCGAGGCCGGCCAGGAGCAAGGCCCCGATGAGCCCGAGAGCCAGCACGGGTAGCAGGCGACGGCGACCTCCCACACCGGCCGCTCGGAGTGCCACCCAGGTGCCCTCGCTCTTCCAGCGCCCGTAGGCCACCGTCGCGCCTACCAGGAAGGCCACGGGGAGTGCGTACTCGAGCACCGCCGGCAGCAGCCCCCCGCAGATACGGAGCGTAGTGGAGAGGTCTGGAACCACTGCGGTGGTCAACAGCAGGCCCGTCGCCTGCAGCACCAGGCCCGCGGCGCAAACGAGCACCAGGGTCACGGCGGTAGGGCCAGCGAGGCCCAGCATGGTCAGACGGAAGATTGTAGGCATGGAACGGTGAGATGATGCCCAGTGGGTGACACCCGGCGTGGGCGTGTCGAGCGTGTTGTTCGGGGCGGGTCGCCTAGCTTTGTGTTTGCTCGAAAGGCTCTGGCTGTGTACCATGCTATGTTCGCATCGAGAAGCCCTGGCGCCGACTTGCCAGCAGTCCTCCGGGGCGCTGATGGAGAGACCCGCCCCTCTCTGCCCTACAGTAGGACCAGAGCCGCACCCGGGCGCCCAGCTACGATGCCACCGAGGAGCGAGAAGAGATGGAGTTCCAGGTAGGAGAAAAGGCGGTCTACCCAGCTCACGGCGTGGGGACCATCAGCGACATCGAGACCGTTGAGTTCGATGGCATCCAGCAGACCTTCTATGTACTCAAGATTGCCGAGAATGGCATGACCATCCGTGTGCCCGTTGGCAACGTCGAAGCCATCGGCATGCGCAACGTGATCGCTGTCGAGCACGTGGACAAGGTCTACGACATCTTGCGGGATCGCGACGTGCCCGCTGACAACCAGACCTGGAACAGGCGCTACCGCGAGTACATGAACCGCATCAAGACCGGCGATCCACTCGAGGTAGCCAAGGTCCTGCGCGATCTCGCACTGCTCCGCCAGGACAAGACGTTGTCGTTCGGCGAGCGCAAGATGTTCGACCAGGCGCACACCCTGCTCGTGCAGGAGATCTCGGTGGCCAAGAAGGTCCCCGAAGAGCAAGTCGAGAAGGAACTGGAAGAGATCTTCCAGATGTAAGCGCCCCCGGGCGCCTGCTTCCCAGACTCGACGCGGCGCGGCCCGCCTCATAGGAGAGGCGGCTCGGACGCGGATCTGCGTCCTGTTCTCCGAACCCGACGTGAACGGGAGGAGCCGTGGACAACCCCATCAAGGTCTTCAACTCCTACAAGCGCTCCCTCGAGCCCTTCGTGCCGCTCCAGGACGGCAAGGTCGGCATGTACGTCTGCGGGATGACCGTCTACGACCTGTGCCACATCGGTCATGCGCGGGCCATGATCACCTTCGACGTGATCTATCGCTACCTGCGTCACCGCGGCTACGACGTCACCTACGTGCGCAACCACACGGACGTGGACGACAAGATCATCGCTCGCGCCAATCACCTGGGGGAGGACGTCCTGGAGCTGTCCGGCCGGTTCATCCGGGCCCTCGAGGAAGATCTGGCCGGCTTCGGTCTGCTCCCACCCACGGTTCGGCCCAAGGTCAGCGATCACATCCCGGACATCGTTGGGACCATCTCGGCCATCGTGGACAACGGCCATGGCTACGCCGTGGACGGGGACGTCTTCTTCGATGTTCCCTCACTGCGCCGGTATGGCTACCTCTCCGGTCGCGACATCGACAAGATGCGGGCTGGCGAGCGCATCGAGGTCGACCCTCGCAAGCGCCACCCCGCCGACTTTGCCCTGTGGAAGAGCGTCAAGCCCGGCGAGCCGGCGTGGGACAGCCCTTGGGGACCCGGCCGACCCGGGTGGCATATCGAGTGCACCGCCATGTCCCAGAAGTACCTGGGCGATCAGTTCGACATCCACGGGGGCGGCAACGATCTGCTGTTCCCCCACCACGAGAACGAGATCGCTCAGGGCGAGGCCGCTACCGGCAAACATCCCTTCGTGGCCTTCTGGATGCACAACGGCATGGTCACGCTGATCGACGACGACACGGGCGAGCCGGTGAAGATGTCCAAGAGCCTTGGCAACGTCATCAACATCCGCGATCTTCTGGTCGAGATGCCCGCCGAAGCCCTCAAGCTGCTCTACCTCGAGCACCACTACCGCAGCCCGGTGCCATTCTCCCGCGCGGGCTTGTCCCAAGCCCTGTCCAACCTGGACCGCGTGTACCAGGCCAAGGAGGTCGCGCTGGGGGGCCAGGGGATCATGGACGAGGGCAAGCGAGCGCTGACGCCCGAAGAGGAAGCCCGCAGCGTGGGTGGTCCCGCCAAGGCTCTGCACGAGCTGGTGTTGGACTTCGAGAGGCGCTTCATCGCGGCCATGGACAGCGACTTCAACAGCGCCCAGGCCTTGGGCCATCTCTTCGAGCTGGTCAAAGCCACCAACCGACTGGCGGGCATCAAGAAGGCGAACAAGCGTGCGGCGGCGATCATGGCCTCCGCCCTGCCCGCCTTCGATCTGGTAGCTTCCGTGCTCGGTGTCGGTGCCATGCAGCCCACCGAGTTTTTCGAGGAGATGCGGGTCAAGCGCCTGGCCGCAAAGGGCGTGGCTCGCGAGCATGTCGAGGGTCTTCTCGAAGCCCGAACCCAGGCGCGCGTGGACCGCGACTGGGCCCAGGCGGACGCCATTCGCGATCAGCTCGACGAGCTGGACATCGTGGTCATGGACACCCCCGAAGGCACCGCCTGGCGCATCCGCGTGTAGAACTCTGCCTCTGAGCGCCGAGAGCCCGACCGAGGCCGGGCTCTCCAGGTGTCGGGCCTTGCCTACTTGACGACGACGAGGGAGCAGGAGACCTCGACTTCCTCTCGAGGCTTGCCTTCGCAGGTCTTGTAGCGGACCATCTCGACCACGTGGGGGCCCTGCTTGTCGTAGGAGCTGGAGTAGGTCCAGCGGAGTTCCTTTTTGCCGCGCTTGCCATCGACCGTCTGGACGGCCTGGCCCTTGGGGCCGGGCTTCCAGTCGTCCCAGATGTCGAAGCTGTAGGTGCAGCCGTCTTCCGCGGCGCGGCCGTCCTGGCCGATGTACTGGAAGTAGGCGGTCTCGGCGGGACCGAAGAAGCAGCCACGGTTGGGTGCGCAGAAGGCTTCTGCGGCTTCATCTTCGGACTTGGGGAAGTCCGCCGTCTTGGTGGGGATGAGGTCCTGGGAGTCGGTGCAGTGCTTCCAGGAGAGCTCTTCGTCGCTCTGGACCATGGGGTTGGTGCCCACGGGGTTCGAGTCCTCGAGCTTCTTGCCGTTGTAGATGGTCATGTACATGTCGGTGATCTTCAGGCGGCACTTGCGCTCGTCGACTCGCAGGTAGATGAGGCCCTGGAGCTTGTTGCCCAGGTTGTTGTTGTTGAAGACGAACTGTTCCCACTGGTCCTCGCCCTCGTACTTGGCGATGACTTCCTTGGCTTCCTCGACGCCTTTCCGGTACTGGTCCTGGGTGACGTCGCCGTCGATGGCGCGGATGTCGTCGATGGTCACGTTCTGGTTGCCCGCGACGTAGAGGGACTGGTACCAGTCCTTGACCTTGGGCTCCTCCTTGCACTGGAGCTCCGGCTTGCCTGCGGATTCCTTGATCTTGCAGTTGTAGTCGTAGACGTCGGAGAAGGACGAGACCGTGTACTTGGCCTTGACGGAGCCGCCCTCTTCGTAGATCTTCAGGCGGGTCTGGTTGTTGGGGGTCTCGGTCTTGTCCGGGTTGATCTGCAGCAGCACCCATTGGGTACCGGCGAGACCTTCTACGGAGAGATCGCAGTCGTTCTGGCGTTTGCCCAGCACGATCTTGTGTTCTGACTTCTGCTCACAGCCACCGAGAAGGAGGCTCGAGGCTAGCAGGGCCAGGACCATTTTCATTCCACGCATGTTCGACTCCGGCACGGATCGGAAGGAGGTTCGAGGGTAGCAGGGCCCCCTTGGGTGCGGCAACCGGTGCGAGGAGGCACGATGGTCGGGGTAGGTTCCGCGGGGTGGCCCTGAAGATAAGGGCGGCGCATAACTCGCTTTCGTGGGCGGGGCCCGTGTGAGGGGAGGCGGCCGGGACCGATTGTGAAGGCTGCATGATCTTCGCCTTTTCACCGTTGGTTTACGCGCGGCGACCTCGAGACCCGTGGGAGGGAGGCGCGTGTTCCCCTTCGCTTGACGGAGGCCGGGGGCACCGCTACCTGCGGCTCCCCAGGAGGTCCCCATGAGCCAGCCCGCGCCCCGGCGCATCGCCATCGCCAGTGCCAATCGCCACAAACTCGAGGAGATTCGGGCCATCCTCCACCCCTTTGGTTTCGAGCCCCACGGGCTCGAGGCATGGCCTGACATCGACGACCTGCCCGAGACCGAGGATACCTTCGAGGGCAATGCGCTGATGAAGGCGCGCGCCCTCTTCGAGCTCGAGGGCGTGGTGGCCGTGGCCGACGACTCCGGCCTCGAGGTGGATGCGCTGGGCGGAGCGCCGGGCGTGTATTCCAAGCGCTACACGCCCGAGGGGACCCACGACGCCAACAATGCCAAGCTGCTTGGGGCGCTCGAGGGATCCGAGGATCGCCGCGCTCGCTTCCGCTGCGTGGTCGCGGTGGTGGGGCCTTCGGGTCAGGTCACGGCCAGTGGAGCTTGTGAGGGAAGCATCGCCCACGGGCTGCGAGGTGCCGGAGGTTTCGGCTACGACCCGCTCTTCCTGCCCGAGGAGACCCCGGGCCGCACCATGGCCGAGCTGCCGTCTGACGAGAAGAACCTCATCAGCCACCGCGGCCGGGCCTTCCGACAGCTGCCCGCTCTGCTGGAGTCGTTGGGGCTCTAGCAGCGTGGGCGGTAGGTGACGTGAAGAGGGCTTCGTCAGCTCCCGCTGTCCAAGGTCCCCCTCTTCCGTTCCCTCAGATCCAGCAGCAGCCGCCCGAAGCCCAACAGCAGCCCGGCGATCACGAACAGTGCGGCGGTGGCCAGGCCCTGGGAGTCCGGCTGGCCGCGTAGGGATGGCAGCGTGGTTGCCAGGAAGGGCAGGACCACCACCGAGCCCGTGTGGCTGGCGTTGTACCAGGCCACGACGCCCCCGGTGGCCAGGAAGAGAATGGCCGGTAGGTAGCGCATCAGAGGCAGTAGGCTTCCCAGCACGGGGGCTCGCAGGCTCCGAAGGCCTCGCAGTCTTCGACCGCGAGGCAGTCGCTGGTGCAGGCCAGGTAGCCGTCCGTGTCGGCGCATGCCCAGTCCTGGTCCTGGCCCAGCCAGCCGTCTTCGCAGGCCTGGAAGTCGGACCAGCCCCAAGCGTCGCTACACAGCTCGAAGAGGGTGTCGCAGATCTCCGCGACGGTGGCGCTGTCGCCGTTCAGGGCGCCCGTGTCGGCGTCCGTGTCCGCGTCGGTTTCCGGTGGTGCGTCCGTGTCTTGGTGATCGACGCCGGCTTCGTAGCAGGCGTGCAGCGATGCCAGGCCGAGCACGAGCGGGGGGATGAGCAGCGTTCGCAGTGCCATGGGTGGCTCCAGCAGTCCGTGCACACAGCATAGCCCGGGTATCGGTCAGCTTGTTCCTTCTCGACGTCACGGGGCGTCATCGAATCGGTGCGTGCACCGGGCGGGTGGGGCCGGCCGGGCCTCGCGGATAGGGGGTGGAGTCGTCGAATCCTCGGAACCACCTGGAGCAGACCATGGACCATGGCGCGCCCGCCTTCGAGCTGTCCATTCCCTGGGCCCTCGCGCTGACCGTTCTCTTCTTGGCGGTCAACGGGTTCTTCGTGGCAGCCGAGTTCGCCCTCGTCAAGGTGCGCGGCACCCGGATCGAGGCGCTGGCCCGCAAGGGAAACCGCAGCGCTCTCGCCGTGCAGGACGCCCTGGCGCGGCTCGACCTCTACCTGTCCGGCTGCCAGCTGGGCATCACGCTGGCCAGCCTCGTCCTGGGGTGGTTGGCCGAACCCGCCGTGGCTGGGTTGCTCCTTGCCGGTGCGGAGAGGCTCGGGCTCGAGATTGGGGACTCCGGGCCACTCCATATCGTCGCACTGGCCATCGCCTTGGCCGTCGTGACGGTGCTGCACATGACCTTCGGCGAGCAGGCCCCCAAGATCTGGGCCATTCAGCGGGCTGAGTCGGCTTCCCTGTTGGTGGGACTGCCCCTGCGGGCCTTCGCCACTGCGCTGCGCCCGGTGATCTGGTTCATCAACGCCCTGTCCAACATGCTGCTGCGCGTGGTGGGTGTTTCGTCGGCGTTCGAGCACGAAGGCGTGTACGACGTGGCGGAGCTCCGAGCCCTGCTGCGTGGCGCTTCCCGCGCGGGCCACATCAGCCGGCGTCAGAGCACGATCGGCGAGAACGTGCTGGGCCTGGCAAGGCTCGAGGTCCGCCATGTCATGGTCCCGCGAGTGGACGTCACCTTCCTCACCAAGCAGAGGAGCAACGCGGAAAACCTGGAGGTCATTCGCGGCAGTGGCCACACGCGCTTGCCCCTGTGCGGTACCGATCTGGACGACATCCTAGGGCTCATCCACGGCAAGGACGTGCTGGGTAGCCTGCTGGCGGGCGACGCCCAGCCGGATCTCGTCGCGCTGGCGCGCCCCGTGCTCACGGTGCCCGATCACCAGTCCCTCACACAGCTCATCCCCTTCCTGCAGAAGACGCAGGCCCACTGCGCCGTGGTGGTGGACGAGCACGGAACCACCGTAGGGTTGATCTTCCTCGAGGACGCCCTGGAGGAGATCGTGGGGCCTCTGCACGACGAGTTCGACCAGAAGGTCTCCCGCTGGAAGCGGCTGGGCGATGGGGTGATCGAGATGGTGGGCAGCCTGCCCGTACCCGAGGCCGAGGAGCTGCTGGAGCTGGAACTCGGCGCCGACGCGGGTACGGTGGCGGGGGTGGTGCTCGAGGCCATGGGCCGGCTCCCAGCGGTGGGTGACAGCGTGGAGATCGCCCCCTACCGGCTGACCGTGCTGGCCATGTCGCGAAGGCGGGTCGCACGCTTGAGGGTGGAGCCCTTGGATGTGGTGGGTGGTGAGGGCGAGGGGAGCTCCAGCTAGGAGATTGGCGGTCGCTCGGTGGTTTGCCGGGCCCCGTCGGTGACACCCAGCAGCATGCGGCTACGCTCTGCGGCGCGGGCGTTGGCCAAGGCGCGGTAGACCAGGGAGCGGCCGCGGGCCGCGATGGCTACCGCGAAGACCCATGACGCTATCAACAGGGTGTAGATGGCCAAGTAGTCCAAGGTCACGTCCCGCGGCACGGATCGGCCCACGTCCATCCAGGTCAGCGCGCCGAACAGGCTCACGGCCAAGGCCCCAGCCCAGGTGGCGACACCCGGCGAGAGGCGCGCGCCGGCCAGGACGACGGCCAGGACTACGAAGTAGCTGCCGGGGACCCAGGGCAGGGCGTTGTGTTCGTCGGTCCAGGCCAGGACGAATCCCAGGGGGACGCTGATGGCGGTGAGTACGTCCATGGTGACCGAGATCAGCAGCAAGCGTCGAGTGATGGAGTGTTTCCGGAGCCAAGCCACCACCAGGGGGCTCGTGATCACCAGCCCGGCGCTGGCCCCCGTGATGGCCAGGGCCTCGGGCGAGCGCGCCAGGACCCTGTCCATGGCCGTGGCCAGCTCGATGGTCAGGCCCATGCAGCCCACCACGAAGCGGATGAGGGCAGCCAGGCGCTCGCCCCGCGTGATGGCGTCCAGGAGCACGCCCTCGGCCATGGGATCGGGCTCGTCTCGGGGCAGGCCGCGCTTCTCCGCGCGGGTCCACTGCTCGAGCAGGCTGCGGGCCTCGTCGAGCGCTTCCTGGGCCTGGGTGTTGGCCGGCCACAGGGCCAGTGCCTGTTCCAAGCCCGAGCGAAGCGCGTCCCAGGCCTCTCCGACCCGATCGCCCCCGGGGCTGTCTTCCTCTGCGGCCTGGCGCAGGGTGTCGAGCCACGGCAGGGCCTTGTCCGCCAGAGCGCGGGAACCCGCGTGTGCCCGCCAGTCGGCCAGGGCTACCTCGAGGGCCTGCACCAGCGCGCCGGCGTCGGGGAAGCGACCCGTGGCATCGCGCCGCATGGCGTGCAGGCAGAGGATCTCGAGCTCGGGTGGTGTGTCCGGCCGGATGTCGGAGGGTGGGGGTGGCGGTTCCAGCAGCAAGTGATCGAGCACCTCGACGGCGCTGTCCCCTTGGTAGGGCGTCCGGTCTGTCAGCAGGTAGTAGAGGACGCCGCCCAGGGCGTAGACGTCCGCGGCTGGCCCCACCGACTCACCCCGGGCTTGCTCCGGCGCCATGAAGGCAGGCGTGCCCACTACCGAGCCAGCCAGGGTTTGCATGGCGGGCTGATCACCGGGCCGCTCGTCGCTGCCGGGTTTGACCTTCACCAGGCCCAGTCCAGCACCAGCACTTCGCCGAAGGTGCCGACCATCACGTTGGCGGGTTTGATGTCCCGGTGGATGGCGCCCAGGGAATGGGCGTAGGCGATGGGCTCGCAGATGCGTTGGAAGATCTCCATCCGGCGCTCGAGGGAGAGATCGCCGTCCTGCACCAGCTCCTGGAGCGTGCGGCCCAGCACCTCCTTCATCACGTAGCAGGGGCGGCCATCCTCGAGCCGGCCCAGGCGTGCACCGGGATGATGCCGGGGTGCTGCAGCCGCGCCGTGATGCGCGCTTCGTCCAGGAAACGCCGCTCGTGGCGCCGTCGGTCCGGTCGCAGGCTCTTGCGAGCCACCGTGCGATCCAGGCCGGGATCGTGGGCTAGGTGGACCTCGCCCATGCCGCCGCGGCCCAGCAGGCCCAGGCTCCTCCAGGGGACGCCTCGCTGGGAGCGCTCGAGGCCGAGTCGAAGCAGCTCGGCCCCCGACAGCCGCGAGGCCGGGTCGGGATCCAAGAGGCGGCGGCAGAGCTCCCCCACCCAGGGTGGCACCGCGCCAGCCTGCGCTCCGGCCTGTCGGAGAGCGGCCCCGAAGGCCCAGAGGTCGGATGCTGGCGTGCCCCGGTCCTCGGGCTCCAGTTCGGGCGCCCGGAGATCGTGGACCCAGCCGATCACCCCGTGGGGCAGGGGGTCGACCAGGACGGGTTGACCGCTGGGCTGCACCCAGAGGTTCGTGGGCGTGAGGTTGGCGTGCACCTCGTTCGCCGCGTGCATGGCGCCGAGCCCAATGGCGACGCCTGCGAACAGGTCGAGCCAGGCTCCCTCCGTCGGATTCGTGTCAGCCCAGCCCAGGATGTCCTGCCCCTCGACATGGTCCCGAAGCAACAGTCCCATCCTGGAGTCCAGCACCCTGGCGCGGGCCAGGGTGGGGTGGGCGACCTGCGGGAGGACCAGCGCTTCGCCCCCGTCTGCGAGTCGCTCGGGAAGGAGGCGCTTGAGCACCGCCGTCTCGCCGGTCTCGGGATCCGTCGTCAGGGCCGACTGACCGTTTGGGCCGACCGCCAGTTCGTGCAGCGCGGGCACCGAGGGGCCCTTGGCCAGCGTGACGCTGCGGCTCAGCTCGTCGAAGGTCGCGCCGGGGGAGAGGGTGTGGGCCGCGAACCCCATCGCGCGCTCGGTGCGGCAGCGAGCGCAGCCCTCGAGGTGCTCCAGGACCCCGCGGGGTGGGTGCTCGGCGAGCAGATCGAGGAGCAAGGGGTGAGACATGATTCCCGCATCCTACCAGCACGGGCCTTGGGGTATTGCCACCTCGCGGACTCGGTGCTATTTCGGGCGGGATCCGGGGCGTAGCGCAGTCTGGTAGCGCTCCTGCTTTGGGAGCAGGAGGTCGCTGGTTCGAATCCAGTCGCCCCGACCATATTGGACGCCCTCCCTCCGAATCGCCGGTAGGGGGGGCGTTCTCTGTGGTGGACTTCGCCAATTCCACGAGAAGATTGAAGGGTTTTCGGTATGTGGGGGTCAGCTCGCCGCCGGCCATCTCGCAGTTCGATAGCAGCACTTCCAGCAGCGCGCGCCGTTCCTGGGGCTCTTCTTCGATGAACAGGTCGTAAGCCTGATTTGCGAGTTCGAACACCTGCACCGCCATGTCGAGGGATTTCGTGCTGGCGTGGGTGAGGCGCTCGATCTCCCGCATGGCGACCGCCCGACCTTCCTCCCACTCGGCCCGCTTGCGGTGGAAGAAGGCGGCGTCGATCCTGCCCTCCAGCTTGTCCTCGTAGGCGGCGTCGATCAGGTGGGTGAAGCGGTCCATGCGCTCCCTGGCCGCGGCCAGCCGCTCGCTGGTCTCTGCGGCGATGTCGCGGCGAGAGTCGCGCAGGGCCTTGCCGAAGAGCTCGCGCAGGTGCTCGGGCAGCTTGAGCGGGCGCACGATCTCGGCGAACAGCTCGTGCAGTCGCGTCTCGCGGACGAAAGGCTCCTTCGTGCAGCGCTGGGCGCAGTGGTAGTAGATGTACCGCTCCTTCTTGATCTCGGCGGTGATGGCGGCTCCGCAGTGCCCGCAGGTGAGCAGGCCGGTGTAGGCGAACTCGCGCTTGTTGCCCCGGGTGTAGGGGTGGCCGTCGAGGCGGTCCTGCACCCGCTCCCACAGCTCCCTGGTCACGATGATGGGGTCGCGCCCCCGGTAGAGGCGGCCCGCCCAGTAGAACTCGCCCGCGTAGATCGGGTTCCGCAGGACGTGGTGGATGGTGCTGGCCTGGATCTTGCCGCCTCGCTTGCCGCGCAGGCCGTTGTCCAGCGCCCAGCGCGTCAGATCCTTCACCGCGTGGGTGCCCGCGTCGTAGAGCACGAACAGCTGGCGCACGAGGTCGGCGCGCTCGGTGTCCAGGGCGATGCGGCTGCGCCCGTCCACGCGCCGGTTGACGTAGCCGAGGGGCGCGGAGCTAGGCCAGTAGCCTTCCTCGGCCTTCTGCCTCATGCCCTTCTGGACTTCTTCGGAGAGGTTGTCCACGTAGTTCTTCGCCATGAGCACCTTGATGCCGTGGACGAACTTTTCGGACGAGCGGGAGTCGTCGGAGAGGACGATGCCCTCCTTGACCAAGTGGACCTCGAGGCCCTGCATCTCGTCGAGGGTCACCCAGTCCTTGAGGTTGCGGTACAGCCGGTCGGTTTTTTCCACCAGGACCACGGGCAGGCTGGCGCGCCGCTGGCGCAGGAAGGCCACCATGCGGTCGAAGGCCAGCCGCCCGGTGGCCTTGGCGGTCTCCACGTCTACGAACTCCTCCATGATGTGGAGGCCGTTGTCCTCGGCGTAGCGGGTGAGCAGGGCGCGCTGGGCGGGGATGGAGAAGCCCTCTCGCTCCTGCTCCCGTGAGGACACACGGGCGTAGAGCACCGCCTGCCTCATGGGCGGCGGGTTGGGCTTGGCCTTCTTGCGGCGGGAGGCGCGCGTGGGGGTGCGGCGGCCGGAGCGTTTCGTCATGGATGGGCCCTCGCGGGCTGAGGGGGCCTGGGCAATTTGACGTAATCCACCCACCGTTGGCCAGGGGGTTATGAAAATGAGCCCCTGGCAGCGCCTTTGCGGTGTCAAGTGGGGCGTCCCCGTCGGAGGTGGGGGAGCCATGAGTACGCTGAATCTACGCAACTTCTCGCAGGTTTCGACCCTGAGGGCGGTGGACTATCCGAGCCTGGTGGCGCTTCTCCAGGCTCACGACGAAGGCGGCTACCTCGGTGGACGAGGGGTTGACCTTGGCGCCGATGGGGACGACTTCGACTACGACGCCCTTCGCGCGGTGCTCGTGAAGCCCACGATTGGCTTTCCCGACGAACTCGCCGACGCGCTGTACATCATCAGCGAGATGGCCACGACCGAAGGGATGGACAAGGCCCTCGACGCCATCGAGGAGAAGGGGCTGATCATCGACGTGGGGGATGAGCCTTCACCGGCTGACGTGGCAGTGAAGGTCTGGCTCCAGGACCAGGACCTGCTCGAATCCCTCCACGCTGAACGCTACCTGCAGCGGCCCCAGTCCTTCGAGTACTACTGCAACCCTGGTGAGGGACCTGTGGCCACGCCCGACACCAGCGAAGCGATGCTGGCTCCGTTGCGGACCACGCTCGACGACTTCTTCGACAAGAAGAAGCGTGGCCGCCACACGCGGGTGCTGCCGTACCACCGCGACGATGGGGTCTGGTTTCTCGTTCGCCATGGGCAGCCGATGGACCGGCGGGGGGTGATCGGCCAGGATGGAGAGACGGAGCCGAGTTTCGTTCGACCCGAGAAGTACGATGTCGTGGTGTTCGACCCTGTCCTCAACGAGTTGCGAGTGAACGCGGGATCTGTCGGGGAGAAGAGGCAGTACCGCGAGCAGTGGGGGCTGCACTTCTTCGGCAGTAAGGACTACTTCAACGAAGACGGGAAGTACACGCTCGATCCTCTCGGCAAGGGGCTGGATGCCGTGGTGTGCTCGGACTTCCCGACCATCGAGGAGGTTCGGCTCGTAGAGGTCCACATCTGGCGGGGTGGCGCCTACAAGGAAATGGAGATTCGCAAGGCCACGGACTACCTGGCGGCCTTGGATGAGCGCGAGTGGAGCCTGGAGGGCAAGCCGCTTCGGCTCGCGAAGTTCCAGGTCAAGTTCACCAACGTGGCCAGTCCGAGGAGCCTGACCGTTCGGCCTCCGAACATCGCGCGCTACACGAGGAACGAGGACAGCATCGTCCTCGACACCTGGCTCCAGCGCCGGGGATTCGCGCGGGGGCCATCGACAGACGATGACGGGTAGGCGTACGCCGAATCTGTGGGGTTTGCTGCGCGAATGGCCAGACCTGATGGCGCTCGCCCCTGAATGGCGAGCAGTCCTGGGCGGCGAGTACGAAGTTGTGCGAGGGCTGATGGCCCCCACGTCCCGGCTGTCCGATGCGTGGCCCTGCGGCCTTCCGAATCGTTCGGGCTGCTACCGGCGCGTCATTGTCTATCCGAGCGGCGACCTCGCAGCGGTCTGCCCCGAGGGGCGGTGTGAAAGGGTCCTGCTGCGGCAAGAGGATCGGGTGTTGGTGCGACTCGAGTGGCGCAATCTGGCTCGACTCGTGGCCAGGGCGTTGTCGTTGCCCGAGAACGGCATCGCTCTGGCCTACGGAGAGAGTGAGCGGGCGTGGCGTCGTGGGGCCGATGTGCGTGTCGGTCTGATGACCTTCGACTCGGAGCGAGTCGTGTTCTACCTCACCCGGTCGGACGGCGATGCTCTGGAGTCGCTTCTGCACACGGCAAGGCGTCGTGAGGGGGACGTTGCGGTGGCGCTGCTCATGCCAGTAGAGCAGCGCCTTGGCGTGGTGGCTCGTGACCTTGCTCGTTCACTTCACATAGAACTCTTGCCGCTCGACCGGATCGCGCACTGGAACCGCGATGGGCACTTCCGGCTTGATCTCGGGGAGTTCGTCTACCAGCGGCGCCTCCCGGTTCCTGACCCCGGGTCCTGGCTCTGGCCTCGCTATGCACTGGTTCTCGATCCCCCCGGGAACCGGTACTGGTACCAGGGTGCGGCGCTCCAGTTCCCGCAGCGGGGCTCCTTGCCCCAGCGGTTCCTGGAATGCCTCGCCACGAACACGAACGTGTTCGTCAGCCGGAAGGTGCTTTGCTCCTACATCTGGCCGAGCACATACCCTGACCCAGATGGCGTCTACACCGACTGGGATCGCAAGGTGCGCGGTCTCAAGAAGAAGGTCGATGACCTAATGAAGAGCATCGGTGGGGAG
>CAZVHW010000096.1:0-16700 GCA_964626835.1 uncultured Enterobacterales bacterium
GGGTCCACCGAGGCGAAACCGCTGTCCACGTCTACCCCTGCGGGATGCTCGTCGGTCTCGACCTCGACGCGGTAGCGCCCTGTCTCCCAGTCCAGGCCAGCGGACCAGCCCCAGGGACCGTTGCCTTCGTCCACCACTTCGGCTCGGGTTCCGTACACCGACTTGGTGCGCCCATCGTCGTAGCCGGGGTAGGAGAGGCGGTGCCAGTCGTAGCCCAGCACCGGGGTGACCTCGAGGGACTTGCCCCACAGTCGGTGCTCCCAGCGGCCGTGTAGGCGGCGGGTGCCCATGTGGATGACGACGTTTTCGTCCAGGGACTGGGCGGTGTTGAGCAGGTCGTCGTACCCCAAGGCGAACAGCCCTACCTTCTTGCGGTCCACGCGGACCTGCCAGTCCCAGTAGCGGGGAGCGATGTCCTCGGCGCCCTCCTCGAGGCCGAACCAGCCCCTGCCGGCGGCGGCCCCCAGGATGGTGTCCAGGTAGGAGCGGCGCACGCCGGCCGCTACGCCGGTCTTGCGCTTCTTGCCGACGGGCGCCCTCAGAAACACGCTCGAGGAGATGATGTCCACCGCCGCCTGGGCCTCGAGCCCCTGGCCATGCACCGGCCGGGTGCGCAGGTCCACGACCCCCGCGGTGGCGCGTCCATACCGCACGTCGTAGCCGCCGGGGTGGTACTCCACGCGGTCGACCAGGGCCGGTGGGAGGACCGATGTGAGCCCCATGGCGTGGTAGACTAGCGGAACGCGGATGCCGTCCAGGTACAGGCCGGTGTCCTCGGGGTCGCCACCGCGCACCAGCAGCCAGCCGGCATCGAGGGGCGAGCGGGCCACGCCGGGCAGGTTCTGCACCGCGCGCACGGGATCGCCCATGGTGCCCGGCGTGGTGGCTACCTCTCGGGCCGTCAACGTGCGGCGCACCGCCTGGGAGCGGCGGCGCTGGTAGGTGCCGACCAGCTCGCCATCTTCCCACTCCACCTGCGCCCAGAGATCGAGCTCCACTTCTTCGCCGGGCTCCATGCGGAACTCGATGGGATCGAGGTTCACCTCGGGATCCGTGGCCCGAGCAACGTAGGTGCCGGGCGCCACGTTGCGCAGCTCGAAACGTCCGGCGTCGTCGGTGATGGCCGTGCGGTCACCGATAGCGACCTCGACGCCCATGGCGGGGTGCCGAGTGCCGTGGATGCTCAGGCTACCCCGCAGGTTTACCAGAGGTTGCTCGAAGACGTAGGTGAAGGGCAGCTCCACGGCGACGGGCTGTCCCAGCTCGAGGGCTGGACTGAAGCGCAACCGAGGTCCGGCCCAGGCGGCGAGGCTGGCGAAGGGCTCGGGGCCGTCCACGCCGAGCATCTCCTCTACCGCGCCGTGCTCGTCCACCAGCAGGTAGAGCTGTACTTCGATCCGCCCGTGGTCCAGGCCGCTGGGGTAGGGGACCTGCTCGAAGTGCTCGAGCTCGGGAGGGAGCAAGGGCGGCAGCCCTCCCAGGTCGAGCTGCGCGGGCATGCCACCTGCGGTGGCCTCTGGACCGTCGGCCTGTTCGGCCTGTTCGGCCTGTTCGGCCGTCAGCGTGGGCTCGGTGGGCTCTGCGTCGGCTGGTTCCTGCTGTTCGACGTCTCCGTCCTGGGCGCTGACGGGCCCCGACGTCAAGGCGAGGAGGCCGACGGACAGCAGGAGCAGGCGTGCGGCCCGGGCTGGTCGGGGCTGTCGGGCTGGTCGCGGCGGGTCCAGCCGGCGGTGGTCCTCGTTGCTACGCTGCATGGATCTCGGTGGCTGTCGGGTGACATTCGTGCGCGCTTCACCGGGCAAGCCTACTCGTGTGGCCGGGTCTCGTAAAGCGATGGGGGGCGGCAGCGGGATAGGAAGCGGTCTCCACCTACGACAGGAAGTCCGTCGATGAAGTGGTGCTCTTCCAAGGCCCCCGATCGTCCATCGTTTACCAGCTGGGACGGCACCCGGCTGGCGTTCTACCAGGTCGGCAACCTCTCTTCGGATCGGGTGGTGCTGTTCCTCAACGGGTTGTTCTGCACCGAGTCGTACTACCTGTTCCTGCATCGGGTCATGGCCCCCCACTACCGCATCGTCGGCTTCGCCCATCGGGGCCACGAAGGGTCCGAGCCCCCCATCGACCCATCCCATGCCACCATCCAGGCCTGTGCCCGCGACGTGGTGGCCCTGCTCGACCACCTCGGCATCGAGCGCGCGGTGGTGGCTGGGCTGTCCCTGGGGGTACAGATCTCCTTCGAGGCCTACCGTCGTTATCCCGAGCGCATTCAGGCCCTGATGGCGTTCAACGGTCCCTACGAGAACCCGCTCGGCACCTTCTACGGCCTGGCCGTTCCCGACGTCTTCTGGCGCGCCACCATGGGCAACCTGGTGCGCCGCGCCCCTCGCCTGACCAACCACGTCTGGCACGCCATCTTCCACGTTCCCTTGGTGCATCCGGTGGCCAAGGCCATGCGCTCCACGGCTGCATCGCGTCCGCTGATGCAGCCCTTCTACGACCACCAGACCATCGTCCACGTCCCGACGGGTCTGCGCCTGGCGCTGGCCGCTATCGAGCACAGCGCCAGGGACGTGCTGCCGGCCATTCGGGTTCCGGTGCTGGTGGTGGCTGGCGGCATGGACACCTTTACCCCCGCCGAGCTCTCCCGCACCATGCGCGACGAGATCCCCGACGTGGACTTTCTCGAGGTGCAGGACGGGACACACACCGCCATGCTCGAGGCGCCCGAGGTGGTGAACCCGAGGGTGATGGCGTTCCTGGAGCGGGTGGAGTGGGCGTAGGGCCTAGTCGTCGCTGTAGATCTTCACGTAGTCCGCCACCATTCGCCGGCTGTCGAAGTCGGGCAGGCAGGCGGCGATGCTGTTGCGCATGCGCTCAACCCAGGTGGTCGGGATGCCCGCGCTGTTGCGGGTGGTCCAGGAGGGGACCACGAAGTTCTCGAGGGTGGCGTAGAGGGCCTGGGCGTCGTTGGCGTCTTGTTCGTGGACCACCGAGCTCTGCTGCTTCGGCTTGATGGCCCAGCCGTGGGTGTCGTCCCACGCTTCGGCCCACCAGCCGTCGAGGATGGAGAGCTGGAGCACACCCTGCAGGGCTGCCTTTTGGCCGCTGGTACCGCTGGCTTCGTAGGGGCGGCGGGGATTGTTGAGCCACAGGTCGGAGCCCTGGGTGAGCAGGCGGCCGGCCTTCATGTTGTAGTTGGGCAGGAGCACCAGCCGACCCTCGAAGCGAGGGTCCTTGGCCCAGTCCGCGATCTCGGCGATGAGGGACTGGCCACGGAGGTCTGCTGGATGCGCCTTGCCCGCGATCACGAGCTGGACCGGCCCCTTGTCGAGGATGGCGGCCATGCGGTCGGGATCCCGGAACATGAGGCTGGCGCGCTTGTAGGGGGCGAAGCGACGAGCGAAGCCTATGGTGAGGGCTTCGGGATCGAGGCGTGGCATGCCCTTGTGTACGAGCCACTCGACGAGGGTGCGGCGTGCCGCCCGCCTGGCTTCCCACAGCGCCTCGGAGGGGATGGATTCGACGGCGCGGCGCCACGCGGACGGACTCATCCAAGCTCTGTCCCAGCCTGGCGACCAGCGCTCCAGCATCTGCTCGAAGGTGCGGGACATCCAGGTCTTTGGGTGGACGCCGTTCGTGACGTGGCCGATCGGGGCCGCCGCGGGCGCCTTGACGCGGCCGCCGATGGGGGAGGTGTAGCCGGTGTTGTACAGCTCCTTCCACATGCCGCGCGAGACCTCGCCGTGCAGCCGGCTGACACCGTTGGCCGCGCGGCTGGTGCGCAGGGCCAGGATGGTGTTGCACAGGGGCTCGCCCACGTCGCCTGGGCGGGTACGGCCCAGGTCCATGAAGAAGCCGCCGGGGAGGCCCATTTGCTCGCGGTAGCCAGCCAGGTTGGCCTGGATCTGGTCCCAAGTGAAGCGGTCGTGGCCGGCGAGCACGGGGGTGTGGGTGGTGAAGACGGTCTTGCGCTTGCCGTCGCGCAGGGCTTGTTCGGGTGCCAGCCCGCGCGCCAGGCCTTCGCGCATGAGCTCCAAGCCGAGGAAGGCTGCGTGGCCTTCGTTCATGTGGAAGACCGCCGGATCGTATCCCAGGGCCCGTAGCAGTCGGACTCCGCCGATGCCCAGCAGGATCTCCTGGGCCATCCGGGTGTCGTTGTTGCCGCCGTACAAGCGGCGGGTGTACTGCTGGTGCCACCACGAGGCGCCCTTGATGCCAGCGTCGAGCAGGAAGAGCTTGATTCGCCCGACCTGGACCTCCCAGGCCTGGACCTGGTAGGAGGAGTGGTTCTCCGGCACGTCGATGAGCAGGCGCTTGCCGTCCTTCATCACGGGCCGGATGGGCAGCTCGTCGGGGTCGACCCTGCGGTAGTCGGCGTGCTGCTGGCCGTTGTCGATGCTCTGCTCGAAGTAGCCTTCTGGGTAGAACAGGCCCACGGCTACCAGGGGGATGCCCAGGTCGGAGGCGGACTTGAGGTGGTCGCCCGCCAGGATGCCCAGGCCCCCGGAGTACAGGGGCAGGCACTCGTGGATGCCGTACTCCATGCAGAAGTAGGCCGCTGGGTGTTGCTCGTCGGCGCCACGGATGGTGGCTAGCTGGTCGTAGTCCTCGGCGTGGACCACGCGCCAACGCTGCATCACTTCTTCGAGGTGGTCGAGGAAGACCTCGCTCTCTGCGAGCTTCATGGCGCGGGCGTAGGAGATCTGTCGAAGCATGACGACGGGGTTGTGTCGCGACTGGCTCCAGCCTTCCGGATCGGTGTCGTTGAACAGCTCACGGGCGGACTCGTCCCAGCACCACCAGAGGTCGTAGGCCAGGGAGGCGAGGGGCATGAGGGGATCGGGTAGACGAAGCTCCATGGCAAGCTCTCTGCGTGGTCGGGCCAGGCCGAAGCCCCCCCGTTACCTGACTTCGTGAGGACCTGCCATGCCCTTTCCGGAAGCTTCACGTGCCGCTCGAGCCATGACCTCGAGCCTGTTTGGCGAACTCGGCCCTCGAATCCAGTGTTTCAGGGATGAGTTACTGGCCCTGCATGTCGGGGACACCTGGTTGCGCCCCGTCGCCGGGAGCTTGATGGAGGATCTCGCCAGCGAGGCGTATCCGGACCTTCATCGGTACGCGGACCCGGCCGGCTGGGCCCCACTGTGGGACGCGCTTGTGGCACGCATCCGGGCCATGGTGGGCCTCGGGTGGGTGGGGCGAGACAACCTGCTGGTCACGGCCGGGTGCACGGGCGCCTTGGCGGCCACGGTGGGCGCGCTGCTGGACCCGGGGGACGAGGTGTTGCTCTGCTCTCCGTATTGGCCCCTCATTCGCGGCATCGTGCAGTCTCGCGGGGCGGTTCCGGTGGATGTCCCCTGCTACGACCGGGCGCACGACGTCACGGCCGTGCTCGAGGGGCTCGAGGCGGCCCGTACCGCTCGCACCACGGCTGTCTACCTCAACTCCCCGAACAACCCGACCGGAGCGCTGCTGTCCGTGGAGGTGCTCCAGGCGGTCGCGGAGTTCGCTCGCCAGCACGGGCTCTGGATCTTCTCCGACGAGGTCTACGAGCACTACGCCTACACGGGCGCGTGGGTGCCCATGGCCAGCCTGGCGCCGGAGCGCACCGTCGGCACGTGGTCTTTCTCCAAGGCCTACGGCCACGCCGGCAACCGATGCGGCTACCTGGTGGGGCCGGCTGCGGTCGTACGTCGGGCCCGGCGCATCGCCACCCACCTGGTGTACACGCCCTCGAGCGCGGCACAGGCGGCGGCCCTGCAGGCCCTCGAGCGAGGCGGCGACTGGCTGCTCACGGCCCGCGATGCCTACCGCGAAGAGGGGGAACGCGCGGCCGACGCGTTGGGCGTCCCCCGGCCCCAGGGTGGTACCTTCCTGTTCCTCGATGTGGGCCGGTGGTGCGACGAGCGGGGCCTGCTGGGCTTCATGGAGCGCTGCGTTGATCGCGGCCTGCTCCTGGCCCCCGGGTCCAGCTTCGGCCACCACTGGCAGACCCACGTGCGCCTCTGTTTCACCTGTGAGACCCCGGAGAAGACGAGGCGCGGCGTTGCGATCTTGGCGGATCTGATGGGGAGGTGAGGCACTCGCTGAGTGCGGGTGAACATCGATAGGGGCTCTTTCGAGCGGTGTGAACATCGATGTTCGGCAGCCCTGGACCTGGCCCCGCTCGAAGCCCGTGAGCGGTCGCCGCGATACCAGCGGCCTGGCTCTCGACGGAGGTCTCCATGCGCTCGCTCTTTGCACTCTCGCTGCTCGCCTTGGGCTTGGCCGCCTGCAAGAACGACGACGACAACAAGCCCGACACCGGTGAGACCGGGGATACGGACACGGTGCCGGCAGGCTACGCCGATCTCGTGGTTGGCGGCGTGGCCGACATGGTCACCGAGGGGGGTGAGGTGTGGGTGGATCTGGTGCAGCCGGGTTCCTACGTGGTGGTGCTGACCAGCACCGACGAGGCCACGGGTACGGAGCACGGCTACGGCGGCGCCGCGAGCGCCGCGAAGGTCGTCACGCCCGCCGATCCACGCCCTATCCCCGCGGGGCACCATCCCATCATGCGCACCGAGCTAGGGGATTCCACGACCTTCGAGGTCTACAACGGCACCCGCTACGTGGACATCACGGCCGAGGCGATCCAGGTCACCGACGAATTGGTGGTCTGGGAGGACCAGACCACCGAGAACGAGTTCGGGTCGGTGGACGAGGACATCATGGCCGACGTCATCGAGCAGCTCGAGCAGATCGTGCTGCCGCGGGAGCGGGTGCTCTTCGGCGAGGAGTCCGATGTCGACGAGGACGGCAAGCTGTGGGTGTTGCTGACCTACACGGTCAACATGTACGGTGCCGCGGCCTATGTCACCTGGTGCGACATCGGGGTGACCGAGGGCTGCTACGGCTACGGGCACGGCCACGAGATCGTCTACCTTGGCTACGTCGATCCCGACGACAGCCGTTCTTCGGCCAGTGGCATCACCGAGACGGTGGCTCACGAGCTCGCCCACCTGATCTACGCCTACCACAAGGTGCTGCTCAACGATGCGAGCGGCCTGGACGAGAACATCTACATCACGGAAGGCACGTCGGCCCTCGCGCAGGATCTGACGGGCTACAACAACGGCAACCAGTACGTCTGGGCTTCGGCCCTGGACATGACCGAGACCTACGGATCCGAGGACTACAGCATCCAGGCCGTCAGCCTGAACGACCTGTTCCGGGGCTCCGACTACTACGACGAGGCTCGCGATGGAGCCTTGCGGGGCGGTGCCTACCTGTTCTTGCGCTACCTCTTCGAGCAGCAGGGTGGCATGCAGATCAACATGGACGGCAGCTTCGAGGATCTTGGGGGTATCACCTGGACCCGGAGCTATTTCTCGGTGCCCGAGTCCGGTGTGGATGGCGTGGAGGTCAGCACCGGGGGCAGCTTCCCCGAATTGGCGATGGACTTCTTCACGGCATTGGTGGTCAGCGGTCGCGGGCTCAACGACGATCCGGTCTACAACTTCCAGGAGCGCGTCGAAGACCCCCTCACTGGCTACTCCTACGGTGTGGACACCTACGCCAACATCCACGGTTGGCTGCAGCTGGACGGGCCGGTGGTGCAGGCCTGGGACGATGCCGACGGGAGCCTGCGTGCCGGCGGTGTGGAGTACCTCGAGGTCACGGCCGAAGCCGGCCGGTTGAGCCTGCCGGTGTCCGAGGCGGCGCTGGCCAGGGCGCGGGTGTTCCGCATCGAGTAGGGCTCTCGAGGTGCCTGCTGTGGTATGAAAGCGGGACTGCGGGCGTCGACGACAGCTGGTTTTTCGCCACTCCCTAGACGCCCCCCGAGGAGAGCACCGTGGCCCAAGCCGCCCCCGCCGCCCCCCGTGGCGCCCTCGACCTGATGCTTCAGTACTTCAAGGACTTCGGGGTCCTCAAGGACAATCCCCGCGAGTACTGGGCCATCCAGATCATCAACTTCCTGGACTCCTGCGCCTACTTCGCCTTCATCGGCATCGGCGTGGTGTTCTTCACGGACACGGCGGGCCTGGACGACATCAACGCCGGCTACGTGGTGACGGTGATGACCGTGCTGGTCACCCTCACCCTGCTGGTGAGCGGTGCGGTCACCGACTCGCTGGGCATCAAGAAGTCCATCCTTGTCGCCATCGGCATTCAGACGATCTCGCGCGTGGGGGTGGCCGTCTTCGGACTCTGGGACGGGGTTCCCGGCCGTGCCTGGTTGGCGGCGGCCTTCTTCATCCTCACCGCGCCCGGGCTGGCCATGAGCATCACGGTCTTCCAGTCCGCCAACCAGCGCTTCAGCACCAAGCGCAGCCGGTCTGCGAGCTTCAGCTTCTGGTACCTGGTGATGAACCTGGGCGGCGTGGCGGCGGGCTACTTCGTCATCGACGGCGTGCGGCTGTGGTTCGAGCTTGACAACAGCTTCATCTTCGTCGTGGGCGCTGGCTGCGGCGTGCTCAGCCTGCTCACGGGCGCGCTGCTGCTCAAGAACCTCGAGCAGGCGGTCGGCGAAGGCGAAGAAGAGGCCGAAGAGGGCGCACTCGCGCAGAAGGGCGAGAAGGAGTCCAAGGCGGAGAAGCTCGGCGCCCTCGAGATCCTGCGCACCGTGATGGGGCAGAAGGCCTTCCACCGACTGCTGGTGCTGATGGTGGTGGTGTTGGGCGTGCGCGCGGTGTTCCCGTACATGTATCTGCTGCTGCCCAAGTACTGGTTGCGGGTGATCGGGCCGGACGTGCAGATGGGCCTGCTGCAGTCGGTCAACCCCATATGCATCGTCGTGGGCATCGTGCTCACCATCCCCATCGTGGGGCGGTTCAACGTGTTCAAGCTGCTGATCTTCGGAGCGGTGATCAGCAGCCTCTCCCTGCTGGTGCTCATGATGCCCTGGGGCTGGTTCGGGGCGGACATGGCTTCGGGCTACTTCAACATGTCGGTGGTCATGCTCGTCGTGCTGTCCATCGGCGAGATCCTGTGGAGCCCCAAGCTCAACGAGTACAGCGCCGCCATCGCGCCCAAGGGCATGGAGGGTTCCTACCTGGGCATGAGCATGTTGCCCTGGTTCCTGGCCAAGACCGTCGTGGGACTGATGTCGGGTCACATGCTGCTCAAGTGGTGCCCCGAGGGTGTGGGCGAGCGCATCGCAGCGGGTGGGATGTCTTTCTGGGAGAGCCCCGAGGCCATGTGGTTCGTGCTCTTCATCTGGGCCATCGCCGGCCCCGTGATCGCCTGGATCTGCCGCGGTTGGCTCACCAAGGATGCGGATCTGGATCCCGCGAAGAAGGCAGCGTAGTTGCGGGCGGGGGGTCAACCCCGCCCCTACGTGATGCGGTGGCGTGGCTGCGGGCGGGGGTCAACCCCGCCCCTACGGGATGCGGTGGCGCGGCATAGCCCCTATTCGACGGTGACCTCGACGCTGTCGTCGGCGGCGTACAGGGTGAAGGTTCCGCTGTAGACGTCACTGAGCGTGTAGGTCACGTCCAGGTCGCAGATGCAGTCGCACATGTCGTCGTACAGGTCGTACTCGACGTGGATGCTGTCGCGCTGCAGGTCCTGCTCGGCGGTCACGGCGAGCTCGGGGCAGCAGCCCTGCTGAACGCGATGGTGCCAGATCTCGAGGGTGCCCGCACCGGTCGCGTTGACCTCGATGGGAACGGGGGCCGACGTGGTGTCGCTGGCGCATTCGACCGTGGCCTCGGTGACTGTCAGCGAGCAGAGGCCCGACTCACAGGGGCCCATGCCCTGGGTGTCGGTGGTGTCGGACGTGTCCCCCGTGTCATCCTTGTGTCCGAGGTCGCCGACAGGGTTGCAGGGTCCGCTGGCCAGGGCCAGCAGGGTGGTCATGGCGGTCGTGAAGTGGGTCATGTCTACCTCCGCCGCACAGGGTGGCTCACGCCTGGGGCACCGTCAATGATCTGACCCCGTGATGACCCCTGCAACCGCCGGCGGCTCGTGCTAGGGTTCCTTCTCTTCGCACGTTTCAGTACCCGTTTCGAGGTGCCTCCATGGTCTCCTGGATGCTCGAAGGTGGACCCTTCACCTGGGCCGTGATCCTGCTCGTCCTGTGCGGTGGCTTCCTGACGCTCGTCCGCGTCGGTCTTGGCAGGCACGTTGAATTCCCGGGCGCGGGCCTCTACCTGGCTGCCCTGGCCATCGGCATCGGCTTGGTCGGCACGTTCCAGGGTTGGCGACTGGCGTTCGATGCCGTGGCCTCTGCCTCGGCCGACAGCAAGCTCGAGCTCATCACCGCCGGGGTAGACCTCGGCTGGCGTCCCACCACCCTGGCCGTCATCTGCGTGGCCGTGCTGGCACCCTTCAACCTCATCGCCTTGGCGCGCTCGCGCAACCGCGTCACCCGGGTCATCAAGCTGCTGGGCTGGGGCGGCGGCGTCGTGTCCATCGGTGCCACCATCACGGGCCTGGCCATCGCGTCGTGGCTCGCTGGAGAGATGGTGGGCATCGGCTCCCCGGTGGGCGGCGAGGCCATCGCCTCGGTGGTCCAGGCCCAGACCATCCAGTACGGCCTGCTGGCGGGCATGTTCTGTTCCCTCTCCAGCGCTCTCTTTGGGCTGTGCGGCGGGCTGCTGCTCTTCGTGGCGGGCGTGGTCTCGGGTCTACGGCTGCGGAAGCTCGAGAAGGAAGAGGAGATGGAGGAGTTGGAATAGGAGCCTCCATGGAGTGGCGAGCCGATGTCCGGACGGGCGATGCGCCGGCCCTGTTGCCCAGGTAGGCGGCGCTTGTTCCATGAATGACGCGCTGGGGTTGGTCGCCTCGGGAACCCGCGTCGTCGGCACCAAGGGCAGCGGCACTCACGGCCCAGCTCGCGGTCCGTGCCCTTCCACCTGGACACCTTGCACGAGGGCCCCCTGTTGCGACAGATGCCGGCAGCGCTGCGGCTGACGAACACGCACGTTCGCACCTTCGATCGTAGGCCGAGCAGCTCGTATCGGATCGGCACCCTGGGGAGGTACGCAGCTCTCGCAGGAGTCGCTCCTCCGGATGGTGTCCCGCAGGGTGCAGGTCTCGGTCGTGCGGCGCAGCTGTTCCGGCCCGGGGACCGGCAGGTCCACGGGAACGAGCGGCGGGCCGGAGACCTCTCCGCACTCAGGTGTCTTGCCCGCAGGCAGGGCCTTCTGCGCAAGGGCCATCACCGCCTCGTCGTCGTCCCCCCGCGCCCTCGCCTCGTAGATCCCGTTGGACACCCCGATGCTGTCGGACGTTCGCAGGAGCTTGTCCAGCGCGGAGGCACCCAGCTCTTCGGCCAGGGCTTCGCCGAGCATCGATGGCAGCTCGTACCAGGCGGCGGCGAAGTCGGGCCAGGGCTTCTTCCGTAGGCGGTCGACCTCGGTCTGGATCTCCTCGCGGACCCCCTCACTGTCGGGATCTCTCCCGCGGTGGACGGCCCGACGGCGCAGCCTGGCCCGGACCTGGCTCATCACCGGCTCCACCAGCTCGCGGCACGCCGCCTTGGGATCGATATCGTGCCTCCCCCCCCCAATACCGGGCTCCAGTCGCACCAGCCGCCGCGTCAGGATCCGGGGCAGCTCGGTGTCGAGCAGGCAGGGTAGGTCCGTGAGGCAGGCAGCTTGCAGCCGCCGGAGCCAGGCTCGCTCCGCGCCCCGTGGATCTTCCGGGTCCTCCTCGGGGCCGACACCGGCGCGCACCAGCCGGCTCGCCTCGGGCCCGGCGGCCGCGAACGCCGCCCAGATCTTCGGCGCACCGACCTCGCCCCGGCGCCAGCGCGCCAGCTCGAGGGCCAGCTCCAGCGGCAATCCCATGGCCTTGGCGGCCAGATCATGGCCACGGGGGCTTGGGCCTCCGGTCTCGGGAGGAGCCGGGTCGAGGCGGTCTGCCGCGCACTGGAACAGCTCGTACAGGTTCAGCAGGTCTCGGAGCCCCTGGACATCGGCTGGCTCGAAGCCGAGCTCACGGGTGGGATCGGGCACGTTGACAGGTTCGTTCTCCATCTCGTCGCCCTCCCCGAGCGGTGGTGTGTCTCGTCGAGTCTCTCCTTCGAAAGCACCCTACCAGGAGTGCGGCAACATTGCAAAATGTCGGAAACGCAAAAAACGACGTTCCACGAGGGCGCTAGCGCCCCTTGGGCGGCGTGATGTACATCAGCCGCAGGCGGTAGTCGAAGCCGAAGCCATCTGCAGCGTCGTGGGCCGGTAGGTCAGCGTAGCGCAGGGTGTTCTCCATGCAGCCTCGTAGGCTGGGGGAGAGGTCACCGTCTTCCACGGTTCGGACCTCCGTGACACGTCCCGTGCAGGCCACCTCGACATGCACCGTGAGCTGGGCGCTGATGGTCTTGCCTGCAGGGATGCAGCGTTCGAGGGTGGGTAGGAAGCGCTCCATGGCCATGGTGATCTCGTCCTGGCTCAGGCCTTCTGGGGCGAAGTACCCGGTGTCGTCGGCCAGGTCCGCGAAGGCGAGCCCGCCGAGGCAGGCCTTGGGGCGTGGCATCTGTAGGGCCACACCGCTGGATGACGAGAGAGGTTCGCCGTAGGCACGACCCGCAGCGAGCAGGGCGATGCTCCATGTTGCGAGCCAGATACCGACGAGGAAAACGGGTGTGGCGAGGCGTGGCATGAGTGCTTCCCGGTGGGTGAATCACCTACAGGGAGCGGTGTGCCGCGTGGATGTCACGAAGAATCGACGCCCTTGTTCCGGAACGTCCACAGGTGGTTCGCGAAGTAGTTGATGAACATCGCCGTGAGGATGCCCAGGGCCTGTGCGACGTAGAGGCCGGGTTCGTTGACGAGGGCGGTCCTGCCCAGTTCGCCCCCGAGCATGTCCAGCAGGGCCCGGTTCAGCCCGGTCCGCTCGTAGAGGAGCACGGCCACCGCCCACTGCAGCGAGGCGGCGGCCGCCGAGACCATGTAGAAACGGGCCAGCTTGGCGAGCCAGCCGGTGACGTTGGTGGCGCGCTCGGTGTCGCCCCAGGTCCAGTAGTAGTTGAGCAGGAAGTTGGTGAAGATGGCGATGATGATGGACCCTGCCAGCGCCGCGCGGTGCTCCCAGGCGCCCCAGGACGCGGGAAGCATCCAGTTGATCAGCCACAGGGAGAGGAAGCTGACGAAAGCGCCGCTGGTGCCCACCACGCAGAAGCGGAAGAAGCGGGGAGAGACCGGGACGCGGTCGATGAGACGGTCGAGCCATCGGAAGAAGCCGAGCATCCGGAAAGGTGGCCTGCTGGCCTGTCCGTGTCAACGCCTCGGCTCGATGTCTCATGGCGCCGGGATAGGCAGGCTGCATCACGGAGCGTGCGCATGAGCCGACAGACCCTGGGCGAGTTCGAGATCATCGACCTGTTCCGCGTGGCGGCGCAGCCCAGGCACGATTGGGTGCGGCAGGGCATCGGCGACGACTGCGCCGTGCTCGACCTGGACGGCGAGCACAGCCTGCTGGTGACCACCGATCTCTTGGTGGAGCGCGTCCACTTCCTGCGGGAGGTCATCACGCCCTGGCAGCTCGGCTGGAAGGCCATGGCGGTCAACATCAGCGACGTGGCGGCCATGGGGGGAGAGCCCCGCGCGGCCTTCGTGGCGGGGGGGCTCGCACCCGGCATGGATCGCGCGTACCTCGAGGCGATGCGAGACGGCTTGCTGGCCTGCGCGCGGAAGTACGGTGTCGACCTTCTGGGGGGTGACACCTCCCGGTCCGCCCGCGATGCCCTGCTCTGCATCACGCTGCTGGGCGTTGCCCCCCGTGAGCAAGTGGTGTTGCGCAGTGGCGCCAGCCCAGGTGACCGCATCTACCTCGGTGGACCGGTGGGTCGCTCCGCCGCCGGCTTGTGGCTGTTGCTCGACGGCGCTCCCCTGGCCGAGCGGGTCTCGCCGGCCCTGCGTCGGGAGCTGTTCCGTGCCCACCTCGAGCCCAAGCCCCAGGTGGCTCTCGGCCGCTGGCTGGCCGAGCACGGGCTGGCATCCGCCATGATCGACGTGAGCGACGGCTTGCTACAGGATCTGGACCATGTCTGTCAGGCCTCCGGTGTGGGGGCGCGGATCGTCGCCGAGGCCCTGCCCGTGGGCGACGCGATGGTCGAGATGCACGGTCTGCTGCAACAGGGCGACCCCTACTCCTGGCCTCTGAGCGGGGGTGAGGACTACGTGCTGCTCTTCACGGTGCCCGCGGAGCGCGAGCGTGGCTTGCTGGGGGCTGCCCGTAGAGCCCTCGGCATCGATCTCGTACCGTGCGGTCACATCGAGTCTGAGCCCGGGTTGCGCCTGCAGCGCGATGGCGAGACCAGCGAGGTAGAGGCCAAGGGGTGGGATCACTTCCCAGCGTGATTTGCTAACACCCGCTCGTATCGGTCTGCAGGCCGTCGCTTCCGTCGGAGCCGCTGCTCGAGCCGCCGGTGCCGGAGTCTCCGAGGCTGTAGCTGGTGTCGGAGTCGATGACGAGGGTGGAGCCGGAGCAGTACACGCCGACGCTGGGGCCGCCGCCTCCGCCGCCGCCGTGTCCGCCGGTGCCACCGTCGCCGCCGTCGCCGCCGTCGCCACCGCGGCCCGAGTCGTCTTCGCCGTTGCCGCCCGCCCCGCCGTTGCCGCCGGTGCCGCCCGAGCCACCCGAGCCGCCCGAGCCGCCGTCGCCCCCGTCGCCGGTCTCGATGATGCAGTCGATCAGCTCGACGCTGGAGGAGACGAGCAGCAGGGCCACGGACGCGCCGCCGCCGGTGCCGCCTCCGCCTCCACCACCTCCACAGGCTCCGCCGGCTCCGCCGCCGCCGGCGCCGCCATAGGAGTCACACCAGGAGTTTCCTCCCCCGCCCCCGCCGCCGCCGCCCGCACCGCCGCCTGCGCTGCCGGAGGAGCCGGACGAGCCGGAGCTGACCGTGTACCCGGAGGTGGAGAAACTGCCGGTGCTCGAGCCCGCGCCGCCGTTGGAGCCGGCGCCGCCGTTGGAGCCAGAGCCCCCGGTGCTGCCCGCGCTGTCACCGCCGCCGCCCGAGCCGCCACAGCCAGCACCCGTTCCGGACCCGGCGCTGCCCGAGTCACCGCTGCTGCTTTCGTGGCCCGGGCCACCACCAGCGCCGCCGCTGTTGCTGCTGCAGTCGGAACCGCCGGTGCCGGCGTCGGGCTCGGAGCAGCTGTCGCAGAGGCCCGAAGAGTCTTCACAGCCGTCATCCCCCGTGCTGCCGGCCGAGCCGCTTCCTCCGGTGGATCCGCTGCTACCGTTGCTGCCGTTGCCGGCGTTGCTCGACGCGATCTCGCAGCTGTCCAACAAGAGACCTGTGGAGCTGTGGACGCGCAGGGCGAAGCTCGACCCACCCGTGGCGCTGTTGGAGGCCGCTTCGACGCGGATCTGCTGCCACTCGGTGGCAGCGGTCCAGCCCGAGATGGTCTCACCCGAAGCGGAGACGCCGACCTCGGGCACGACGGTAGGCGTGCGGTTCCAGGACGAACCCGAGTCGTAGCCCCCTGCGAGGTGGATGCCCTCGACGAAGCCACTCGAGAGGCTGACCGAGCCGTCCGCTACGAGGATCCAATCCAGCCCGGCGGCGTCTGCCGCGTCGTAGGCGGCGTCGAGTGTGTAGAGCGCGTCGCCCGAGGACAGCCCGGTGTTGCCGTCGCTGCCGCTGGTTGGGTCGAGGAAGACCGAGCCGTCTGCGTCACCGTCGATGTCGTCGCAGTCGGCGTCCACGTAGTCCATGTCCGGCTCGTCCCATGCGTCGGGGTTGACGCCCGCGTCGCTGTCGTCGCAGTCGCCGGTGCTCACCGAGCTGCAGCTCGAGCTGGTGGAGCCGGTACAACTCGTGGCCACACAGAAGCAGTCGCCGTCGTTGTCGAAGGAGTCCGTGCCTTCGTCGACGTTGCCATCGCAGTTGTTGTCCGCGCCGTCCTCGTACTCGATGGCGTCCGGGTTGACGCTGTAGTCGTTGTCGTCGCAGTCATCGATGGGGTAGGTGCCGTCGTAGTTGACGCAGTCCTCGTCGATGTGGGCGTCGCCGTCGATGTCGCGGTCGTCTACCAGCCCGTTGCAGTCGTTGTCGGTGGCGTCCGCGCAGACCTCGTCCGCCCCCGGGTAGGCCGAGGGATCGGCGTCGTCGCAGTCGCCGTCGTTGGGGGACCAGCCGTCGCCGTCCTGGTCTTCGTCGTCGATGTTGCCCACGATCAAGTAGATCTCGTCGTAGCCGACGTAGCCGTCGTCATCGGACACCTCGAGCTTGACGGCGTAGTTGCCCTCCTCGGGTTCCACCCATTCGACCGTGGTGGAGCCGTCGGGCGCCGGGCTGCCATCGTAGATGGTGCGTGGCAGGCCCGACGAGGTCTCGGTGGTGATCCAGCGGATCGCCAAGGTCTCGGCGTCCTGCTGAACGTCGGCCACCACACCGTTCAGCTCTACAGTGTCTTCGCTGTAGAAGGTGTCGTAGCTGGCGGGGGAGGTGATGCTCGCCGTAGGCACTTGGTCGTCCGACAGGGTGATGTTGACGTAGATCTCCGCGCTGGTTTCGTTGTCGTCCTCGTCGATGGCGGTCAGCTCGATGACCCATCCGCCTTCCTCGCGTTCGTCGAGCCAGGAGGCCGTTACCGTGCCGTCCTGTGCCGCGTCTTCCTGGGAGATGACCTCGATGGCGCCGCTGCTGGACTGTTGGGCGATCCAGACGATCTCCAGGGTGTCGGGATCTTGCTGCTCGTCGTGTACCAGGCCCGCCATGTTGATGGTTTCGTCGGTGTGGAAGGTCTCCCAGTTCTCGGGCGTGG
>CAZVHW010000097.1:0-3249 GCA_964626835.1 uncultured Enterobacterales bacterium
TTGTCCAAGCTGGGATCGACCTCGGGCGCGCCTGGGTAGACGGTGTCGTCTCCATCGTCACAGTCACCGTCGTCGTAGGTATGGCCGTCGCCGTCGTGGTCCCAGCTGTGGCAGTATTCGTTGGTCTCGCCAGGGGAGCCGAAGTCGGAGAGGGTGGACCACTGAATGACCGAGTCACACCAGTTTTCCGCGGTGTCGTTGTCTTCGTGGGGGATGAAGTCATCGGTTTCCTGGTAGATCCAGGGGTCGAGTGACATGGATGCGCCCGAAGTGTCGGGCATGGATGCGCCGTCGTCCCAGGTGACCTGGTCGATCACGACGTCGCCGGCCATGATGATGAGGTCGTCGGTCTCGTTCGACAGGATGACGTCACTGTATTCGTAGTCGATCGACACGTCTCCGTTGGTTCCGGAGTCTTCGTCCACGCCGAGGACCGCGATCGAGCCAGCCTCCATCACGATCAGCTCGTCGGAGGTGATCTGGTGGTAGTCGTCGTCTACGGAGGAGGTGAGGAGCAGGCCGTTGAGGTACAGCGACCGATCGCTGGCGTTGAAGATCTCGATCCACTCCCCAAATGCGTCCGATACGAACTCGGGGTTGCTCATGATCTCGACGATGACGATGTCACCCTCGGCCCAGTCGCCCTCGTCCACCAGCCCGTCGCAGTCGTTGTCGATGTCGTCGTCCTCGACCTCGTCGGCGCCGGGGTTGATCTCGGCGTTGGTGTCGTCGCAGTCCATGGCTTCGTCGTCGCTGCCACATTGTGTGTAGCCATCACCGTCAGTGTCGAAGTCTTCGTCCACCAGGCCGTCGCCGTCGTTGTCTTCGCCGTCACAGATCTCTTGCTCGACGCAGTCGGCTACGCCATTCCCATCGGTGTCCTCGAAGCCCTCGTCCACTGTGCCATCACCGTCGTTGTCTACACCATCGCACTCTTCGCTGTCCACACAGTCTGCGGTGCCGTCGTCATCGGTGTCGCTAAAGCCCTCGTCCACGACGCCGTTGCAGTTGTCGTCCTGCCCGTTGCAGTCTTCTTCGTTGCCCGGAAATACGTTGGGATCGGCGTCATTGCAGTCGCCGTCTGCCTCGGTGACACCGTCAGCGTCCGCGTCCACGAAGTCGACCCAGGTGTCCTCGACCTCGGAGTCAGGCGTGGTCACGGGCCCCGTGTCGTTTTCCTTGCAGTTTCCGGCCAACAGAAAGGCGGACGCAAGAAGAAGAGCGGTTGACGAAGGAAGGCTGTGGTGCATGGTCTTCCCCGTGCGGTTGCTCACCGCCTACAAGGATTTGAAGTAGGGTAGCAGGCTCGGGACCTCGTCCGCAACGGCTGACTGGACAATGCTCGCGGCCCCCCGCTGTGCCCGACCATATCGAGTTCCTGGAACACGAAGGGCAATAGGTCGGCGTCGCTGGAAACGAGCATCAGGGGCCCGGGGTGGCGAGGCCTCGATCACCCGCCAGGGAACCCTCTTCCCCGTGAAGCAGGCGGAGCCAGAATCGGGCAATCCGCGCAGAAGCCGTGTCCACCAGGGTGTAGACCACCGGTACCACGATGAGCGTAAACACCGTGGCGGCTGCGAGCCCGCCGATGATGGTGAGCGCGAGGGGAGCCATCGTCTCGCCACCCTCTCGGGTGCTGACCGCCATGGGGACCATGGCCCCCGCGGTGGTCAGGGAGGTGATGAGCACGGGGCGCAGGCGCGTGGCCGAACCCTCGATGGCCGCCGATATCAGATCGGCCCCACCCCGGCGCAATTGGTTGACGTAGTCCACCAACACGATGCCGTTGTTGACCACGATGCCCGCCAACATGATCACACCCAGGAACGTGGGGACGCTCAAGGTGGTGCCCGTGAGAAGGAAAACCCAGATCACGCCTACGAAGGCCAAGGGCATGGTGAACATGATGCTGAAGGGATGCGAGAAGCTCTCGAACTGAGCAGCCATGACCATGTAGACCATGAGGATTGCCAAGACCAGGGCGGCCAACAGCTGCCCGAAGGCAGACATCATGTCTTCGTACTGGCCTCCGAAGTCGATGGTGTAGCCCTGAGGCAGCTGCTGTTCGATGGGCGAGAGCACGTCGCCCACCTGGGCCATCGCCGTGCGGAGGTCCGTCCCTTCGACATCGGCGAAGACAGAGACCATCCGAGACTGATCCTGGCGAACGACCTGTACCGGACCGAAGCCGTCCTCGATGTGGGCCAGCTGGGCCAAGGGCACGGCCCCGCCCGTGGGCAGCGGTACCTGGATCTGGCGCAGCGCGTCCTGACCGTTGCGAAAGCTCTCGTGGTACCGCAACCGAACATCCAGCTCTTCACCACCGGAACGGTAGCGTGTGGCCACCGTGCCCAGGGTGGCCGTCTTGATGGTGTTGGCCACACCGCCCACGGTGAGCCCGTAGGTGCCAGCCTTGGCCCGGTCGATGACGATGTGAGCTTCGGGCTTGGCCTCGCGCATGGAGGTGTCCACGCCCTCGAGGCCCTCGATCTCGGAGATGGCCGCAGCGATGCGGCTGGACCAGGTCTCGAGCGCCTCGAAGTCGGCGCCATAGAGCTTGATGTCGATGGGGTGAACGCTGCCGCCCATGCCGCCGCCCATGTCCATGAACATGAAGTCCATGCCCTCGATATCTGGCAGGTGCTCTCGGATCAGGGCTTTGAGGGCGTCGTTCTCCTTGATCTGACGCTCGTCGCGGTCCTTGAGGCGGGCGAAGACGACGGCCTCGTGCACACCGGAGGGATTGGTCTCGGACATGCCGGCGCCAGCGTCGTTTTCATCGATGCCCAGGGAGGCGCCGACCGTGAGTACGTCAGAGAACTGGCCGATGACTTCCTCGACGCGCTTGCTGGCGGCGGAGGTTTCCTCGAGGGGGGTGCCCACCGGGAAGCTGACCTTGCCCATGAGGACCGGGTCGTTGGCTGACGGCATGAACTCAGCTCCTACAAAGTAGGCCATGCCGCTCGAAAACACGACGATACTGGCCAGGCCGGCCAGGGTCTTCCAGCGGTTGCCAAGGCACCAGGTGAGGCGCCGGGCATACCAGTTCCGGAAGTTGGAGAAGCGCTTGCCGTCGTGCAGCACCGCGCCCTGAACGCGGGTGGAGAAGAACACCGAGCTCAACATGGGGACGATGGTGATGGCGACGAAGAGCGAAGAGAGCAACGCCGCCGCCACGGTGATCGCGAGCCCCGAAGCCAGCTGGCCGGCCATGCCCCTCGAGAAGAGGATGGGCAGGAAGACCACCAT
>CAZVHW010000097.1:3259-8799 GCA_964626835.1 uncultured Enterobacterales bacterium
CGGTGGAGGTGACGACGGAGGAGGAGACGGAGGTGGTGAAGGTGGAGGCGGTGATGGCCATGGCCACCTCGCGGGCACCGACCTTGGCAGCCTCCTTGCGGTCCTTACCCTCCTCGATGTGCCTGAAGATGTTCTCGATGACTACGACCGCGTTGTCCACCAGCATGCCTATCCCCAACACCAGGCCGCCCATGGTCATCATGTTCAGGGTCTCGCCGATGGCGTAGATGGGGATGAAGGTGGCCAACAGGGACAGCGGGATCACCACCGCGATGGTGAGCGTCGGCCGCACGTTCCGCAAGAACAGGAACATGATGAGCACGGCCAGGAGCGCCCCCACCACACCGTTCCCGACCACGGCACCGGCCATCTTCTCGATGATGCGGCCGATGTCGAAGAGGTTGTGAAACTCGATGCCTGCAGGGAGCAGCGGCCCCATCTCTTCGAGCTTGCCCTGGTAGGCCTTCATCACGCGATAGGGATTCGCCCCCGCCTCTTTCGCGATCATCATCATCACGGACTCACGCCCGTCGGAGCGCACGAAGTTGCGCTTGTCCTTGAGCCCCCGCTCCACCTCTGCGACCGTTCCCAACAGGATAGGGGTGCCCGTAGTCGGAGAGGCACCCACCGCCACTTGGCGGATCTCGTCCAGGTTCTCGAACTGGCCGACAGTGCGCAGCAGAAGCTCCTGGCGGTCACGGATCTGGCGCCCCGCCGGCAGGTTGATGTTCTGCAAGCCCAAGGCCATGGCCACCTGATCGATGTTCACGCCGGAGTCATGCAGCGCGGCCCGGTCGAGGTTGACCTGGATCTCCTCCATCCCGCCGCCGAAGAAAGGCGCCTGGGCCACGCCCTCGAGGCGCTCGAGGCGCGGCTGGACCACGTCCATCATCAGCTCGCGCAGGGCGATGGTGTCGGTCATGCCCGTGACCGTGTAGAAGGCCTGGGGCATGGCGCTGAGGTTGAACTTGATGACGATGGGGTCTTCGACGTCGGGTGGCATGTAGGGCGCGATCATCGCCACCGCTTCGCGGATGTCCGCCGCCGCCGCGTCCAGATCGGTCCCCCACTCGAAGTCCAGGAGCAGGAAGCAGACGTCCTCCTGGGAGACGGACTTGATCTTCTCCACCCCGCTGATACCGGCCAACACGCCTTCGTAGTTCTTGGCTACGATGGTCTCGATCTCTTCGGACGGCGCCCCCGGGTAGCGCACCATGACCGACAGCGTCGGGTAGTCGATCTCGGGCAACATGTCGATGCCCAGGCGAGCCAACGCGATGGCGCCGACCACCATCACGATGCCGACCAGCATGGTGATGGACACCGGCCGGTCGACGGAAAAGTCGGTCACGTTCACGGCGTCACCTCGACCAGGGCGCCGTCGGCCAGCCCGAAGTTGCCTTCGGTCACGACCAGCTGGCCATCCATCAGGCCATCCATGATCTCGATGCCAGCATCGCCGACCAACCCCGTGGCGACTTCGACCTTGCTCGCCCGCTCGCCCTCGAGGACCATGACATAGGTTCCGCCCTCGGCCCCCCTGACCGCGCTCTGGGGAACGTACAGCGCGGCAGGCTCGGCCTCGAGCACGAGCTTGACGCGAGCGTGGGTACCCGCCAGCACGGCATGGTCCGGATTGTCCGCCACGACGCGAACGGGGAAGGTGCGGCTCGCAGCGTCAGCGGCGATGCCCACGTAGTCGATGCTGCCGATCAGCCCGCCGTCGGGCACGCGGTCGCCCAGCGCGTCGACGAACACGCGGGCAGACATGCCCTGTGCCAAACCACCGATGTCGGAGTCCGCCACCTGGAGGTCGATCTTGATGGCACTCGCGTCCACCAGCCCAGCCAGGCCTGCCGGCCCCGCCATGGGCGATATGGTCATGGGGTTGAAGTACTCGTTCTCTTCCACCGCGACGTAGGTGACCACACCGTCGAAAGGCGCCACCAAGCGACTGCCCTGGATCTGCTCCCGGGCCAGACCTTGGGCAGCCTGGGCCTGGGCGAGCTGTTGTTCCGCCATCTCCATGCCCGCCTGGGCCTGCTCGAAGGCCTGGTCGGGAAGCGAGCCCTTGTCGTGAAGCGTGGCCGCGCGCCCAAACTCACGGGTGGCCGTGACGAAGCCAAGCTCACCCAGCTTGACCGCTGCATCAGCCTGTTGTGCCTGCAGCTGCGCCATGTCGGCATTCAGCTGCACCATCAGGTCGCCGCGTTGCACTCGCTGCCCCACCTTGACGGGGACGCGCTGGACCTTCCCGGGCATGTCGGTGACCAAGTCGACCTGGTGGATCGCTCGAACGGTTCCGGTGAGCTCGAGGCTGTGGATCAGCTCGCCACGCTTGACGGGCTGCACCTTGACATAGGCCTTCAGCTCGTCGATCTCGACGTTCGCCTCGCCGGACTGGAAGCAGCCGGACAGGACAGGCAGAGCGCCGAGAACCAGAATGGCCAAGGGATTCATGGACGTGCGGCTCATCGGGTCACCTCTGGTTCGTCGCCAACGGCCTTGCGCAAGGCTGCGTGGGCGAGGTGTGTTCCAGTCTCGGCCTGAAGCAGCGCCAGCCGCGCTCCAGCCAGGGCAGCCTGCGCCGCCAACAGCTCGGTGTTGTTGACCATGCCCTGCCCGAAGCGGTCCTGCTCGAGCCTGAGCGCCTCCTCTGCCTGCCGGACGCCCGTCCCGGCCACTTCGATCTCCGCCATGGCTTCGTCCATGGTGGACAACGCCATCATGACCTCGACCTCGAGCATGCGGTCCAGCTGGTTGCGCTGGGCCCGAAGCGAGGCCCACGCGGCTCTGGCCGCCTTGTGGCCCATCAACCCCGCGCCTCGGTCCCAGAGGGACCACGAGGCGGCCAGCGTAACGTCGGCGCTGCGGTACCATTCCTGCTCGAGGGCGTAGTTCGGGTTGCGCCAGCTCAGGTTGCCCTGGACGACGACGGCTGGCAGCCAAGAGGCCCAGCTGGCATTGGCCAGGTGGTCCATACCATCCAGGGTGGCGTCCAGCTGCGCCAGCTCCGGCCGGCGCCGGCGAGCCAGATCGAGGAGGCGGTCTCGCTCGGCTGGGAGATCCGAGTAGTAGTCGTCCGGCACCACGAGCTCGAGGGCCTCTCCGGCGGGAAGCCCCAAGGTGACCTGCAAGGTCTTCTCGGCCAACTTGGCGCCATGGGCGGCCTTCATGGCATCGAGCCTGGCCTGGCTGGCCTGGGCCTGGGCAGAGAGCAGGTCGGCTCGAGAGGCCACTCCGGCCTCCACCATGTTGCCCAGGGTTTCCGCATAGGCATCCACGAGGCCCTGTGCCTGGCGGGTGACCTGGGCGGCCTGGCGCGCCATGAGGACGCCATAGAACAGCTGCTCGGCCGTGTATGCCGCCTGGTGCTCGGCGTAGCGGACACCCTCGTGGGCAGCGGCGTGGAAGTCCTTGGTGGCCCGGCGCGCCTGGTGCATGGCGCCTCCGGCGAACAACACCTGCTCGATGGTGAGCCCGGCGAAGTAGTTGTTGGCGAGACCCATCTCGATCACCATGGGCTCGCTGTCGGTGGTGGTCGGGGTCATCCAACCCATGATCATCTCGCACATGCCGATCGCCATCTCGACAGTCCATCCCGTAGGGAGGTCTTCCTCGCTGATGTCGTCGCAAGCCGCCGTGGAGGTGTCCCCGGTGCCATACATCCCGCTTAGGTCGAACTCGACGTAGGGTACTTCACCCAAGCGAGTGTAGCCTCCCGAGGCGGTTATGCCGGGGAACATCCCCAGCAAGGCCGCGCGGGCTTCCGCCTGGGTTTGCCGTTCGCTGGCTTCGGCAGACTCGATGCCCAGGTCGTTCTCCAGGGCGATGTTGACGGCCTGCTGGACTGTGAGCGTACGAGCGTACACGGGCGGTGTGGCGACAAACAGCGTGGTGAGGAGCAGGATTCGGAGGCCCTTCATGGTTGGCCTCCATCGTCCTGGGACTGCTTCCAGCCTAGCAGCATGAGGGGCATCTGCTGCTCCATGAACGCATGCATGGAACGCAGCGCCTCGAGCCTGAGGTTGGTCTTGGGATCGCGCCAGGCGAGCGCGTTCAACCCTTCTTCGGCGATCTCGCGCATGATGCGGAGGTTCTGGACCATGTTGCGGAACAGCAGCTCTCCCCCGTCGCTGTTGACCCGGTAGTAGGTGGTGCGCTCACCGGGGGCGGCGACGCGCTCGAACACACCAAAGTCCACCATGCGGTTGACGATGGCGTTGACCGCGCTGCGGCTGGACTGTAGCGCGACGGCGATCTCGGCCACGGACTGCCAGGGCGGCTCGCAGATGAGCAGCCAAGCCATCACACGGCCCGCCATGCGTGGATGCCCCATGGACTCACCATGGAACCCCATCTTCTCGACGAACGGCATGGCGTCGTCGCGCCAGCGTTCGTCCACCTGTTCCCAGGGCTTGGGCACCTTTTCGGTCTTTTCGTCAGACACGAACACCTCCTGGCGTACCATCAATGGCTATCATGCCTGCATGTTCAGTCAATGCTGAACTCACAACTTCCTGGTCAACGTTCATTCATGCTGCTCGAGCGCTCCTTGGACCCTCAGCGGCCTAGCACCACGCTGACTCGCGCTGGCCTTCCCTCCCCCTCTCCGTCGTCGGCCGTCACCGTGCACTCCCAGGACTGAAACGGCTCCGTGGAATCAGCCTGGACGGTGTCTCCCTCGATCTCCGAGGAGGTCGTTTCCTCGAAGAGAGCCCCCTCGACTCGCCACTCCACACGATACTCGAGCGGATCACCGTCGGCGTCGAACGCGTCCTGGATCACCGCGCAGCGCAGGTCGTCCTGCCCCCCTTGGGGCTGGCTGGGCTCGATGGCCAGCGTCGGCGCCTCGGGCAGCGTGTTTTCGATGCCGACCGAAGCCTGCTGCCTGTATCCCCAACTGTCACCGTCGTAGGGCAGCACCTCGACCATCCATGTCTCACCCTTGGTGGTGTCGGCGGACGGGACCCTCTTGGCTTCGTTGTCGGTCAGGACACCGTCCATGAACCAACTGTAGGTAAAGCTCACGTCGTGATCATCCAGATCTGTCGCAGTCGCCATGGCGACGAGGTCGGACCGCGTGTCCGGCCGTTCCGGCCTCACCCACACCTCGGCTTCGGGCGCCGTGTTGAAGACGTAGATGGTCGCGTCCGCCAACGGCCCCTCGAGCTGACCATCGGTCGCCCAGAGCTCGGCGATCCAGTACTCCCCGGCCACGGTGCGTTCAGCGGGTACGGTGTCACCACGCACGTTGGGTGCCAACGCTCCGTCGTGGAACCACCGCGTGAAGTAGAACAGTGGGTCGCCGTCCGGATCCACGGCGGGCTCGAGGATGACGACCTGCAGGTCGTCGGTGGTGTCCGGCATGGCCGGCTCGATGTCGATCTCGGGCCTCGAAGGGATGTGATTGGAACCACAGCTCGCCAACCAGAGCGCGAGCAGCAGGCTGCTGCCACGCCATCGCGCAGTTCGGGTTGATCGACGTTCCGCTCGCATGAAACCTCTCGGATTCACTCTAACCGCAGTCCGAAAGAGAT
>CAZVHW010000097.1:8809-16612 GCA_964626835.1 uncultured Enterobacterales bacterium
CCTTTCGGGCGGCCTCGGGTGCGCGGGGCGGGTGCTAGATAGAGGTCAGCAGCGCGGACACCCAGTTGCGGAAGGTGGTCCAGTCGCCGGTGATCAGAGCATCATCGGCCATGTCGATGAGGTCGCCGATGGTCTCGCACTCACCGTCGCCATCGAAGTCCATCCAGGGGTGGGCGCCGATGCCGAAGCGGGCATCGTTCAACTTGGCGAGCACCAACAGACGCTGGAGGGACGCGGCCCAGCCGCATGCCGAGCTGTTCAGCGTGGCACGCACCTGGGCGTAGCTGGTGTATGTCGTGCCGCCCACGTCGAAGGGAAGAGCTTCCTCGACCGCGGCGGGGTGGGACAGCCACCAGCACTTGGTAGCGACATGGAAGGCACGGTACATGCCGAAGTCAACCACCTCGTCACCAGCCCAGGCCAGCGCCACCTCGGCGGGGTTGTCGGTGGTCGGCTGGTCGAAGCTCTGCTCCTCCCAGCTCACGACCCAGTCACCATCACAGAGGTCGGTGAAGACGTAGGCGCCATCGTCATCGGTGGTGGTCTCCCAGCTGTCCTCGGCACCGTCGCCGCCACAGTCTGGACCATCGGCCCAGACCACCACGCCCACCACGCCGGGTTCGCAGGATCCCTGCTCGCCGTCCTGGTCTTCGTCGAAGAAGATCGCACCGGAGATGGTGCCGGGGCAGTCTTCATCGACCACACCGTCGCCATCGTTGTCCAGGCCGTTACACTCCTCCTCGTCCAGGTCGTCGCACGTACCATCGGAGTCGCTGTCGGGCAGGTCCTCGTCCACGTCGCCGTCCAGGTCGTTGTCCAGCCCGTCACAGACTTCTTCCTCGGGGCATGACTGCACGCCGTCCTGGTCCACATCGAGGTTGTAGACCGCGGCAGGCAGCGACCAGCTGGTCTCGCCCATGCAGTCCGGCGGGAAGATGACGATGGTGTCGGTCGCGTCACCACACTCCGTTGCGTAGGTCACCCAAGCGCTGTCCAGCTCGAGGTAGGCCAGGTCGGCCTCCACGTCGCGGATCATGGTGTAGCTGAACTGCGTGGCATCGGCGGAGCCGCCCCAAGCGTCCAACTCGACGAAGCAGGTCATGACCGAGCTGCCATCGGCGTAGGGCACGGTGTGGTCCGGACTGACTTCGGTGCTGGTGACAGTCCAGCCAGCCGGTACGGTGTCCACCAGCCAGCCTTCGCCGGGTTGGTCGCCGAGGTTGCGGCTGGTCAGCGTCACGACCACGTCACCCAGGACCTCTTCGGCCACCTTGCCCGAGGTGAGCACCGGCTCGCTGAACTGCCAGTCCCAGATGTTGTATTGCGACTGCACTCCGTAGCTACCCGCCCAGTCCTCGAGGTCGGACACACCGTCGCTGTCCACGTCGGTGGGGTCATCGACCCAGCTGGTCAGGACATCGGGGGCTTCCTCGCCGTAGTACACGTAGCTGCCACCACTGGTCGCCGTGCGGCCGTTGTCCACACACCACCAGGCACCCTCACCCAGGTAGGGCTCGTAGGTGTCGTTGTCCGTGGTCCAGGAGCCGTAGTAGGCGGAGTAGTCTTCGCCCATCGCCAGCTCTTCTGGCAGGTCCACGATGGCTGCGTCGAGGAAGAAGGCCTGGGTGTCGTCGCTGGCGTACAGGGCCCGCTCGTCCAGGCAGACATCGTAGACGCCGGCGTTGACGAAGTTGACCTCTTCGCCGCTGCCAGCGGAGGCCACGGTGAGCCAGCCGCGGGCGTGGGCCTGCCAGACGGTGAGGCGGTCATCGGGCACCACGTCGTCACAGTCATCGCCGGCACAGACGTCGTCCTCGTCAACATCGCCGTCGCAGTCGTCATCCACGGTGTTGCAGACCTCGAGGGCGTCGGGGTTGACCGCCGCATCACCGTCATCGCAGTCGCTGCCATCGTCGATGAAGCCGCTGGGCTCCTCGCAGGCCGCCGTGGTGGTCCGTGGGTCGCCGTAGCCATCACCGTCGCTGTCCGCGTACCAGATGCTCTGGTCGGTCACGTCCGTGTCGTCGTCGTCCACCAGACCATCACAGTCGTCGTCGATGCCGTTGCAGACCTCGTCGGCGCCAGGATTGACGTCAGCCTCCACATCGTCGCAGTCCGACCCATCGGCCACGAAGCCGCTGGGCGCATCACAAGAGGTCGCGGTGGCCCATGGGTCGCCGAAGCCGTCACCGTCGGAGTCCGCATACCAGGTGGAGGTGCCGCTGACCGGGCTGTCGTCGTCGTCTACCAGGCCGTCACAGTCATCGTCGATGTCGTTGCAGGCCTCGGTGGCGTCGGGGTTGACCGTCGCGTCGCTGTCGTCGCAGTCGGTGGCGTCAGCGACATATCCGTCGGGCTGGTCGCAGCTGTCAACGCTGTCGGCAGCGTCGCCGTAGTCGTCGCTGTCGGCATCGGCGTACCACGTGCTCTGGTCGGCCACATCCGCGTCGTCGTCGTCCACCAACGCATCGCAGTCGTCGTCGATGTCGTTGCAGACTTCCGTGGCATCGGGGTTGACCGCAGCGTCGTCGTCGTCGCAGTCGCCGGAGCAGCTGGTCCAGCCGTCGGCGTCCACGTCGAAGCCTTCGTCGATGTCGCAGTCCAGGTCGTTGTCCAGGCCGTCGCAGAGTTCTTCCTCGGCGCAGTCCACCACGCCGTCTCCGTCGCCGTCCAGGTTGTACGCCGCCGCGGGCATGGACCAAGAGGTCTGCTCACCCTCGGTGTCGTCGTAGACCACGTAGGCTTCAGGAAGCTCGGTGTAGGGAGCGTCGGAGGCGCAGTCGCGCAGCAGGACGTAGCTGAACGTGTCGGCGTCCACCGTGGTGCCGCCGCCCGTGCCGGCCACGTCCACCGCCCAGCTCACCGAGACCGTACCGTCGCCATTGTCCACCTCGGAGTCAGGCTCCACGTCGTAGCTGATGGCCGACCAGCCCGCCGGGATGGTGTCGGTCAGCTCGCCCGTGCCGTCGTCATAGCCCACGTTCCGCGAGGTCACCGTGACGATGATCTCGTCCCCGTCCACCTCGGCCAGCTTGCCGGCCGTCAAGACGGCGTTGGTGCTCTGGTAGGCCCAGATGTTGTACTGCGCTTGCACGCCGTAGCTACCGGCCCAGTCCTCGAGATCGTCCACACCGTCGCCGTCGGCATCCCACCCGGACTCGACATAGCTGGACAGGACCGCCGGCACTTCCTCGCCGTACCAGTCGTAGGTGTAGCCAGACGCCGTGGTGGTGTTGTTCTCCACGCACCACCAGGAGTCGTTGCCCAGGTACGGACTGTAGTAGCCGTTGTCCGTAGTCCAAGACCCGTAGTACAGCGTCAGGGACTCAGTGGGCGCCAGCTCGATGGCCCCGACGAGTTCACCCTCGACGAACATCGACTGCGTGCCGGTGCTCGTGTACAGGCCGTGCTCGTCGATGCAGACGTCGTAGATGCCCATGTTGGTGAAGGTCACCGTGCCGCCGGAGCCGCTCTCCACCCACAGCCAGCCGCGGGAGTGGGCCTGCCACAGGGTCAGACACTCGTCGGGCTCGACCTCGGGGCAGTCGTCCTCGCCACAGTCCAGATCTTCGTCCACGCCGCCGTCGCAGTCATCGTCGATCTCGTTGCAGACCTCGATGGCGTCGGGGTTGACGTCCGCGTCGGCGTCGTCGCAGTCGGAGGTGTCGTCGCCGTAGCCGCTGGGGGCCTCGCAGGCATCGACCGTGCTGTCGGCGTCGCCGTAGCCATCACCGTCCGCGTCCGCGTACCAGGTGCTCTGACCCTCGACATCCGAGTCGTCGTCGTCCACCAGGCCGTCGCCGTCGTTGTCCAGGCCGTCGCATTCCTCGGTGTCGAAGCAGTCAGCCACGCCGTCCGCGTCGCTGTCGAAGCCTTCGTCGGTGTCGCCGTCGCAGTCGTCGTCCGTGCCGTTGCAGGACTCCGTCGCGCCCGGGTTGACGTCCGCGTCGCCGTCGTCGCAGTCCGTGTCGTCCGCGACGTAGTCGGTGGGTTGGAAGCACGCGACATCGTCGGAGCCGGCGTCTCCGTAGCCGTCACCATCGGCGTCGGCGTACCAGCTGCTCTGGCCCTCGACATCCGGGTCGTCGTCGTCCACCAGGCCGTCGCCGTCGTTGTCCACGCCGTCGCACTCTTCGCTGTCGTAGCAGTCCGCCAGGCCGTCGGCGTCGGAGTCGAAGTCTTCGTCCGCGGAGCCATCGCAGTCGTTGTCTACGCCATCGCAGACCTCGGCCGCAGCGGGACTGATGCCCGCATCGTCGTCGTCACAGTCGCTGTCGTCTTCGACGTAGCCGGTAGGAGCGTCGCAAGAGGTGACCGAGTCGCCGGCATCGCCGTAGCTGTCGCCGTCGGCATCGAGGTACCAGCTGGTCTGGCCGGAGACGTCGCTGTCGTCGTCGTCCACCAGGCCGTCGCAGTCGTTGTCCACGTCGTCGCACGTCTCGGAGGAACCGGGGTTGACGCTGGCATCGCCGTCATCGCAGTCGGTGTCGTCGTCCACGTAGCCGTCGGGCGCGTCGCAGGAGACCACCGCGGTGTCGGAATCGCCGAAGCCATCGCCATCGGCATCGAGGTACCAGGTCCCCTGGTCGCCCACGTCGGAGTCGTCGTCGTCGACGAGGCCGTCGCAGTCGTTGTCTACGCCGTCGCAGACCTCGAGATCCATCTCGTAGGAGTAGGCGACGTCCACACAGTAGAGCAACCCGCCGGGGTTCGAGTACGCGGAGCCACCGGGCTGGGCCCAGTTCCAGACCTCGAACTCGAGGCCGTTGTCACCGGTGGCGATGGCGGAGGAGAGGTCCCAGACATCGGTGGGAGCGAAGTAGTTGGTCTCCGTGCTGTCGGAGGCGACAGAGCTGGCGTTCAGCCAGACTTCGTAGGAGTTGTCCGCGCCGATCTCGAGGGATGCGTCGAGGTCGTAGTAGCCATCCTGGACAGCGAAATCGCGGAAGATCGACTGGACCTCGTCCCCTTCCGGATTGGTCTCGTAGTACTCGTCCCAGATCCACTCGGCTCCGCTGATGGTCGCTGTCCAGCGGGAGTTGCCGTCGTAGGTGAGCACGGCGTCGCTGCCGTCCTCCAGGTAGTTGAGCCCGTCTTCGTCGGAGCAGAAGCGCTCCTCGACCAGGCACTCTTCCATGCAGTCGGCGAAGCCGTCGCCATCGGTATCGAAGCCTTCGTCCACGTCTCCGTCGAGATCGTTGTCCACGCCGTCGCAGACTTCCTCTTCGGTGCAGGAGACCTCGCCGTCACAGTCGATGTCCAGGTTGTAGACCGCGGCCGGGAGTGAGTAGTTGGTGAGATGGCCCTCGCCGCCGTCGAAGTAGACATCGGCTTCGGGCAGCTCGAGGTAGGGAGTGTCAGCGCCGCCGTCACTGTCGAGCATGTAGGTGATCTGCTCGAGGTCCAGGACGATGCCACCGTAGGTGCCGGTGACGGTGACCGACCACTCGAGGGTCGTGGTGCCGTCTGCGTTCAGGGTCTCCGTGTCGGGGGTGGTGGAGTAGTCGCTGGCCGTCCATCCTGCGGGGACGGTGTCGGTCAGCGTGCCGGATGCCGTGTCGTAGCCGATGTTGCGGGAAGTCAGCGTGACGAGCACGGCGCAGCCGGAGGCCTCGGCTACTTTACCGGCGGTGAGGATGCCGTAGGAGTTCTGGTAGTTCCAGATGTTGTAGTTGGCCTGCACGCCGAACGTGCCAGCCCAGTCGTTCTTGTCGGTGGTTCCGTCTCCGTCTACGTCGGTCGCGGTGGAGATGTAGTAGGCGAGTGCGTCGGGAATCTGCTCGCCGAAGTAGTCGAAGGTGGCGCTGGCCGCTGCGTACTGGCCGTACTCCACGCACCACCACGCGGGGAGTCCGTAGTACGGGTAGTAATAGCCATTCGCAGTGGTCCAGTTTCCGTAGTAGGTGTCGAGATCGTCGCCGGCCTCGACTTCCCACGCGGAGTCGGTGATGTCGTTGTCCAAGAAGAAGCTCTGCGTCCCGTCGGACGTGTAGAGCGCCTGGTCCTCGATGCAGAGGTCAAACTCACCAACGTTGGCGATGGAGACCTTCACGCCTGAGATAGGATGACGAGGTGACCTCCACGTAGCCTAGGGCATGGGCCTGCCAGATGGTAAGACAGTCGTCCGGATAGGCTTCCTCGCACTGGATGTCGCTGGGCTGTGCGACGGAGGGAACCAAGAGTCCGGCGATAACTGCAGCAGCAATAAGCTGACAGCGAGTGGAGCTAGGCATAAAAACCTCGACACTCGCGGGGATGTCACGTCAGGCAAAGAGAGAGTGGCCTCCTCTCTCTCTGCCTCCGAGCGACCCGCAACTGCTCGGAGTGTTCTAAACTCACCGACAACGTCAGTTTAGAGGGACATCCGACATTTCGATACATTCGGGTACTTGTTTGAGGATTTCCTCGTTTTTTTCCCTCATCGGGAGCACTCAACGATAATGCTGCATTAAGCGTCTTTATGAGTATTCTTCCTCAAAGCACGTCGGGGACGAGCTAAACGCTGGATGTCTCCGCGTGCCGCTGCAGACAAGCTGGTAGCAATTCCTAATCAAGATCATACTTCAGGGCTCTGCGGGCTTGACGGAACCCTCACCAGCCGTTGCTGCGCACCGAAACCATGAAAAGCGAGAAGCGAGGTGTTTCGGTGCTTCACCCACCCCCACTCAGGCCGGCCGCGGCTCCGCCCAGCGTGTCAACCGACTCCGAGGACGATATGCAGGCTGCATGAGTCTGCGCGAAACCGTACGTCGTCATCCCGAAGTCGCCGACCACGAGGTCGATGACGTCATCGAGATCGCAACCCGACTGCAGGACGAACGCCTCGCGGCCAAGCAAGGCGTGTCCGCCGACCAGATCCGGGCCGTGGCGGCCGAGCTGGACATCGATCCGGCCCTGGTCGACGAGGCGCTGCAGGTGCACCGCCAACGATCCGAGGATGCCGAGAACAAGGCCAAGCGGGTGAAGGCTCGCCGTCGTGTCGCTCGCAGGGTGGGGGCAGGGATCGTCCTGGCAGGACTGTTCTTCTTCGCGAGCACGGTCAGCTCTGGGGCGTCGGCTCTGGCCGCCGCCACTTCGAACGTATCGCTCACCGAGCGCATGCTCATGGTCGTGCTGCAGCGCCAGATGGATCTCGCTCCACAGCTGGTGGCCTTGACGGGCGCAGAGAGCCCCGAGATCACACAGCTTCGCGACGCCTTCAGCCAGGCAAACACCATGCAGCAACGCCTGGACGCCGCTGCCAACATCAACCAGGCCCTGGCTAGGCAGCTGGGCACCCTCCCCCCACCTGCGTCGAACGCAGAGGCGAAGCTCCGCCTCGAGGTCCAGTACGAGATCGGGGGCTCCCAAAACCGCATCGCCAACGAACATCGACGCTACCAGGAAGCGCTGGACAAGTGGGACCAAGCGGCCGCTACCACGCCCGGTAGGCTCGCCATCGCCTTGGGCCTGGCCACCAGGCCGGAGTGACGCCTAGGAGGCGTCGAATCCCGCTGGCAGCCGTGGCCGGTCGTTCCGGGATCCGCCCAGCTCCTCGAGGCCCAGCGAGCGCCAGTACAGAGGACATGCGCCCTGACACACCTCCCGATGTGGACAACCACTGCAGGGAGCGGGCGCCATGGACTTGCTCCTGAAGAAACGGGCCGCGCGGTTCTGCCAGATCTGCTGGAATGGCTGCTCGATCAGGTTCCCCAGACGTTCGTAGTGCCGGAAGCTGGAACAAGGCAGGACGTCGCCGGCAGGCGAGACGTGGAGCAACCCGTCAGCGGCGGCGCAGCCGGGCGAGCCCAGCCCGTGCGCTGC
>CAZVHW010000098.1:0-3050 GCA_964626835.1 uncultured Enterobacterales bacterium
ATGGGCAGCGCGAGGCGCCACGAACCTGCTACACTTCGGCGCGATTGCGCGTGCTTGTCGAGGATGTCGATGCGGAAGCGCAGGTACAAGGTCAACGAGCTCTTGGGCCGAGGAGGCTTCGGTTCGGTCTACAAGGCCGAGAAGCTGGGTGAGGAGGGCTTCAGCACCATCGTGGCCATCAAGCTGCTGCACGCCATGGGCGGGGGCACCAATCCTGAACTCGACAAGGCCCGCTCCGATGCGGTCCGTCGTTTGCGAGACGAAGCCCGCCTGTTGGGCCTCCTCAAGCATCGCAGCATCGTGCAGGTCTTCGACCTCGAGCGGCTACGGGGCCAGTGGGCCATCGTCATGGAGTACGTGAACGGCATGCAGCTCGCCGAGCTCGTCGAGCAGACACGGGTGCCGGTGCGACAAGCCCTGGCCATCGTCGAAGAGGTGGCCGACGCCCTGCACACCGCCTACCATTTCAAGCCCCACGACCGCGAACTGCACCTGCTGCACCGGGACATCAAGCCCAGCAACGTCATGATCACACAGGGTGGCTCGGTCAAGGTGCTGGACTTTGGCATCGCTCGCGCCAACTTCGCGGCTCGCGAGACCCGCACCGCTGGCTTCCTCGTTGGCACCCAGCGCTACATGTCCCCGGAACACCTGGACTTCGACGACGACACCATCCTCGTGGGCCCTGAGTCCGACATCTACTCCCTTGGGGCGGTGCTCTTCGAGCTGGTCGCCGGTCAGCCCTTCGGACGAGCCACGCTCGATCCCCTGGGCCACCAGGACAAGATCGTCGCCCAGCTGGACGAACACGTGCTGGGGCGGGTCCCCCGCGCCCTCTACGACCTTCTCAAGCGCATGCTCTCATACAGCCCGGCCGAACGTCCGACCGCTCGGGAGCTCCGGAGTGTTTGCGAACGGCTCCAGCAGGAGCTGCGTGGAGAGGGCTTGCGGTCGTGGTGCGAGCGTGTGGTCGGGCCGTTGGAGCGCAACCGCCGCCGGTCCTCTCGCCCCGCCAGGGATCCCATCATCGGTACGATTCTCGAAGAAGGCTCCATCCCCGAAGACGCCTTCCTCGAGGAGCATGACCGCACGGTCGTGGCCAAGTCTGCTCCCGCCGGCCCTGACGACGGAAGGACCTGGGGCGAGACCCCCCAGGGCGTCCCCACCCCGGGCTACACGCCCACCGCCCGTGCGTCCCACCCCGGCGCCATCGCCTTGGACGGTGAAAGGGACGGCCTCGTGAGCACACCGCTGGGCATCGATTCCCCCATCGGCGGGCCCGATGTCGAGATTTCCGGGGCAGGAATAGGGATCGCCATCGATGGCCAGTCACCCTACGATGACCGGCCTCCACGTCGTGCTCGCTCCGAAGCTTCCCGTGAAACTCCCGGACGGCGTCGGCTGGTGCTGTTGGGAGCCGGTCTGGGCGCGCTGGCCATGTTGGTTGTCGGGATCTGGGTCATCACCATGGCCGTCGATCGCAAGGAGCAAGGGGAAACCGAGATCCAGCAGCCCCCAGCGGTGGTCGCCGATGCCGACCCATCCGAGGCCCCCGAGGTCGAGGCGGATGCCTCGGGTCCGCTCGAGGTGGGCGCGACCGAAGCTCCAGCGGTGGAATCCGATCCCGTGCGCGCTACGGCCGGTCAGCAGGCCGTCTCGTCCGAACCGCCCAACACGGGTCGATCGCAGGTCGAATCACCCAGCGAGCCGGTGGCCGCGGCGGCGCCCGTCCCGCAGCCCCCGCCCGAGTCCGCCCCGTCGACATCGCCTGCGCCTGTTCCCGAGACCGGGCCTGCGGGTACCGACGCCCGCCTGGCGGCCATCGCCTCCCTGCGGGGTGGTGGCGACCCTGCCTCGGACCCAGAGGATGGCGCCGAGAGCGAGGCCCCCTCGGGAGACGTCGATCCCGATCCGGGGTCCCCGACCGTGGCAGGAGCCGAGGAACCCACGCCGGAATCCGAGCTCGAGTCAGCGCCGGAGATACCGCCCGAACCGCCAGCCCCCAGTTCCTACCGGGTCCAAGGCAACGCACTCGAGGTCTACCTCAAGAGCGGCAGCCGTCGATACGACGCTGGTGCCGAGATCGAGGCCGGTCGCTACGACATCTGGGCTCGCTTCGACAAGAGCCCGGGCGCGTCGGCCATCCGGGTGGGTGTGGCTCGCATCGGGCCAGGCCAGGTGGTCACCATCGACTGCGACGCTGGCCTCGCGCTCTGCCGACCGCTGTAGTCTCGGGGGGCTATCGGCGGGGCTGCGGCATCATGCTGCGGATCCAGGCAGCGAAGCCGGAGGGGTTGCGGGTCTGGATCAGCACGCGGCCGGGGCCGTTGAAGCGGCAGACGATTCCTTCGCCCGAAGTGAAGGAGGAGATCCATCCCTTGGCCGCCTTCTCGAGGGTGTACTGCATGGTGGAAGGCCAGGCCACCAAGTGGGCGTTGTCGATGATCATCTGCTCGCCAGCGGGGATGTCGATGGGGTGAATGGCTCCGTAGGAGGACACGAACAGCGTGCCCGTGCCGCCGACCCGCAGCACGAAGAAGCCCTCGCCGGAGAACAGACCTTGGGCGAGGTTCTGCATCTTGGTGGTGACGGTGAGGGTGTCGGAGCCGGCGAAGAAGCCGTCCTTCTGCAGGACGTAGTCCACCGAGCCGTCCATCTCGAGGTGGTGCAGGTCGCCGGGGATGGCGGGGGAGAGCAGGGCTTCGCCCGGGCCACGGTTGGCGCGCAGGGTCTGAAAGAAGAACTTCTCGCCGGACAGCATGCGCCCCAGTCCCGCGAACACGCCGCCCTCGAGCTTGCCTTCTACGTCGATGGTTGGGCTCATGGCCACCATGGCGTCCGACTCGGCCTTGAAGCCCCCCCCAGCGGGCAGGCGCACCTTCAGCATGGTGAAAGCGCCCTTGTACAGGTACTCGAAGGCCCGGTCTCGGGGTTGTTCAGCCTGGAGGCCGGGCATGGAAGGGGCCGGTGCCGGTGGGGCAGGGGAGGGGGCTGCGGCCTGGGGCTGGGGGGTCTCTCGAGGGGGGTCTTGTTGGTTTCGAAGGTCGGCG
>CAZVHW010000098.1:3060-16593 GCA_964626835.1 uncultured Enterobacterales bacterium
CCCCCCCGGGGCCCCCCGCGGCCCCGCCCCCCCGCCCCCCCCCCCCCCCCCGCCCCCCCCCCCCCGCGCGCGGGCGCCCCGTGTCGGTTCGTTTCGTGTCTGGACGCTAACGCGTTGGCGGAGAGGCGTGATAGCGAGTGACATTTCTGGCGATTGCGCTTGATAAGTTAGGGAAAACCCCTAGAATCACATCAGGTCTTTTACCGGTGTTCGCCTGGTGGCCTCCCCACACCACTCGTGGTGGACACCTCGCTAGGGGAGGCCACCAGGCGCCCTTCTACGTCTCGTCCCTCCTCCACCCCCTCGCAAACCAGCGGCACTTCCTCGGGGCCAGATCCGGCCTTGCAGCGTCTCGCGCGACGCCTGGTGGCTTGTCCGGACTGGGAATGGCGGGCCGGCATGGGCCTGTTGGACGGTCGAGTGATCGTGGCTGTTGGGCTAAACACGGCCTTTCAGGCCGCTCCTGGGCTGCTGTTGGTCACGCGGCTCGAGGCACGCCCTCCCATCACCGAGACCCTGGGCGAGGGGCGTGCCCTGCCTGACCCGAGGGACGAGCGGGTGCTGGACGTACTCACCGCCATGGTGTCCGCCACCCACCAAGATTGCCAGCTGCACCGTCGTCTGGGTCCCCCCGGACCGGACGGGGTGGAGTGGCAGGTCATCCTGTCCCGGCCTGGCACCCGAGCCATGGTGTGCCGTGGTCTGCTGCTGGCGGACGCCCTCTTCCAGGCGCTTCTTTCTACGGGCCCGTCGGGCGACGATGGCGTCAGCTAGGGTGCTTGACGAAGGTGAACAGCCAGCTGCCGTAGTCCTCGAAGTACACGGCGTCTCGTTCCACCAGGCCCAGGGCCTGCAGGTTGGCGCGGGTGTTCGCCGGATCGCTCACGGCGAACCCGGGCCCCACCAGGTTCATGAACTGCAGCACCACCACCCGACCGCCGGGCTTGACCGTCTCGACCGCGCTGGCGAGCAGGCGTTCGTGGCGGGTCTCGAGGGGAGCGAAGGCGTGGAAGTCCAGGTGTGCCATGAGGAGCATGTCCGCACTCTGTGCTGGGAGGCCCAGGCGCTCCGGCTTGCTGCGGCGGGGCAGCACGTTTCGATGCGGGTTGAGGACCGGATCGGCCATGCGATGTTCGAGCAGCTGCAGGTAGCCTGGGTTGATGTCCAGTGCGTGGATTCGCCCTCGAGGACCCACTTCCCGGGCCATCGAGAAGGTGAAGTGACCCATGCCGCAGCCCAGATCCACCACGGTCCAGCCTGGCTCGATGCCCAACAGCGGCAGAACCTGACGGGCATCTTCGTGGCGTAGATCGTGCTGCTTCAGCAGGCGGCGCACCTCTCCGGGACTGATGGCGCCGCGGTGCTCCTCGAGGAAGGCGTGGATGTCGGCCCTACCGGTTGGATCGCAGACCTGTGGGATGCCTCGTGGTGCGGACGAGCAGGTGACCGAGGGGAGCAGCAGTGCGGCCGCGACGAGCCGGGCGAGATGGCGCATCGAGTGCTATTCGCCGTAGCCCTGGGGGTGCGCACGGTGCCAGCGCCATGCCGTTTCGACGATGGCCTGGGGGCTGTCATGGACCGGGCGCCAACCTAGCTCGCTCCTGATGCGGGCCGAGGACGCCACGAGCCGGGCGGGATCGCCGGGCCGCCGGGGTGCGTCCGTCGACGGGACGCTGTGGCCCGTCACCGCGCGGGCCACGTCGATCATCTCTCGCACTGAGTACCCCGTCTCGCAGCCGAGGTTGTAGACACGGCTGGCGCCACCATCCGCCAGGTGTTCGGAAGCGAGCACGTGGGCGCGGGCCAGGTCGCAGACGTGGACGTAGTCTCGGAGACAGCTGCCGTCTGGGGTGTCCCAGTCGGTGCCGAAGATGGCGATGCGTGGGCGCTGGCCCAGGGCGACCTGGAGGAGGATGGGAACCAAGTGGCTTTCGGGATCGTGGTCTTCGCCGATTTCTCCTGAAGGATGGGCTCCCGCGGCGTTGAAGTAGCGCAGGCAAACCGACCGAAGGCCCCAAGCCGTCTCGCAGTCTGCCAGCACCTGCTCGAGGAAGAGCTTGGATCGGCCGTAGGGGTTGGTGGGGACCGTGGGGTGGGTCTCGTCGATGGGCAGTCGCTGGGGCTCGCCGTAGGTGGCGGCGGTGGAGGAGAAGATGAAGCGGTCCACTCCGGCTTCGCGCATGGCCGCCAGCAATTCGACGGTGCGCGCCGTGTTGTTGCGGTAGTAGGTGAGCGGCTGCTCCACCGACTCACCCACGAGGGCGAAGGCCGCGAAGTGCATGACGCAGTCGATGGGGCGCTGGGCGAACAGCGCCGCGAGCAAGGCGCGATCCCCGAGGTCGCCCTGGACCAGGTGCTCGGCCGGAACCGAGGGACGGTGGCCCCGGGAGAGGTCGTCCAGCACCGTGACCTCGTGCCCGTCCGCGAGCAGTGTGCGCACGGCGTGGGACCCGATGTAGCCGGCACCGCCGACGACGAGGAAGCTGGACATGAGGGACCTCCGGCACGTTCGTATCACGGCCTGTGAAGAGCTTGTCGGGAGGACGCAAAGAGAATGTGGGGTGGGAACCGCATGCCGCGCCCGCGGTCCATGCACCTCGAGACCGCCGCGCCCCCCGCAACCCACCAAGGACGCGAACGACACCCATGTTTCAGGCCGCCGTGCGCGGCCCGGAGGTAGACCCCATGATCAGCCCCCCCCCCTGGACCCTTCCCACTCCCGAGCCCCAGCCCCCCGTGGCCACCGAGGATGCGCTGGACTTCGTTCTTCGCGCCGAGCGCGGCTCGGGCGACCTGGGCATCGACCGCGACCGCCCCGATGTGGTCGAGGTGGCGCAGATCTGGCACGACATCGTGCTGGACGTGCAACACCACCGCCCACGAGTCGAACCCCTGACCATCGGCAGCACCACCGGTTTCCGCTGGCGGTTCCTGGGTCTGCCCCTGGGCTGGGTCCCCGAAGGATTTGCCCGGGTGGCCTGGTTGCTGGCCCCCATGCTCTCCGAAGCGCCGCAGGAGCGGCGTAACGACTTCTACTGCCCTCCCGAGGCTTGCCCCGAGGACGACTTCCCCCTGGTTTCGTGGAGCGCCGGCCAACCCAGCTTCCACGTGGCGGCCGGTTGGAGCGGCTTCGTGGAGTGCGATGGTCGGCACAGCAGCCTGGACGACCTGCGGCAGGATGGTCGACTGCGACCCGACGAGCTTGGACGCCAGAGCTTGGCCCTCGGCCCCGGCGAGCGACTCGTCCTCGAGACGGGTGCGGGCACCTTCGCTACCCACCTGGTCCCCCCGGGCAAGCGGGTGCCCACCCGCATGGCGGACCGCGTGGACGGGCCCTTCATGGCGTTTCTGGGCTGCGCGGCCTTCGTGGGCGCCATGTGCGGCATCCTCATGGCCACCTCGCCGGGTTCGCTGGACGTTGCGACCATCGAGCTGCCCTCGCGGTTCGCCGAGGTCTTTTTGTCGGATCCAGTCCCGGAACAGAGGGTCGAGAGCCCAAAACAGTCAGACGTGGGTGAGACGGCGAAGGCCAAGAAGCCAAAAGGCAAGCGTGGACGCGAGGACGCCGAGATGAAGGTCGCCAAGGGTGACGCTACCGACATGGACCGGCATCAGATGGACAAGGAGATCGCCGAAGCGGCGGGCGTGCTGGGCGCACTCCGCGACGGATCGGAGCTGGACGGAGTGTTGGGCGCCGCCGGTCTGAGCCCCGACATCTTGGGTGGTATCGGCGGGCTGCTTGGAGCCAAGGGGGTGCAGTACGGAAGCCGCGGACTGTCCTCTCGGGGCGGTGGATTTGGAGGCGGCGGTACGGCCTACGGCGTGGGCGGCCTGGGCACCAAGGGTCGCGGCGAGGGTGAGAGCGGCTATGGCTGGCGCTCCGGCCAGCACGGCGGCAAGCAGGAGCGTGAGATCGTCAATCCCGGCGGCGAGGCCATCATCATCGGCCAGCTGGACCGGGCCGTGGTGGACGCGGTGGTGCGGCGGCACCTGAGCAACATCCGCTATTGCTACATGCGGGAGCTACAGAAGGAACCAACCTTGAGCGGCAAGGTGACCGTCAAGTTCGTTATCGCTGGCGACGGATCGGTCTCGAGCGCGACCACCAAGAGCAGCACCCTGGACAGCGTCTCCACCGAGAGCTGCATCAACGGCCGCTTCATGCGCATGGAGTTCCCCGCACCGAAGCGGAACGGCATCGTCCTGGTGACCTACCCCTTCCTGTTCGCACCGGGCTAGCCGCTCGGCTTGACTCCGGGAGGCCCGGCCGGCTCCGTCCGGCTGGGCCACGATGCGTCCTGGGCCGCGCTACTTCGGGCGGCCCGAGGCGACCGCTGGTGACGAGACGTTGCCGTCCTCGTCTACAACCGTGAAGGTGAACGAGTAGTTGGAGGCGCTGGCACAGTCCATGCCGTAGGTCGAGGCGGCGAAGCTTGCACTGCACGTCCCCTTTGCGCAGACCAGGTACTCCGTGGTCACGGCGCTCCCACCGTCGGCGACATCGACGATGTTGTCGTCCATGTCGAAGGCTACGATGGTGTCGGCGCCCTGGGGATCGCTGACCTCGCAGATGGCCATCCACTGCTCCCAGGTATCGCCTTCGCCGGTCTCGTAGCAGTACGCGTCCGCGCTCTCGATGACGGGCATGTCCGGATCGGCATCGGCGTCGGTGTCGGCGTCGGCGTCGGCGTCGGTGTCAGCGTCGGTGTCGGTGTCGGAGTCGGCGTCCGAGTCGGTGTCCGTGTCGCCTTCCGTCGTGTCCGGCCCCGTGTCGTCCTTGTCGCCGCAGGCGCCGAGAGGGAGGGCGAGAGAGATGGAGAGGGGGAGCAGGAAGAGGATGGGGCGCATGGTGTCTCCTTGGTTGTGGGGCAGTGTGACAGATGGGGGTGGGTGGGTGCAATGGCGGGGGTGGGTTCGTGTTCGTGTTCGTGTTCGTGTTCGTGTTCGTGGTGTACTGGCGGTCATGTGCCCTCTCTGCGATCCTGAGTGCCTGGTTCACGACAACCCGCGCCATCCCCGCCGATTCTCGCGGGTCGTGGGGTTCGACGATGCGCCCTTCGAGCGACTGCACCGCGGGGACGTCGCCGTGGTGGGTGTGGTGATGACCGGGGCGCGGGTGGACGGTGTGCTGCGTACCCGCATCAGGCGAGATGGGGCCAACGCCACCAGGCAGATCGCGGCCGCCGTCGGCGGTGGACGCTTCGCCGATCAGGTGCAGGCGGTGCTGCTGCAGGGCATCGCGATGGGGGGCTTCAACGTGGTGGATGTCCACGCCCTGGCGGCGGACGTGGGACTGCCCGTGTTGGTGGTCGCCAGGCGGCGGCCCGACATGGACGCCGTGCGCACCGCGCTCCTCGAGCGTGTCCCCGGTGGGCGGCGCAAGTGGAAGCTGGTGCAGCGAGCGGGGGCCATGGAGCCATGTGGGTCCGTCTGGGTGCAGCGTGCCGGGTTGACCGCGCACGAAGCCGAGGGCCTGCTCGCGGAGTTCACGCTGCATGGCAAGATCCCAGAACCCCTGCGAATCGCGCACCTCGTGGCGGGGGCGCTGGAGCGCGGCGAGAGCAAGGGTCGGGCCTAGCCCCCGTTCATCGTGGCGAAGACGGCGATCGCGGCCAGCAGCAGGATGCCCAGCAGGGTGGCCAGGCCGTGTTTTTGGGCGGTGGGGCTGACCAGCAGGCGACCGATCAGGGGCACCGGGCTCTTGTCGATGGCGGCCTCGGGGCAGATCTCGGCGCAGCAATAGCAGCGGATGCAGAGCGCGTAGTCCACGCGCGCGACGCCTTGGCGTTTGTCCATGCGGACGGCCTCTGCGGGACAGATGCGGACACAGTGACCGCAGGCCACGCAGGGCTCGCGGTGCATCAGGGGGCGGTCCAGGGCGATGTTGCGTACGCGGGCGCCAGACCACAGCGCCGCCTGGAGGCTCGGGGAGGACTTCATACCTGGAGCGGGTTGGAAAGACTCGCAGCGCAGCTGCTCCAGGGGTGTGCCCACGGTCTCGATCTGGGCGAGGTCGGCCTGGCCGAGGCCTCGTTCGGCGGAGATGCGGAGCAGGGGTGCCAGGGTGTGATCGAGGCCTGCCACCTCGCAGGCCACGCGGTCCAGCGCCACGGCGTCGGTGGAGGCCAGGATGACCCCGGCTTCGCGGGGGGTGCCGCCAGCGCCCGGGCCGTTGCCTTCCATGGCGAGCACGCCGTCGAGCAGGTGCAGGAAGTGGCGGGGACCGTCGGGATGGTCGACGATGGAGGCGTACAGATCGGCGAGCAGGCTCGCGAAGTGTTCCGGGGCCTGGGCGGTCATGTGCCAGCGGCCCTTCTGCAGGCCCGGGACCAGCCCGAAGAGGTTCTTCTGGGCCAGGGTGACATAGGTGAGAGCGTGGGTCTTGAGCTTGGGCAGGTTGATGACCACGTCCGCCTCGAGCACCGCGCGGGACACCTCGAAGTGGCGTCCGCCCTGGACACGCTCGCTGTGGATGTCCATCCCGGTGGTCACGTCGGCCAGGGGTACGCCTTCCTGCTGGGTGACCTCGAGCAGGCCCGCCCGTCTGGCGGTGAGCTTGAGTGGCGTGGCCGCCGGGCTGTCGCCCAGCACCGGCTTGCCGCCTGCGGCCTTGACCGCGCGGATGACCGCCCGGACGATCTCGGGATGCGTGGTGACGGCCTGTGCAGGCTTGGCGGGCATGAGCAGGTTGGGCTTGAGGAAAACCGTGTCACCCGGCCTGACGAAGGCCGAGAGGCCTCCGAGTCCGTCGAAGCAGGCATCCACGGCAGCCTGGACGTGCATCGGCTCGTAGTCTCCGCAGGCCTGGCAGCTGACGATGGTGGGCATGGCGTGGGGCTCCCTCCTTGCGAGGAGCCCACCATATCGCGACCGGGGACCATGGCGCGGTGCCAAAACCAGCGCCGGGACCCCTGGGGGCCCCGGCTTGGTTGGCGGTATTTGTTCGGGTTGTTGGAGTGACTACTCCGCCTTTGTGACCACAGTGGACGCGTTCATGGTGGTGGTCCGGGCGTAGTAGCCGGTGGGGAGCTCGACGTAGGTGACCGTCTGCTTGAACAGGGTCACCGAACCGTCATCAGGCATTTCCTGGGTGAGCCAGGAGGGGAGGGTGGGATTGTCGCCAGACGCGAACTTGCCGAGGACCATCTCGCCATCGTCGGTGAGGACCATCACGTAGGTCTCGTCCTGGGAGTCGTCGTCGTCGATCTCGATGGTCAGCTCGTCGCCCCTGGAGAAGTTGACCGTGTCGCCAGCGTTCTCGATCGTCGGCGTGGCCGCGAGATCGATGGCGCCGCCGATCTGGAAGCCGGGCAGCCCGCCTAGCTCGCCCTGAACCGTGATGTCCAGGCTGCTCCCGTCGGTGAGCAGCTCACCCACGGTCTCGGGCTCGTTTTCGCCGGTCTCGACCACGTAGATGTCGCCCAGGTCGCTGTCCTGCTCGATGACCAGGTCGATGGCCACGTCGTCGTCTTCCAGGCGGATGATCTCACCAGCGGGCGTGTTCTCGTACTCCTCCTCGGTGAACATGTCGGTGGGGTCGTTCTCGACCTCGATGGTGGTCCAGTCGCCGGGGACCATCTGCTCACCGATGGGGTCGTCGCAGGCACCGTAGTCGTCGCTGGGCTCGTAGAACATGGCCGCGCCCGAGGGCACGCGGCTGACGTCCACATCGCCGTCTTCGCCCTTGTTGAAGCTGTTGGTGACGTTGAGCCGGATGTCGCCGCCCACCATGCAGACCGGGATGGTGATGGTCTCGGTGATGGGGCAGATCGAGCCGCCGTTGACGGCGGTACCCAGGTCGATGTTGTCCACGGTCTCGATGTAGGGGCGGTCGCCCACCGCCATCTCGGCCTTGAGGTTCGCGACGCCGGTGGGCATGCCTTGCACCACGCCCAGGCCACTCTCGTCCGTCGTCGTGACCGTGGTGGAGACATAGTCGGAGCCGGCCAGGCTGACCTCGACGCCCTCGATGGGGTTGCCCATCTCGTCCTCCACCCAGACCTCGACGCAGGTGGAGTCGAACAGCTCGTCGTAGTTCCAGGGGGAGAAGTGGGGCAGTTCTGCGGTGACGGTGCGGTTGCCGCGGTCGTCTTCGTCGATGGGTACTTCGTCCATCTGGACCCAGCCGGCCTCTTCGGTGTCGAAGGTCCACAGGGGCATGGTGTCGCCCATGAGGTAGGCCTGGGCCGCGGGGATCTCGTCGTCGTCCAGCAGCTCGTAGTCCAGGGTGACGGTGGTATCTTCGGCCACGTTGATCTCCTCGCCATCCTGGAACACGCGGATGTCCCAGAAGCCGAAGGAGGCCAGGATGCGATCATCGTCCACGACCGAGAAGTTCCCCGGGGAGCCCTTCGTGCCGGTCTCGAGCAGGTCGGGGACGGTCAGAGCCAGCTGGACCGTGCCGCCGCCTGGGCTGCCGCCCTCGGGGGCGAAGGCGAAGGGGGGCGCGTCCACCAGCAGGCGGCCTTCCTGGAAGAGCCCGCCCTGGGTGTTGTCCACGTCGAAGATCACGCCGGTTGGGTAGAGCTCGAAGTTGGCGTTGTGGGTGCGCCAGTCGTCCAGGTCCACGCGCCGGTACTGCTCGGCGTAGTCGATCACCGAGACCGACACGACGTAGGTGTCGGAGTCTACGCCCTGGAAACGATAGCGGCCGTTTTCGTCCGTGACGACCTCGTCGCCGTTGGACAGGGTGACCGGGATGTCGCTCAAGGCCACGCCGTCCACGTCGTACACCGTGCCCTGGATGTTCCCGGAGACCGGCCCGTCGTACAGGTCGAAGTCGTCTGGGTGCTGGTAGTCGTTCGCGTCCGAGCTGTGCTGGAACAGGGAGCAGCCGCTCGACAGGGCGAAGGTGAACATGATGAGGGAGTGGGACTTCATGGCGCTCTTCCTGGGGACGGGGGTGGGACGGGGACGCCTTGTCGTTATGCAACGCCCGTGCCACCTCTGTCTTCAACCAAAGAAAGCCGGTTTTCGACGTGTCAACTTTATGTGTGGGTAGGCATGCCCCGGACATGGTGGGCTAGGCGTACCCCATGGGGTCCCCCGTCGAGGGCGGCTATTCGTCATTTGCGTAGCCGGAGGACGCCACGATGGGGACCTCCGCGCCTTGGGTCCGCAGCCCTGGGCGGTCTCGACTCCCCCCATGCCTCCCTTGATGGTGAGGTCGAGGATGACGGTGAACAGTCTGCACAGGTGTGTCAGTCGTCCACGCAGATCTGGGTGTCCATGTCGCAGTGTTGTTCGTCCGGACAGTCCCAGTCCCCACTGCAGGGCGTGTAGCCCTCGACCCCCATGTCCACCGGCACGTGGCTGTACACCAGCAGCTCCACGCAGCCATCCTCGGTCTGGGTGGAGTCGGCGGTGCGCCGCCGCATCCACGCCGAGGGGTAGCCGGACACCCCGCTGTTCACGAGCTGATCCAGGAGGGTCGCGGGTAGCACGGCGGAGCCTGTGTCCTCGACCTCGCAGATCATCGTGAGGGGGGTAGCGCCGTGTTGGTCGATGTTGAAGGTGATCTCCACCCAGGCGGGTGTGCTGCTGGCCGTCCAATCGACCTGCATGTCCTGCCCGGGCTGGAGGAGCCAGTTCGGATCCGGGATCACCAGGGTTTCGACACCGAAGCCGTGGAGATCGAAGACGTCGTCGGCCGAGAGCTGGAGGGAGGAGCCTGTCGCGAACATGGGGTAGCCCAGGGAGGTGTCCCAGTAGTTGCCGTAGTCGTCGGCGGTCAGCTCGAGCGGCGCGGTCAAGCCGGAGAACACCACGGGTCCGAGGTCCTGGGGCACGGGGTAGGGGACGCACTCGCCCTCGTGGTTGCAGGCTTCGTCCGCCTCGCACGGGTCTTCGCAGTAGGGGTTGACCTTCTTCCACAGGGTGCAGGCGCCCTCGGTGCCCGCCTCGAAGCGGATGGTGGCGGGGATCACGGCATCGGCGACCGAGCCTGTGGCGGTGGCGAAGCCTTCGTCGGGGCCGTCCCAGTGGGCCAGGTCGAAGCCGCCCACACGTTGGTCCGTCGTGCATCCTCCCGCGAGATCTTCGAGGCTGAGGTCGACGTTCGAGGTGTCCGTGGTGTCGGGGCTGCTGTCGCCCGGATCGGGCTCACAGGCGAGGAGGAGCAGGGCGGTAAGCGGCAGCAGGGTGCGCACGGCTCACCATTCCTTTCCGCGGACACCGATGTCCACCTCGAAGGTGTCGCGGAGGATGTTGGCGTTGACCAGGTAGAGCTTGTTGTCGCTCCAGCCGCCGATCCCCGAGCCCCACTTCATGTTGGGCAGGTAGGCGAAGCCGCCCAGGGCATCGCCGTCCACCATCACACCCGTGAACTCGCCCTCGGACGAGTAGCGCAGCACCTGGCCGCGCGTGTAGTCGATGACGTAGACGTTGCCACAGATGTCGGCGGCCATGCCCACCAGGTAGCCGCTGCCCACTTCCTCCGCGAAGACCTCCAGCTCTCCTGCAGGCTCGCCGTCCTCGGTCATGGGGAGCTTGTAGATGCGGCGCTGGTTCGAGTAGCTGTTGATGTACAAGATCGAAAAGTCGGCGCTGAAGGTCAGGCCTTCCGGGGCTTCGATCACGCCGCTGGTGAGCACCAGGGACTCGCCCGTCTCGGGATCGATGCGCCGCACGCGGTCGCCGCTGCTCTCGGTGACGTAGATGTAGCCGTTGCGTCCGATCTCGAGGCCGTTGGGGTAGGAAAGGTCGCCGATGAGGGTCTCGTAGCTGCCGTCCGGGTGGACCAGCACCAGGCTGCCGCGGGTATCCAGGCACACCACGAGGTCTCCGTTGGGGAGCATGCGCATGCCCGCCTCGAAGGACAGGTTGGCCACCCAGATCTCCGACGTGCCGTCGTAGCTCGAGCGGTAGATGTGCTGGCCGTTGTTGCCGACGAGGTGTCCCTCCTGGTCGAAGTCCAGGTCCTCGTAGGAGTACGCCGTCAGCGAGCGAGCCTCGAACGGGGGCTCGGGCAAGGCGTCGCACTCCGGATCCACCCATGGATCCTCGGTGTCGTGGGTGTCGGTGATGTGCGTGGTGTCGCCGGTCTCGCCCGAGTCAGGCGGGTTGTTGCTGTCGACCGGGATCCAGGGATCGTCGCTGTCGTCGCTGTCGTTCGGACGGTCGCTGATGGTGGTCGGCCGGCAGGCCAGGGCGAGCAGCAGGCACGGGGCGAGCCATGAGTGTGAGCGAGGCGTCATGGGAGCATCATACGCTGGTCGCGTCCCGAGGCGACAGGGTCGCTGTCAAGGTTGCTCGGAGCTGGCGGCCTGCTCGAGCCCACCGTCGCCCTCGTCTCGACCTGGAACCAGGTCATCACCACCTCTTCCCGCGACAACTTCGAGCCTCGCATCTTGCTGTGCATCGCCACGGCTGGGGTCAGGTGGGCGATTGGTCCCGGTTGCCGAGGTATGCTCGGTGGTGACCCTCCTCTTCCTGTCACCGAGCGGATGCCAGCATGTCGAACCTCGCCCTCACAGCGCTCCTCTTTGCCGCCTTGGCGCCGCCCCCGCCTCATCCCGGCGTGACCGAGGACCAGAAGCTGTCCTCGTCCCACGGTGGCTACGACTACGCGTTCGGGAGCTCGCTGTCCATGGCGGGCGATGTCAACGGCGACGGCTACGACGATCTCGTCACCGGGGCGCCTGGCCACTACGTGGGCACCGGTGTGGCCTGGATTCTCCTGGGCAGCGCCAGCGGACTCGAACATGCGGCCCCGACCCAGCTGAGCGCCTCGGACTCCAACATCCTCGACGCCTTCGGCGGTGCGGTGGCCTGGGCCGGCGACGTCGATGGGGATGGGTACGAGGATCTCGTCGTGGGCGCCTATCTCGACGATGACGGGGCAGACGACGCGGGCTCGGCCTACGTCTACCTGGGCAGCGCGGCTGGCGTCGACACGAGCACCGAGCTCGAGTTGGTCGCCTCGGACGCCACCGAGGATTCCATGTTCGGCGGCGCGGTCGCCGGCGCTGGCGACGTGAACGGTGATGGCTATGACGACGTTCTGGTCGGTGCCTGGGGCACCGGCGATGCCTACGAGGTCTTCTGCGACCTGAGCCACGAGGGGGGCGGCTGGACCCTGGCTGCGCACATCGACGACGTGAACGATCCCTACTTCGAGGCCCAGCAGACCGAACCCTGGGAGACGGACAGCGTGCGCAACGAGACGACCTTCCCGTCCTGGACGTCGGACATCGCCGTGACCAGCAAGTACGCGACCTGGAGCACGCTGGCGGTCACCGACATGTACATCTACTACAAGAACGACGACGTGTACTTCCTCTGCGAAGGGCTGGACTGGGTCGAGACCTTGGAGGTGATCTTCGCGGACAGCCCCACCCAGGGCTACTGCAGCTCGACCTGCACGACCTACACCGAGGACCGCATGCCCGAGAGCAGCATCACGCCCGCGGGCCTGAACTGCAACGATCCGAACGAAGGCTGGATGAGCACCGGCTCCGCCGAGAACGCGCGGGTGGGAGCCCTCAGCAATCCCCACAGCTGCTGCGTGTACAACGCCTTCATCGGCGCGGCGGGTGATCGCGGCTTCTCGACCTCCGACCTGGAGAAGACCTGGGCCGCCTATAGCTCGGGCGAAGAAGAGGACGACAACATCATGGTCTTCGTGCGCTGAGCGGCTCCTCTACTGGACGGATTGAACGCGGTCCCTGTCAGTGCAGTACCACCCGAACCGTCCCCGAGCGTGAGTCCGTGAAGGGCACGCTGGCCTGGAAGACGTGCTCGCCCGGCACCATGGGCCAGCGGGCGGTGTAGGGGGCCTCGACCAGGGCGTAGGGCTCGCCGTCCACAGACCACAACACCTGGTCGACCGGTGGGTCCACCTCGACGCTGAGGGCGATGGTGGCCATGTCTGCGGGGATCTCCGGGTCTGCGACCACTCGGCTACCGTCCTGGGGCGAGGTGATGGTCACGGCCGGTTCGAGCCGTGGATCGAGGGAGCCCAAGCCCCCTTGGGTCGAGTGCGCCCGCGCGATCGTGGGGGGCGGCTCGAGGCCTCGGTGAGCGGCCCACGCGGCGTAGCGGGCCGGGAGGTCGGCGTAGCGGCGCAGGGTGACCTGGTCGGCTGGGGTGTCGACGGTGGCGAGGGCTCCAGTCTGTCGGTCCACTGCCAGGGCGCTGTGGACGTCACACGGCTCGGTGGGCTCGGAGCCCGGCGCGAACCACTCCGTGACCGCGTGCTCGCAGTCGGAGCCGGACTGACGACCCGAGAGGGGGCAGATCCGCACCGGCGTGTAGCCATCGGGTGCCGGGAAGCCCAGGTCGGCCAGGCCGTCGAGTTCGTCCTCGTGTAGGCGCTCGAGCACGGCCTGGACCAGGCTGGCTGCGCCTCGGTAGCCGCTGACACCCTGCATGGGTCGCCAGTCTGGATGGCCAACCCAGACACCGACCACGTAGCGGTCGGAGAAGGCGACGGCCCACGCATCGCGCCAGTCCTCGGACGTGCCTGTCTTCACGGCGACGGCGAAGGGGTACTCCGAGAAGCCCATGCGAGGGAAGCTGGGTAGGCGGGCGAGG
>CAZVHW010000099.1:0-287 GCA_964626835.1 uncultured Enterobacterales bacterium
CCATGCGCAGCTCGCTGGTTCCGTGGGCGGCGCCGCCGGGATCGGTCGGCTCGCTCTCGAGGACATCCTCGTCGTCCACCGAGGCCGCTAGCTGCTCCATGACGGCTTCCATCAGCCCGTGGATGCCTCGGCCGTGCTCCGCGCTGACGGGGTGCAGATCACCAAAGCCCAGCTTCCAGAACTCTCCCAGCTCGTCGTGATGGGCGGGGGCGTCCACCTTGTTGACGGCCATGATCACCGGCCGGTGACAGGCGCGGAGGATGCCCGCAGCGAGCTCGTCGGGGGGA
>CAZVHW010000099.1:297-7814 GCA_964626835.1 uncultured Enterobacterales bacterium
TTGCGGTCCAAGACGAAGACCAGCACGTCGGCCTCGTCGATGGCCGCCTCGACTTGGGCTCGCATGGCGCCCAGCAGGCCCTCGCCTTCGGGCTCGAAGCCGCCGGTGTCGACCAGGAGCAGGCTTCGATCCTGCCACTCGAACGTGCCGTAGTTGCGATCGCGGGTGACACCTGGCCGGTCGTGGACGATGGCCTTGCGCTGTCCGATGATGCGGTTGAACAGCGTGCTCTTGCCCACGTTGGGGCGCCCGACGATTGCGATGGTTGCGACCATTTTCTACTCGTAGCCGAGCTCGCGGAGCAAGCGGGGGTTGCGGGTCCAGTCTGCCTCGACGGCCACGAAGAGCTGAAGATGCACGCCGGCTCCGAGCAGGCGCTGGATGTCCAAGCGCGCTTGGGTACCGATGCGCTTGATCATGGCGCCGCGGCGGCCGATGACGATGCCCTTCTGACTCTTGCGCTCGACGATGATGCGCGCATGAATGTGAACGTAGGCCCTCTCTCCCTCGCGCTCTTCTTCGTCGAACTGCTCGATCTCCACAGCAGTGACGTAGGGCAGCTCCTTCTCGGTGAGTCGGACGACCTTCTCGCGGAGGATCTCGGCCACCACGAACCGTTCACTCTGTTCCATGAGCTGATCGGGGGGGAAGAACGGTGGGTTTTCGGGCAGGTTGTCGGTGATGACCGCCAGCAAGTCCTGGATGCCGTCACCCTTCAGCGCGGAGGTAGGCACCAGCTTGGCGGCGGGGAGTCGCGCGCTGCAGGCTTCGAGCACCGGTAGCAGCCACAGGCGCTCCACCTGGTCGATCTTGTTGACCACGATGACCACCTGTTTGCCGATCTCGGCGATCTGATCGGCGATCCAGGCGTCGCCGCCGGTGATGATGGGTCGCTCGGCCTGGGCGCAGTCCACCAGCTCGGCGGCGTCCACCAGCCAGACCAGCAGATCGACCTCTTGGACCGTGTCGAGCGCGGCACGCACCATCGACTTGTTGAGGCGGCTGCGGGCCCTGTGGATGCCCGGCGTGTCCACGATGACGGCCTGCACGCCGGGAGCGTTGTAGATCCCCGCGATGCGATTGCGGGTGGTCTGGGGCTTGTTCGCCGTGGCCGCGACCTTCTGCCCCAACACGCGGTTGAGCAGGGTGCTCTTGCCCACGTTGGGGCGGCCGATCAAGCCGACGTACCCTGCTCGATGCTGGGACATGTCCGTTCTCCGGCGGGCTGGGGCCCATGGGAGAGCCGATAGCCGTTGGCCGATTGCGTTTAGCAGATCTCGAGGCGCCGTGCGATGCGGCTCAATCCGCGGAGAGCGCCAACGTGATGTCGCCGTCCGCGTTCTTGCAGAGCACCTTGGCCATTTTCTCGTCGGGGGCGCAGAGCAGGTGCAGACCCGCTTCGTGGAGGTCGAGCTCCTTGGTGAAGGGATCGCGTCCCGCGATCTTGATGGACAGCGTGTATCGGCCCGGTGGGAAGTTGCCCTCGAGGCTGCCCTTGCTGTCCTGCTGGAGGTCCCCCTCGACCGCCGTGAGCTCGATGCGCCGGATGGTGCGGTCGGCGGCGCGGATGTTCACGGGTGCGCCCGCGTCGGAGTCCGTGCCCGCGCCTGCATCCGCGCTGGCGGTGGGGGTCGCCGGGGTGCCCGGGTCGCCATCTTCGGTGGGGTCCTGCTGGACGGGATCGGTCTGGGCTGGCGGGGTCTGTTCGCCCTCGCTCGGATCGGGAGAAGTGCCGATCTGGGATGTGTCGAGACCAGGTACGCTCGGCAGCTGGATGTCGGGGTTGCCCGACAGATAGAGGCTGTAGGCCACCCAGCCCACGGTTGGCACTCCCGTACACAGAACGAAGAGCACCACGAGCACGCCGAGAATCAGGGGCAGCTTGCTCTTCTTTTTCTTCTTCTTCGCGGGAGCTGGTGCCGGCGCGGTCGGGCCCGCAGCCACGGGGCCCGCAGCGATGGGTGCTGTCGCCACCGGAGGAGCGGTCATGGGCGTCGCTACGTAGGGGTCGGCTACCGGCGGGCCGGATGGTGCCGGGGAGCCGTACTGGGCGGCGTCGGGTGGCGGGAGGTGTTCGGTCTCCACCGGGGCGGTCGACACGGGCTGGAACTCGTGAGAGTACGCCATGTTGACCTGGGCCGGCTGTGCTCGTGGCGGGCTCCAGGCCGGTGCGGGTGCAGCGGGCGCTGGTTCGGCCGGTACGGGTGCCTGCTGCCCGGAGTTGGGGGGGGGCCAGGCAGGCTGGGGTGCCGGTGCCGCCCCGAAGCCAGCCTGCTCGGAGGGCTGGGGAGCGGGTTGCTCGTTGGCGGGCCGGCCCCAGGTGTCGTCGGGGGACGGGGCTGGTTCCGCTTCGGGGTTGAAGCGCACCTGTGCAGCGCCCGTGGAGCCCATCGCATAGCGGCCGACAGAGGGAAAGGGCTCGACGATGGCGGCGGGCTCGTCGAAATCGTCTTCGTCGTCGATGGCCGGGGAGGGCGAGCCGGACCCGGCCCCGCCGAAGGGGTCGGTGCGGGGCTCGTCGGGGTCGCCGTCGACGTCGGGTAGGGTGGGCAGCTCGCCGTCGGGCCGCCGAGCTCGCGGGGGTGTCGAACCGTCGAGGGAGACGAAGAGTCGGGTGCCCGTCAGGACGCCTTCGGGGAGCTGCTCCCGTTGGCCTCGCAGCTCGGACTGGATGACATCGGCTGCGAGAGCGTCGATGTTCTGACCCCGGGCTTGTTCGGAGTACTGGCGCAGGACGTCTACGAGTTGCTGGGAGCTGGGGCGGACATCGGTAGAGAAAGCCGACATCTGCATCAGGAGGTCGCGCAGCGCTTGGTTCCAGGCGTCGTTGGGCATTCCGAGGTCGCGGATGCCGTCGAGTACAGCGCACAGCGCGGTGTCGTGCTCGTGCGGGGAGACCGGTAGTCCCTTTATCCACTCGGATCCGAGCAACTCGATGAGCAGGAGGCCGAGGGAGTAGGTGTCCGATGCGTGATCGCCCCGATCGCCTTCCTTGCGCTCGGGGGACATGTACTTCCAGGAGCCAAACCGGACCATGCCGGTCTTGGCGCTGCGCAGCGGGGAGGTTGCGCGGGCCGTGCCAAAGTCCAGGACCTTCACCTCGCCGTCGATGCTGATCATGACGTTCGAGGGCTTGACGTCGCGATGCACTACCTGGAGAGGTTCCTCGAGGCCGTAGGGCACGCGCCGGTAGGCGGCGTCCAGTGCGCTGGCCGTGGCCATGCCGACCATCAGCGCCGCCCGGTGGGGGAAGCCCCGACCCCTTGCCTTGAGGGAGTCCAAGAGCTGTTGGAGGTTCAGCCCTTCGACGTACTCCATGATGATGGCGGGCTGGTCGTCGAATGCACTGAGCTCTTCGACACGGACGATGTGCTTGTGGCGGAGCCGTGCAAGCAGGCGCGCTTCGTCGCGGGTCCGGGCGAGCACCTCTTCGGAGTCCGCCCATTTTTCGCGCAGAACCTTGACCGCCACGAGGCGATCGACGCCTTCCGCGCCTTTGGCTTCCGCCAGGTAGACGCGGGCAAAGGTGCCCGAGGCGAGCTCCTCGAGCAGGGTCAGTTCGAGACGATTGGAGCCGGAGGCGAGACCCATCTTCGGCGAGTGCTCCCCGGTGGTTTGTTCCTCGACGATGCGAATCCTCGAGGAGAGGAGGATTGTGCCACGTTAACACCACCGTGTGCATCGATGCCATCCCTTGCGCTCCTGCCGTCCGATATGGGTTAATACTTGACCCTTGGCCCGCCGTGCGCACCCGGCGGACCTCTGGAGGTATTCCGCATGAAGCCATGGCGAGCTTCCGTCCTGTTCTGCCTCGCGCTGGGAGCCTGTAGCTTCCTCGAGGGGCTTGGAATCGGTGGCGATCCCGCAGCTGAGGCCCTCAGCGCCGCGAAGGAGTCCCTGCGAAGCAGCGATCTCCCGGCCTCGGTCACTGCCTTCGAGGCAGCATATGCCGACAACCCCGACTCGTTGGATGCCGCCGTCGGTGCGTCCTACGCCGCCTTCCTGCAAGGCCAGTACGACAAAGCCGAGCAGGTGCTGGCTGCATCCATGGATCTGGATCCGACCCGGCAGGGCGAGCTCCTGTTGAGGCGTGCTCTGGTGGCCTTGGCCCGCGGCGATCTCGACCTCGTGCGCGCTCACGGCGAAGCTAGCGGGCTGCCCGCGGGCAAGCTGTTGGCGGCCGAGGTGGCGTTGGCCGACGGCGAACGCGACGCTGCCACCTCGCTGCTTCAGGCAGCCCGGGGTGGCGATGCAACGGTATCGTCCACCGCTGCCGCGTATATCGACCTGCTGGAGGATGCAGATCCCCGCGTTCAGGGTCTTAGCGAGGCCCAGGCACTCTGGGCGTTGGGCGAGCGGCGTGTGGCCGTTCGGTCCGTCGAGGAGCTCGTGAAGTCCCTGCCCGAAGACCGCGACGACAAGGCCGAGCTGCTGCTCGTCTGGGCGGGCCGCGCCGCGGCTGCCGGCGAGTCGCTCGTTGCCAGCAACCTGGTGGAGAGTATCGACTTCCCGCCGGCCGGCCAGCAGTGGCGTGTCATCGCCACCCGCGCAATCGTCGCCTGCTCCGAGGGTGACGGTGACCGCTGCAGGACGCTGCTGACCAGCATCGAAAAGGGTGCCCCGCCCGACGGCCTGCGTGACGCGCGGGCCACGGCGGCCATCCTCCTCGCGCCCCATGACGCCGCCGCCGCTGCCGACCTCGTCGGTGACGAGCCATCGGCCGCGGGCGCGCGCGCTCTTGGCCGCTGGCCAGGGCGCGGATGCTGCCGCCATGGCGGGCTCCGGACCCTTTGCCCAGTTCCTCTCCGGTGGAGGTGGTTGATGTCAATCCGCAAGCTCGCACTGTCCATGGCCCTCGGTGGCCTGCTGCTCCCAGGGTCCGCACTGGCCAAGAAGAACAAGGGCGAAGGTGTGGCCGTCAAGGTCATCGTCACGGCCGAAACGGGTGAGCCCGTCTCCACGGCGGTCATTCGTCATCCCGACGAAGCCGACCGCCACCGCGTCAACGCCGTGGACGGGTCGTGGGAAGCCGCCGTGCTCTATCTGCCCGATGGCAGCGAGCTGATCTTCGAGCCCGGTCTCACCCTGCATCTCGAGGTCTCGGCCCCGGGCTACATGACCCAGCTGATCCAGTACGACGTCCGCAAGCGCAACAACAAGATCCCGGTCTCCCTCTCGCAGCTCGAGCTCGAGAGCGAAGAGATCGAGGAACCCGTCATCCAGTTCGGCCGTGATCGTCCTCGCGACGATGCCGGCGGCGCACCCGCCAACTAACGGAGGCACCGTGCACGCGTTGCTCCTTTCAATGCTCCTCGCGTCGGGACCCGCTACCGCGGCGTCTTGGTCCGACTTCGCCGACATCTTCCCTGCGCTGCCCTGCCACGATGGCTGGGCTGGCTGCGTCGTCGACGGCCAGGATCTCGATCCCGACATGGTCCAGGGCTCCGACGCCTTGCCCCAGCCCGCCGCCTTGCGACTGGACTGGTTTTCCCTCGAGGCGGCTCCAGCCTTCTCGCCCTTCGTAGGGCTCTCCGACTACCCCACCAAGCTCACGCAGGTTGCCTCGGGTCCGAGACGCCCCGATCGATCCTCGGGCGACAGGCCCGGGCCCGGCCCGGGACCAGCGGCGGCCGATTCACCCGGCCACACGGCTCCAGGGCCAGGTGCGCGCACCGATCGGACCGCCGGTCCGGTCGCGCACGACGGCACGGCCGACGCGGGTACCACCCACACCACGAGCCATACGACATCGACCTCCGATCACGGCTCGACGACGACCCATCAGGCCACGTCCTACGACCAGCCCTCCACCTCCGACCCTGTCGCGACCACGGATCACCAGCCCGACCCCGGTCAGACGGATCCCGTCGTGGTCGAGACGACCTCCAACGACGCGGTCGCCATGGTCACGCCGGTGGTTGAAATCAACGATAGCTGCGACGATCTCGTGGCGCTCGAGCCTGCAGCGCTGATGGGTCAGCTCACACCGGGTCAGTGCGAGTGTCTCGAGGCCCGCATCGTCTCCACGTCCCGCATGACCGAGAAGGACAAGGTCAGCCGCGTCCTCATCATGGACTCCGAGACCAAGGGTGACCGCAAGGGTTGGGAAACCCTCATGAAGCGCCACCTCGAAGAGATCGATCGTTCGGATCCCGACCTCTGCTTCAAGTACGCCATCTACCTCTCCCGCAAGGGCGTCGGTCGGGCCCACGGTGTCGTCCGCTGGTCCGACTACGCACTCGAGAACAAGTCCAAGTGGAAGGGCAACACCTTCGTGTCCCGTGTCTATGCGCTGCTCAAGCTCAAGGCCGAAGCCGCCAACCGCATCTGGCAGGCGGCCGAGGAAGCCTACGTGGCCGACCGCACCGATGCCAACGAGGCCAAGGCCACGAAGTACCGCGACCTCACCAAGGTCTACGCCCGCGAATGGCTCGACTACGCGCGGGCCAGCGGTCAAGAAATCAAGAACGCCTCGGCGCTGTGCGTCTCGTCTGCTGGTAGCAGGCAGTACTGAGTGGGTGGCTTGCCTAATGTTCCTCTCCTCGCGCTGGTTCTCCAGCGCGCTTCTCGTTGCCCAGGGCTGTAGCGGGGCGCCCGATCCCGCTACGGATCTGGCGGCCACCGGTGACCAGCTGGACACTCCGAGCGTCGTCTTTCCAGGTGACCTGGTGGGTGGAACCTGGCCGGCGGCGATGGCGGACGACGAGGTCCGGGCACCCTTCGAGCAGCATGGTGGCTGGGCCGCGCTGGTGATGCAGCGCGACTACCCGGCAGCCCTGGCTGCGTTCGGAGGCGACGGCGCGCTGGCTCTGGGCCAGGCCCGGGTGCACCTCGAGCTGGCCGCGGCCTACCGCCAGGCCGTGCTGCTGGGAGCCAACGCCACCGTACAGGTGTACGGCGAGAACAGGAGAGAAGAGGACCCTCCCCACGTGGACTGCCTGCTGGTGGTGTCGAACGTCCTGTTGGGCAACGACGGTGCTGCCTCCGCGGCGATGCCTGGTTGCGAAGCCGCCGACGCCCCAGAACTGGCCGAGCACGCACAGGCGTGGTTGGACACCCTGGGCGCTGCCACCGACGAATCCGTGTTCGAGGCGCTCCGAGCGACGCCGGGCCAGCCTGACGAGCCCGTTGTCGGGGCCCTGCCGGATGCCGGGCCGCTGCCTCACTGGGTCTCGAAGGACTTGGTGGAAGGGCTCGAGGTCCAGCTGGCCAGCCCCGCCAGCCTCCTGGGACTCGCTCTGTTCCACGAACAGGCCGGTCTCTCGGCCCTCGTAGACAGCGAGTCTGCGGGGCGCGCGTTCCTCGCACCTTGGACCATGCCATTCGAGCCCTGGAACATGCCCGAGGAACAGGCGGAGCTGCCGATGGGGTTCTTGTTCGGGTCCACGCTGCTCGACTCCGACGACGCCTGGTTCCTGGCCGACCTGGTCAGAGGCCAGGGCCTCGCCGCCATCGACCAGTGGAAGGACCGTAGCCCGCAGGCCGCCGCGATCGCGCCCTGTGTGGACCTCGCGGCT
>CAZVHW010000099.1:7824-16474 GCA_964626835.1 uncultured Enterobacterales bacterium
TCGAAGTTGCCTGCGCACTGGATGCCGCCACGCGCGGCTTCGATCAGCTCCGCACCGTCCAGGAGATCATCTCCGGTGGCGAGCAGGGCTTCCACCGGCCCTTCGCCGAGCTCGGACGGCTAGGCGTGGTCCGTGCCGCGGAACTCGCGGCAGCGGTCGCGGGCGACGAGGATGCCATGGGCCTCCTCCGGCTCAACGCGCTCGACTTCTCCACGGGGTCCAGCGCAGAACCGCACTATCTTTTGTCCATCGCAGCTTGGGATGCGGGCAACCGCAATTCGTCTCGAGCAACGGAATCACTTCATGCCCAGGTTGGGCACATTCCTGGGGTCGAGGTCGCGCGCTTCCCACTCGACGCACTTCACGTGCGTATGAGTCGGGAGTCCGCGCCCGGTGTCCCCATGCATTGAGGAGACGCGACATGGGTCGAAGCCGTCATCTGCTGGTAGCCGCGGGCATCTCAGCCGCGGTGCTGTCGACCGGCGCTGCACTGACCTATTACGAGGGCGCCCTGCCCACAACCCTTAACCCGCTATATGCGGCGAAGATGGTCGATTATCGTGCCCAGGAGCTGGTCTTCGACCGGCTCTGGTACCACTCGCCCATCAACAACGAGCTCGAGAGCCGACTCGTGCAGTCTTGGGAACTCACCCAAGGCGGCAAGGCCATCAAGCTCGAGCTGGTCAGCGGCATAAAGTGGCACGATGGAAAGCCCTTCCAGGCTGATGACATCTGCTTCACGGTCAAGGCCATGCTCGACTCTGGGACGCCCAGTCCCATCGCCGAGGGCTATCGGGACATCCTCGCGGGGTGCAATGCCGAGAGTCGCAGCACCGCCGTGGTGCAGTTCACGCGCATCGTCCACAACCCGCGCGAGCGGTTGGGCTTCGCGGTGCTGCCCGAGCACGCCTTCGACGGCAATACGTCGATCAGCCCGGACCTCGAGTTCAGCGCAAGACCGACGGGCACTGGCCCCATGAAGGGCAGCCGCGGCACCCGCGGCGTCACCTTCCAGGGCTTCGCCAACGGGCATCACTCGCCTCAGATCCCGCAGATGCAGCTGCAGGAATCCGGCGACCCCCTGTTGGCCATCAAGGCCTTGGTCAACAACTCGGTGCAGGGCATCATCGAGGTTGCGCCCAACTTCCGCGCTGACGTCTCGGCCTCCGACGAGCTGGCACTCAAGTCCTACGACCTACGCTCGTGGTGGTTCCTGGCGATCAACGCCAAGAAGGCTCCTCTGGACGACAGGCGCGTGCGCCAGGCGCTGAACTTCATGCTCGACCGCACCGAGCTTCGCGAGAAGTCAATCGGCGTCAAGCCCGGCGAACGCAACAGCCCATGCGAGTTCATCTCCGGCCCCTTCGTGCCTTCCTCGCCCTACTACAACCGCTCCGTTCCTTCGGTCGAACGCTCCGACCACGGCCAGGCGGAAGCCCTGCTCACCGAAGCCGGCATGGAAAAGGTGGGCGGTCGCTGGCAGTTCAAGGGCCAGCCGGTCTCGTTCCGGATGGGCATGGAAAAATCCCTCGACAACGAAGCGCCGGACATCCTCTCCTACATCAGCAACCAGTTCGAGGCGGCTGGCATCGGCTCACAGGTCTACAAGATCCCCCCCGACAAGTGGACCACCGAAGCCATCACGGGTCACCTCACCGACTACGATCTGCTGGTAGGCAAGTGGTCATTCGGACAGGTCGAGGACGTCAACGAGCTGTTCTACACCCGCAGCCGGGGCAAGGGCACCCGCAACATCTTCAACTACAGCAACCAAGAAGTGGACCGCCTGCTGGCCCAGTACGACGTCGCCAAGACCGACACCGCGGCCCGCGATGCCTACCACAAGCTGCACCGCAAGTTGGCGGAAGATCTGCCCTACCTCTTCCTCTGGAAGCTGGACACCAAGTCTGCCTGGCGCACCGAGGTCAAGGGCAACACCATCGCCCCCTACTACTACTTCACCCAGTTCGACGACTGGAGGTACGAGGGGTGACCGCGCCGCGCGGGCGGCGCCGCACCCTCCCCACGACTCGCGGAGAGGAGTAGAACCGTGAAGCGCTGGTGGGCCCAGCCGCTGGTCCGGGCCGTGGTGGCGCTCGCGCTACCGTTCGCGGTGCCGGCCATCATCACCCTGCTGATCTGGGCGCTGCCCGGCTCGCCGGTCTCCATCATCTGCCCGGGGTGTGAAGGCGCAGAGGGCCTCGCCGAGCGCTGGAACCTCGACCAGGGCATGGGCCACTTCTACGCCAACTGGATGGGCAGCGCGCTGCACGGCCAGTTCGGCAACTCCTGGCGCGTGGTCCAGGGTGTCCCCATTGCGGAGCTGTTGGGGCCCGCGATCCCGGTCACCGTGGCGCTCATTCTGCTCGCCATGGTGCCGCTGTTCCTTGCCTCGGCCATCGCTGGGCTCGGTTGGATCCCGCGCCAGCTCGATCCGCTCTTCCAAGCCGTCGGACTCCTGCCCGCCATGGTGCCGGCGCTGGTTGTCTACGCGCTGCTCGCCTTGAGCTACGGCGCGGTCGCGGTGGACAGCCAGGACACGCTGGTCGTCAAGCTGCTGGCTGGCGCCGCCATCCTGGGCATCTGCGATGGCGCGCTGTCGGGCGCCATCGTGGGCACGCGGGCGGTCTTCGACAACGAGCGCAAGCAGCAGTACGTCCTGGTTGCGCAGCTTCGGGGCGAGGGTGTGCTCGCCAACACCTTGCCCAACGTGGCCGGGGCGTTGGTCGGCCAGATGCGCGGTCGAGTGCTGCACCTGCTGTCCGGTGCCGTCATCGTCGAAGCGGTCCTGCGTATCGACGGCCTCGGGGACTATCTTTGGCGCGCCACGCTCATGCAGGACTTTGGATTGGTGCTCGCCGCGGCCACGGGCTTCGCGTTGGTCTCGGCGGCCATCCTCCTGCTTCAGGCCCTGGCCGAGATCGCCGTGGCTTGGCATCAGCGGAGAGCGCCCGCTCTTCCCGCCCGAGGGGTGGCCTGATGCCGCGCAAGGTAGCCATCCTGCTCACCATCGTCTCCTTGGGCGTGCTGCTGGTGCTCGCGTTCCACTCGCCCGAAAAGTGGACGGTACACTCCCCTACCGAGGCCTTCGCGTCGCCCTTCGACTACCCACCCTTCGGGGCCGACGGCAGGGGCCGGCCGCTGTCGGACTACGCCATGCAGGGGGCCCACATCGTGGCGCTTCCCTCGGTGTTGGCTGCGCTGCTGGTCACGTTCCTCGGCACCCTCGGAGGGCTGGTGCGCTGCATCGGCAGTGAGAGGGTCGAGAGCGTGGTCTCCGGTTTCCGCGAGATCGTGGGTGCGCTGCCGCGCATGGTGGTCATCCTGGTGGTGGCCATCCTCATGCCCCTCGAGTGGCGGAGCCTGATGGCGTTGGCGCTCGTGTGGGCCCTGCTGGCGGCTCCGGGTGCCATGGACGAGGCCGCCTCGGTTGCGGGCCGTCTCGGCGGTGCCCGCTTTGTCGAAGCCCTGCGCGCCCACGGCTTCTCCCGCCTGCGCATCTACCTGTACCACGTGGTGGTCCTCAACCTGCGACCGGTAGTGGTCCGGCAGGGTGCCGAGACCCTGATGCAGGTGGTGTTCCTCGAGGTCGCTCTTTCCTTCCTGGCGCTCGCCTCTGGCGAGCCATCGTTCACCCACAACGAAGCCACCACGAAGTCCTGGGCCGATCTGCTCTACCAGGGCTACCAGTCCCTCGCCATCGACGTACCCTCGGGCCACGCCCTGGTCCTGGGGCTGGGTCTGGTCGCCGTCACGGCGGTAGCCGCGGTCTCCATCTCCTCTGCTGCGAGGGCTCGCTGATGGCCGCCGAGCTGCTGCTCGAGCTGACCGGCCTGGCCGTCCGCACCCACGAGCGGGTGCTGGTGGATGGTGTCGATGTCAGCGTTCATGCCGGCGAGGTCACGGCGCTCGTGGGGCCATCCGGCGCTGGCAAGTCGCTCACTGCTCGCTGCGCCATGGGCTTGGTGAACGTGGCGCCTGGGCTGTTCGGAGGTCGGCTTCGCTTTCCTGGCGCCAGCGATGGAAAGGACTGGTACGAGCCCCACATCGGTGGTGGTGTGGCCGCCATGCGCCGGCTGGCCCGCGAAACCGCACCGCTGCGAGGCTCCTACTTCACCTACTCGCCCCAAGTCGCGGCCTCGGCTCTCAACCCAGGCCGCACCATCGGTCGCCAGATTCGGCTCGCCATGGAACGGCGCGACCAGCCACCCCAAGACCTGAGCACCGAGATCGTCGCGCTACTGGACGAAGTTGGCCTCGCCCCCCGCACGGCGAGTGCGCTCCCCGGCGAACTGTCCGGTGGCCAGTGTCAGCGGGCTGCGTTGGCCATCGCCATCGCCCCGTTGCCTCGGGTGGTGGTGGCGGACGAGCCGGAGACCGGACTCGACCCGGTCCTTCGACGGGGCATCATCGAGCTGCTCGTCTCGGTCAGCCAGAACCACGGTTGTGGTCTCCTGCTCATCTCCCACCACGAGGACACGGTCGAGCGGCTTGCCGACACCGTGGTCCGCCTCGAGCCCTACCAGGAGGCCGTGGCATGAGCAGGCAGCCCACCGTCGAGGTCAAGCAGCTGCACAAGTCGTTTGTGCAGCGCGGGCCGTGGCCGTGGAGCCCGGAGCGCCGGATCCACGCGCTCAAGGGCGTGGACATGCAGCTCTGGCCTGGCCAGGTGCTGGCGGTTGTTGGGCAGTCCGGCTCGGGCAAGACCACCCTGGCGCGCATCGTGCTTGGGCTCGAGGAGCTGTCCGAAGGGCAGGTGCTCATCGAAGGGCGACGCTGGGACACCATGGGCGAGGCCGAACGGCACCGCTATCGGATCTACTACCAGTACGTCCCTCAAGACGCGATGGCCGCCCTCGACCCTCAGCAGACCTCCCTCGAGCACGTGGCCGAGACCCTCAGGGTCTTGGGTGGAAACGGGCGGGCCGAAGCCCGAAAGAAAGGCGAGGAGATGCTGGTCAGGCTCGGTTTGTCCGAGCGCTTCCACGCCTTGCCCCGCGAGATGTCGGGCGGTGAACAGCGTCGGGTCACGCTGGCTCGCGTGCTCGCCCTCGCACCGCGACTGGTAGTGGCCGACGAGCCCACGTCCGGCCTCGATCCCCAACGCCGCCAGGAAGTGCTCCGCGACCTCGTGGGCAACCTCCCGACTGAAGCGGCGTGCATGCTGGTGACCCACAACATGGCGGCGGCCAAGCGTTGGTGTACCCACGCGGTGGTCATGCTCGATGGTTGGATCATCGAGACCTTCGATCCCCAGAACGACATGCCCGTGCATCCGTACAGCAAGCTGCTCTTCGATCCTTGGTCGGCCCCGTTACCCGGCACCAGCTTGGCCACCGAGGGCTGCCCATTCCGAGACGACTGCCCCTTGGTCGAAGGTTCCGATCCCGATCGTTGCCGGGTCATGCCCTCGCTGATGGCAACCGACCACCACGACGGCCGCGTGGCTTGCCACCAGCTGGCGAGCACCGATCCCTCCCCCGGCGCCGCTCTCGATGCGACCGGATCCACCAATCCCTCCGATCCCCAGTCCAGTGGATCGCCGATCCCCAACCCCCAGCCCAGGGGTGAGTCATGAACTCCCGCACCCGAATATTGGCGCTCATCGCCTTGCTCGTCACCACGCCCGTGTTCGCGGGCGAGGTCGAGGAGGCAGAGCACGTCCGCCTCACCGAAGAGATGAGGCGCCTCTCCAAGCGCAACGCCTGGAAGGGCGTCGAGGCCGCCTTCATCGAGCTTCGCGCGCTGCGTGACAAGCGTGGTGTCGAGTTGTCCTACGAGGACTACTGGCTTGGTGCCCAGGCTGCTCGCGCGCTCGGTGACATCAACGCCGTCTATGTGAGGCTCAAGGATGCGGCCAAGGTGGACGGCTCGCGCGAAGTCATCGAGTGGCTCACCGACCTGGACTCCAACTACGGTCAGGTGGACCTCGAGAGCAAGCGCAAGGAAGCTGTCGCCCTCGCGCCGACCGCCATGCCCTTCGCCCCCGACCAGCGGGCCGCTATCGAGGCAGCTCAGGCCTCGGTCACCGACAATGGTGAGTACGAAGGCCTGCTGCCCAAGGGGGAGTATGGCTTCGGCGACGGGTCCTTCGTGGTGGTCGCAGGTGGGGAGCTCTTCGAGCTCGTGCTGGTCGACGTGAAGGAAGAGCGCGAAGACTTCGAGCTCTCCTACATCGGCCCCCGTGTCTCCATCGGGCCCGCCTACACCGCCGCTGGAGAGCCGTCGGAGGTGAGCTGGGCCGTAGATGGATTCCAGCCTCACGGTTTCGGCGGGGCGGGGGCCCGCGCGGGTGTGGGCATCGAGGTGGGGCTCGGCTCGAAGCTGGGCGTGCTGGCCGAGGTCGGCTACCACGGCGGCTTCGGCTCCGCGCTGTCGGGTGACGATGACGCCGAGTCCCTCACGACCAACTCGGGCCAGCCCTACCTGCTCGAGTCCAGAAAGCTCAACACCGGCTACGGCTGGCTAGCCGCTGAGTACCGCCTCGGCATGATTTGGCTCACGGCCGGACCCATCTGGTCCGTGGGCAGCGCCTATACCTCGGACATCCCCGATCAGGACGAGGAAGCACCCTGTTCCAACTGCGTCGTGGCGGCGCGCGGCACCATCATGGCTGGTGGTGGCGCGGGCGGCGTATCCCTGGCGCTCACGCGCATTGGGAATCTCAGTGGTGCCTTGTCCCTTCTTGGTGGTGGTCAGTCCGATGGCTCCCGTCTCTACACCTGGGGGCAGCTTGGCTTCACGCTGGCGCCCGCATCGCCCAAGAGTGAGTGAGTGATGAACCTCTTCTGCATGTTTTCGGTCTTCATTGGTACCACCCTGGCGGGTCAGGTGAGCGTCGGCGAGGATGGCCACGCCTACAACCCTCACTGGTCTCCCGACGGTCAGTGGCTGGCCTTCGAGCTGAACCGCTACGGTGACGCCGTGGACCTGTTTGTCACCAAGGTCAGCAGCGGCAACGGCGCCGTGCCGGTCAAGGTGGTCATTCCCGGTACCTCCAGCAGTTTCTCGGGCCGTGGCTCGGTGGTGGCCCACCCCGTGTGGCACCCCGAGGGCAACCTGCTGTTCGAGGGCTCCAACTCCGGAGGTACGCAGCGACTGTACTACTGGGCGCCCGGTGGCCAGTCTGCCGCCGAACTGCTCACCAGTACGCAGGTCGGGGGCGACCTGACCTGGCCTTCCATCTCTCCGGATGGGCGCACCCTGGCCTTCGTATCGGACTCTGCGGGTAGCGGAGACCTGTTCCTGTGGTCTCAGACCACCAATCAGGTCAACTCCACCTTCACCAGCCCGTACGCCGAGGCCGCGCCCCGCTTCGCGGACGACGGCGTGACCCTGGCGTTTACCCGAAAGAACCGAGGCACGGAAGACATCTTCCTGTTCGAAGGTGGTGAGGTAAAGCCGCTCAAGGGAGGAAACGGCGATCAGACCCGACCCATCTGGGCCGGTAACCGGGTCGTCTACTTCACCAACGAGCGTGGGGAAGGCCACTGGGACATCGCCGTCACCGACAGCGCAGGTACCCAGCGTACGATCCTCGCTCGCGAGGTGCGCCTGCCCATGCGGGCCCAGCCCGCCATCACCCCCGACGGGACCGCCGTGGTCTACACCATGTCCGATCCCGAGCAGGCCGATCGACTGATGGCCACCAGCCTCGACGGCAGCAAGACCGTCGAGATCCCCACGAGCCTCGTGGCCTGTGGCGAGCCCGACCTCATCGAGGCCGGCGGCAAGGTCTGGGCGGCGTTCACCGCGCTACCCAGCGCCGCGACCGATCCCAACAGCGCCACGGACTGGCGGCAGCTCTACATCGTGGACGTCACGGGCAAGTTGCCGTAGGGACGAAAGCCCTCAGCCGTCCGATGTAGGGGAGGGGTTCACCCCCTCCCGCCAATGCGCACTCTAGAACCAGTAGCAGGCTGCTTCCGTCGCGAAGTCCTGCCCTGATTCGTTCCAGTAGCCGCTGGCCAGTTCGTTGCCGGTGCCGGCGAAGAACCAGTCCGCGGTGCCGTCGTCGTTGTGTCGAACGGCGTAGGTTTCTTCCCAGCTTTCCATGCCGCTATACCCGGCGGGAGGGCAGTCGGTGAGGGAGGCGTTGATCTCGGCAGCGACCGACAGGCCCACGTCGCAGTCGGTGCAAGCACCGGGGGAACACTCCGTGGCGACCACGTCCCAGGTGACCGCGCAGTCGGCGCCACCGTGGGCTTCCCAGTCGTTGTTGGCGAACCAGAGCCACTGCTCGGTGCCGGTGACCGGAGCGTCGTCGTTCCACAGGTAGGTGCCCACGTAGTAGGTCGTAGCTCCGACGTCGCCGGGGCCGTCGTTGCAGACGTCCTGATCGAGCCCATCGATGAGGTCGGGCAGCGCGTCGGTGTCGGCGTCGGTGTCGGCGTCGGTGTCGGTGTCGGTGTCCCCGTCGGTGTCGGTGTCGGTGTCGGTGTCGGAGTCGGCGTCGGTGTCCGCGTCACCCTCGGGAGGGGCCGTGTCGTCCTTGTCGCCGCAGGCGATGGAGAGGGAGAGGAGGGAGAGGATGAGCAGGCGGGTGTGCATGGGGGGACTCCTTGTGACGAGGGGGGAGTGTAGCAGCTTGGGTGGGGAACGTATGCGCGCTTCCCACCTACCTGAACGCCCCACCGATCCCCAGCGCAAG
>CAZVHW010000100.1:0-2811 GCA_964626835.1 uncultured Enterobacterales bacterium
CCTACACCCCCGCGCGGCGGGCGGCGCGGCGCTTGGCCAGGTATTGTCGGCGCACCCGCCAGGTGCCGGCGATCATCTTGCCAAGCATGCGGGGGGGATAGCCGCGCAGGTAGTTCCACAGGTCACGGGGCTTGTACAAGGTGCCCATGTACAGCTTGATGAGCTGATCGTAGTACTCGGCCCGGGACAGCTCGGTGGGGGGCACCATCAGGTGGGCCAGGTCCCAGCGGGCGAAGTCGGCTCGGGGGATCAACAGGTCCGCGTCTTCCACCCCGTGCTCGGTGCCGGGCAAGGGGGTGAGAGGCTGCAGGTTGACGTAGTGGATGCCCATGCGACGCATCCAGTCCGCACAGGCCGCGAAGTCGTCGCGATCCCAGTGGGGGGGCAGGATGATGGTGGCGAAGCAGTCGATGCCGAGCCGGTTGAGCACTCCCATGGCCGCCTCGTTGACTTGGCGGCTGGTGCCCTTGTCGTAGGCGTCCAGCTCGTCGTCCTGGAAGCTCTCGAAGCCCACGATGACCGTGCGCAGGCCTTGGCGGTGGAGGCGCTCGACCAGGTCGGGGTTGCCGGCGATGAAGTCCGCGCGGCCGTAGAGCAGGTAGTGCTTGTCGATGCCCCGCCGGGTGAGCCCGTCCAGGAAGGCCTCCACCCGCTCCCCCGACACCAGGAAGTCGTCATCCACGATGTAGATCTCCTCCCAAGGCAGGGCCTCGAGTTCGTCCAGGACGTCCTCGAGGGGTCGCTCTACGTAGCGGTCGCCGGTGACCTGTCGGCAGAAGCAGAAGGTGCAGCGGTACGGGCAGCCGAAGGCGGTCTTCAGCAGGGCTACCCGGTCGTGGAAGATGTAGAAGTAGCGGTCGCGGTAGCGCTCCACGAGGTGGCGGGCAGGGTGGGGGTAGTGAAAGTCGAAGGGGGGGAGGGCGGCTTCGGTGACAGGCTGTCCGGATGGGAACACACCGGCGGGTACCGATCCTCCGCCTTGCAGATGAGTCAGCAGCGCCGGCCAGGCCCGGGTGGCGTTGCGCACGATGCGGAAGTCCACCGCGGGGTGGTCGAGGTCTTCGGGGCAGACCTCGCAGTGCACGCCACCCACAACCGTGGAGACCGTTGGATCCAGGGCCTTGGCCTGGCGGCATGCCTCGATCATCGCTGGAACGTTCGTGATGTAGCCGGTGACGGCAAGCACCTGGGGCCGGTGCTCGTGTAGGAAGTGTTCGAGCGTGCGGCGCTCGAGGACCAGATCCACGATGATCGGCTCGAAGGGGGCCTCGGTGAGGGCGCCCAGCACCTCGAGCTCGAGGGGTTCCACCACCATCACGTGCTGCAGCCCGATGGTCTCGGGGTCGGGCGTGGGCCGCAGGAGCAGGACCTTCATAGGATGCCTTCGACCAGCTGGATGGAGGGGATCCAGCGAGGCTTGTCCACCGGTCGGACGACACCCGGTGTCAGCCCCGCACCCGCCATCAGGTCGTGCAGACCTGCCGCGCCGAGGTAGCGGGAAGGCGTGGTGGTCAGGCGCACGAACAGCAGCCAGAGGCGGTCGTAGAGGTTCTCGGTGTTGGCCTGGATGATCAACAGGCGGCCCCCGGGACGCAGCAGCGCGGCCATGGCTGCCATGCTGGCGGGCTTGTCCGGGAAGTAGGGGAAGGCGTGGGTGCAGACGATGGCGTCGAAGCCCGATCCACGGTCCAGGGCCTCCACCGTTGCGAGCTGGTATCGCAGGTTGGCGGCGGTGTAGTCGTTCTTGGCCCGCTCGATCATCTCGGGTGAGGCGTCGCAGCCGACGATCTCGCTGGCGGGCCTTCCCAGGGCCAGCTCCCGCGCAAGCTGGCCGACACCGCAGCCGAGATCCAGGATGCGCTCGGCGTCCGGAAGCACGGCGTCGAGGTGCCGGTGGATCAGCCTGCGGCTCGGACCGAGGGACCAGCGCTGGGCCCAGAGTCCCTCGTAGCGGGGGGCCCAGAAGTCCCAGACGTCGCGGTTGGCGGCCATGGCGGGCCAGCTAACGTTCTGGGGCGAGGGGTGGATTGCTCGGCAGGTTGGCGCTGGTGTGCTGCCACCTCGAGGTCAGGAGATGAACTGGGGTGATCATGCGAGGGAAACTGGTGTACAATGGAGCAAGTGTGCGCTTTCCCATTCCCGTTCCGCGGAGCGGCCGTCTCGCTCGTCAGGCTCCAGGGGGAGTGATCATGAGCATCCAACGCGTACTCGTTTACACCTCGCTTCTGCTGCTGATCGGCTGCCCGACTGGCGGGGTGGGTCCGCTGAAAGACTCCGCGAACGACACGGGCCCTGGCGGCCAGGACAGCGAACCCGAGGACACCGACGTGGTCCTCTCCGGCGTGAACCTAAGCCAGGCCAACATGGAGATCGTTGGCGAGAGCCAGGGGGACTACGCGGGCATCGGGGTCGCCTCGGCGGGCGATGTCGACGGGGACGGCATGGGTGACCTGCTGATCGGCGCCGCGGGCAACGACGATGGTGGAGTCGGCTCGGGCAAGGCCTACCTGGTGCTCAGCCGCCAGATTCGCGAGCTGTTGACGCTCGACCTGGACGAAGCCCACAGCAGCTTCCTGGGTGAGTCCACCGGAGACAGCGCCGGTGACGCGGTGGCCAACGTGGGGGACGTCAACGGCGACGGGCACGACGACCTGCTCATCGGGGCCTTCGAGAACGACGACGGGGCTGGAAACGCCGGAAAGGCCTACCTGTTGAGCGGTATCGATCTGGCCGGCGGTGGCAGCTACGGCCTGGGGGATGCGGACTGGGCCTTCGTGGGAGAGGACGGTGCCTACAGCGCTGGGATCAGCG
>CAZVHW010000100.1:2821-16420 GCA_964626835.1 uncultured Enterobacterales bacterium
GCGGCGTCGGCGACGTGAACGGAGACGGCCTGGACGACATGGTCGTCAGCGCCCTGGGTCAGTACACCCGGGGCTATGTGCACCTGGTGCTCGGGAGCCAGACGGCTTCGGGGGTCACGCCCCTGTCGATGGCCACGTACAGCTGGAGCGGCGAGGCCGAGGGTGACAGCGCCGGGATCTGCGTAGAGGGTGCGGGGGACGTGGACGGCGATGGCCTGGGCGACGTGGTGGTGGGGGCCTTTGGCCGCGATGCCAGCGGCGAGGCGGCGGGCGCCGCGTACTTGATCCTCGCGGACAGCATGGCGGCCTCCAGTGGCGGGGACCTGTCCGGGGCGGACTACACGCTGGCAGGGGAGAGCGCTGTCGACACCGCGGGCTTCGCGGTCTCGGGCGCCGGTGACGTGGACGGTGATGGCCTGGACGACGTACTCGTCGGCGCGGACTGTAGCGACGAGGCTGGCGCGCTGTCGGGCAAGGCCTACCTGGTGCTGGGCGGAAGCCTCGGGTCCAGTCCGAGCCATCCCTTGGGGCTGGCGGACCTGCAGCTTCTGGGGGAGAGCGGAGGAGATCGGGCCGGAGGGGCCGTGGGCTCGGCCGGCGACGTGGACGGCGACGGGGTCGCCGATCTGCTCGTGGGGGCCTGCTACAACAGCGACTTGTCCGACCGCCACGGCAAGGTCTACCTGCTGCTGGCCGACGGCCTGCCCTCCTCGGGCTCGCTGGGTCTGGGAGAAGCGGATCGCGCCTGGGTGGGGGAGTTCCCGGGCGACCTGGCCGGGCGCGCGGTCAGCACCGCCGGTGACGGCGACGGCTTGGCCGATCTGGCCATCGGCGCCACCCACACCAACCAGAACGGCAACGACTCAGGCAAGGTCTACCTGATCTTTGCCGGTGACCTGTAGTCCCTACCGGTACCTCCACAGCTTCCCCAGGAACTCCACGCCGGTCCAGACGCTCTCGGCCACGAAGCGAAGCCCTCCGAGGAGGCCGTAGCGGCGCAGGACGGTCCAGGCGGTGCGTGGGCGGAGGCCGGGGAGCATGTAGAGGACGAAGAGCCAGAGGTAGAAGGCAGTGGTGCTGACGTGTTCGGGGCGCTCGTGCAGGCGCAGCAGGTCGTAGCGCCACAGCTCGTCAGCCGGCGGGAGCGGTGCGTCCTGCCTGGCTGCCTGTTGTTGGGCGAGGGGTGTGCCGGGCAGAGCGGTGAGGGTGCTGAAGGTGGCGAAGCACAGGCCTTGGCGTACGATCCACAGGGCCATGCGCAGGAAGTCACGGTGGCGCCAGGCGGGATCGACCATGAACAGCGAGAACAACTCGATGTCCAGTTCGCGGCAGCGGGCGATGGCCAGTTGGTTGTCGAAGGCCCGGGCCCGCTTGCGGACGGCCTCGAGCTCGCGGTCGGTCACGAACTCGAAGCCTACGATCAGGGCCTCGAGCCCGATCTCGCGCAGATCCTCCATGATCTCCGGCTCGCGGGCCACGAAGTCGGCGGTGCCGTAGGCGATCAGGCGCTTGCGCAGCCCACGCTCCTTCATGGCCGCGCAGAAGGCGCGCACCCGGTCGGGTAGAGCCAGGAAGTTGTCGTCCACGAGGAAGACGCAGGGAGCCTCGAGGCCTGCGATCTCCTCGACCACTGCCTGCACGGGTCGGGGCCCGTAGCCACCGCCGTGCATGCGGGCGCAGAAGCAGAACGTGCAGGGCCCAGGGCAGCCGAATGCGGTCTTCACCGAGGCGCAGCGCCGAAAGTACATGGTGTGGTAGTGCTCGGGCCAGCGTTCGAGCATGGGCCGCCGGGGGATGGGCAGGGCGTCGGGGTCGAGCACGGGGCCGGGATTGCGGACCCAGGCGTTGTCGGTGGGGAAGGCGCAGCCCGGCAGGTCGCCGAAGGGCATGCCGCGGAGCTTCCGGGCCAGCAGTCGCGTGATGCCTTGGAGGGCGTCGGCGAACAACACACCGTCGATTGCCGCGTGGAACAGGTGCTCTGGTACCACCTCGGCGTGCACGCCGCCCACGAGGATCATGGGTGGGGGCTGCAGCTCCTTCTTCATGGACGTCGCCGTGGTGATCACCCATGGCACGTTGGTGACGTAGGCGGAGAAGAGCACGACCTCGGCGCCCAGCTGGCGGGCCTGGGAGATCAGGTTCCCGCGCTGCACCAGCCCGTCCCACAGGGTGACGATGTGCTCGGGTCCCCGGCTGGGATCCGTGAGCACCGTGTAGAGATACTCCAGCTCCAGCGGCTCACAGCACATGGCCCGGTCCATGCGGATGGTCTGGGGTGCTGGCGGCGGTCGGATCACCAGAACACGGAGGCCCTGCTGCTGGCTCATTGGGGGACCTTGAACACCCGAGGTCGGTCGAAGCTCGCGTCGTAGACGAGCCAAGGAGCGGCGTGTCGCAGGAGCTTGCGGGCGAGGCCCCTGCGGTGCCAGGCGAACATCATGCGCTGCCGCGTGCGCCCTCCGCTGCGGAGCTTGGGCACCTCGGCGGTCTGGCCCAGGTCGATGATCGGGGTGCCGGCTTCGATGCCCATGCGCACTACGTGGAAGAGCAGGTTGAAATAGGTGCGAAAACCTTCGTTGAGGGCTTGGTCCACCCCGCCCATGAAGAAGGTGGTGCGCTCGGGCTCCACCGCGGTCACGTGCCAGCCCAACAGGCGGCCGTGGTTGTGGAACCGGGTGAGGCGGAGAGGCGGAGGAAGCTCGCGCAGGAAGTCCCAGGACAGCTTCTCGAGCTTGGCGTCGCTGCGCTCGAAGGCCCCGACGTAGAGACGGTAGGCGTCTTCGCCGAGCCGGTCGCATGGGCCGACTTCGATGTCCACGCCCTCGAACTCGGCGGCGATGCGCCCGTGACGGCGGCGATAGTCCGAGCGCAGGGCGGCCGTGTATACCTCCCAGCTCTCGAAACGATGCTCGAGCACGAGGGTGGGCAGCGTGTCGCCCTGCACCAGAGAGGGCATGGTGATGGGTGCGGTCGTGTTGAGCCCCAGGACCAGGCCCCGCTCCCGCTCGAGGATCCGGGGCAGCATGGTGGGCCACGCGGTCCTGTCCCCCATCAGTCCGGGCCAGGCCACCGAGCACGGGACCCCCAACACGGTCATGCGTAGGGGGCTCTTCATGCCTCGGTAGGTCAGCAGGTCCAGCGTGAGGTCGTAGGCGATGGTGCTGGCCGTGAGCCTGCCGTCCGGTTCCCAGAGCCAGTATCGCTGTCCGCAAGGGTTGTACCGCTCGCAGTGTTGGAGGAAGGCCCGCGAGCGGAAGAAGGTCCCCGCCATGTCGTCCCAGGCCGTGGGCAGGTCGCGGGCTCTCTCGACGCGCCGCAGCCCTGGTGGCGGCTCCCAGCGCCGTCCGAACACTAGAGCTCTCCGTCGAACACGCAGTACCGGCGACTGGGCGTCAGCTCGTCGCCGAAGGCCTTGGCCAGGTACCGGAGGGTCATGCCCATGCTGTCCTGGTTTTCCTCGAAGATGAAGCCCCCCTCGCAGTGCTCGTAGCCGCCCGCTTGTACCGAGCGGATCATCTGCATGATCATGCCCGGCACCACCCCGCGGTTGCGACACTTCGGGTGCACGGCGATCTCGGTGAGGCGCACGCTCTTGATGGGATTGCGCAGGTGGTAGCGCAGCACGTGGCGCAGCCCCAGGGCCTCGTCGCCCTTCACCAACTCGTTGAAGTCCGGATACCAGAGCAGGAAGCCGACGGGCTCGCCGTTCTCTTCGGCGAAGATGAGGTTCTCCTCCTTCAACAGAAATCGGAAGGGATGGAACAGCTCCCAGTCTTCGGTGGTGGTGCGGTCCGCCCAGTAGGGGTGGCGCTGGAAGCAGGCGTTGTTGAGGAAGGTGTAGAGATCCACCTCGCGGGCCAGCTGGCTGCGGTCCATGGTGCGGACGTGGATGCCGCCGAGGTCCAGCTCGGGGCCCATCTCGGCCTGCAGGTCGTAGAAGCCCTGGTTGTCGAAGCGGAAGCTGACCATGTCGCGTCGCTCGAGCTGGGCGAAGTAGTCCAGGTAGTAGGCGGGTGTATACGGCAGGCCGAAGACCGGGGGTAGATCGTGCGGCTCGACCAGGAATCCGGCGCCGTAGTTGAGGTGGCCGTGTAGACCCACCACGACGCGGGAGCACTGGGGATGCAGGGCGCGGGCCTTGAGCAGCAGCAGGTCGAGGAGCCCGTGCAGGCCCGGCAGGGCTTCGAAGAAAGCTACCTGGACGTACTCGGGTTGCTTGCGGTCGTGGATGAGCGCCAGCCGGCCCACCACGCGGCGACCGTCGATGAGCAGGAAGGGGTCGACCGAGGCGTGCTCGAGGAAGGCGGAGCTGCCCTTTACCAGCATCTCCATCACGTCGTCTTCGGTGGAACGGTGCAGGTCCGTGTCACCGTAGACCTTGGCCGGGAAGCGGTAGAAGCGGTGCATGGCCCGCCTGCCTCGCGCTGCCTCGAGGCGGATCATCGGTAGAACTCCAGAGCGGGGGGGAAGCCCAGGAAGGCGGTGTGCAACGACGCGCAGTAGGCACCGGCCTGGCCCAGGAGTACCAGGTCTCCAGGCCGGGCCGGGGGCAGCTCGCCGTCCCAGACCAGGAAGTCCCGGGAGTAGGTGGAGCAGCCGAACACCTGGCTGGGGACCGTGGCGCGAGGCTCACGCCCGTCGGAGGGAAGGAGGGTGTGGGGATGCCAGGCGTTGTCGGGGTAGAGCAGGGGTCGGGGGAACTGGGCCGAGGAGCCGTTCACACCCACCAGCTGGCGATCGCCGCGTTGTTTGACGTCGGTGACGCGGCAGACGAACACGCCGGCCTCGGCGCCGATGACGCGGCCGGGCTCGAGCACGAGGACGAGTGGGCTGCCCGCTGCATGGCTTGCGTTGTCCATGACCGTCGACACCAGGTCGCCGTAGCCCTCGAAGTCGAAGGGTCTCTGGCCAGGGCCGGGCACGCCGAAACCGCCCCCCAGGTCGAGGTAGCGCAGGGCCGGAAAGCGGGGCACCAGATCGGCCAGTGCGCGGTAGCAGGCCTCGAAGTAGCCCAGGTCCAGGATGTCCGTGCCCACGTAGAGGTGGAGTCCGTGGATGTCTGTCGAACCCGCCACGGCCTCGAGCTCCGCCTGGTTCAGGCCCAGGCGGCTCTGGGGACCGACGAAGTAGCCGCCGCGAGTCTCGCGGGCCTTGACGCTGGCGCCGATGTTGCAGCGGATGCCGAAGGGGTGGCCGGGGAAGAGGGCTCGCCAGCGAGCCACCTGGCCCATCGAGTCCAGGTTGACGTGGGCGCCGCTGGCCTGGATACGACCCATGAGTTCGTCGCTCATTCCCGACGCGGCGAAGACCACCTGGTGGGGATCGAAGCCCACCGTGAGCGCTCGGTCGAGGTGACCCGCGGTGTTGACGAAGACACCCAGACCTTCCTGCCTGACCACTTCGAGGAAGCGGGGCCGCGCGTTCGCCATCGTGGCGAAGAAGATCTCCGACGGGCCGTAGGGCAGGGCCAGGAAGCGCCGGCAGGACTCGCGCAGCTGCTGGGTGTCGTAGAGGTAGAAAGGCCTGGGCTCCTGCTCGGCGATCTCACGTACTCGGTCGAGGAGGCAGGCTTGCACGGTGGCGACTCGGGGTGACGGCGCCGCGGTGCGCGACGGGCGGCTCCTTGTAGCCTCTGCGGGAGGGGGAGGGAAGCGAGCAGGCGGACTCACCGCCCTCGAACGTGAGTCCGACCTGACAAGCTCGCCCTTCCGTGTTCTCTTTGGGGGGTGAGCAAGCTCCCGCTGGTCCTCGTCTTCTCTCTCGCCTTCTCTGCGGGCTGTGAGACGGCTGAGCCCCAGGACTCCCCTCCCTCGGCGGATGACTCCCAGCCATCTGCGGACAGCGATCCACCCGGCGAGACCGGGGACAGCGCCCGCAGCCCCGATCTCGCACCTGTCTCGAACGTCTCCGCGGCCATCCACGAGCTGGTCACCACCATGGTCGAGGTGACCTGGACCCAGGACGAGACCGTGGACGCGGCATGGATCGAGTTTGGCCTCGAAGGGGAGGGCTGGTCCTCCACTCCCGCAGCTTCCCGCGCGGAGGGGGAGCACACCCAGCTCCTCGTCGGCGTCCCGGGGGACGCCGACGTCCTGTTCCGGATCGTCAACCAACGCGAGGACGAGCAGCTCTCCAGCGAGGAGCACTGCGCGACCACCGGCAGCATCCCGGACAACCTTCCGGTTCCCCGCCTGGTCCACGTGGATTCCGACATCGTCAGCGAGCAGCGCTATCTCTTCATGAGCTTGAGCGAGAACGATTTCAACTGGTATCAAGGCCCGTTCTGGCTGTTCGTACTGGATCGCCAGGCCCGCGTGGTGTGGTACCGGGAGGTGCCAGAGCAGCGGGCCACCATGCACGCTCGAGTGGCCCTGGACGGAAGCCACCTGCTCTTCGAGGAGACCACCATCTACCAGGGGGATCAGGGTGCCGGCTCCCTACTTCGCCGCATGGGTCTCGACTTCGTTCAGGACGAGACCACCGACGCCTCGGGCCTGGGTTCCACCTTCGCCGAGACCCGTGATGGGACCATCGTCTTCGACTCGTATGCCGACTGGCCACAGACCTGCCTGGACGAGCTGTACGAGGACGGGACGCGTCGTCGTATCTGGATTTGCACCGACTGGATGGGCCAGCACTCGGAGAACCCCAGCGCCTGCGATCCCAACGAGACCATCTGGGTGGAGGACTCCGACACGGTCATTTGGTCCATGTGGCCCGTGGACACCATGGTGGAGCTGGATCGAGAGACGGGCGAGATCCAGCGGCAGTTCGGGGCCCTGGAAGGCAGCTGGGAGTTCGACCCGCCCACCGCGGGCTTCGACATGCAGCACTACCCCCACTACACGGCGGACGGCACCTTGCTGGTTTCCACGCACGTGCCCGGCTTTCAGGGCCAGCAGCGGGCACGGGAGTACACGCTCGACGAGGAGAACCAGACCTTGGTGGAGATCTGGAGCTCCGGCGACGAGGTCCCCCACTACGCGATCTACGCAGGGGAGGCCCTGCGGTTGGACAACGGCAACACGCTGATCAACTATGGCAGCGAGGGTGCCCTGCGTGAGGTCACCCACGAGCTGCGCACCGCCTGGCAGGTGGACTGGGACTCCGACTATCTGCTTGGCCACATGACGCTCATAGACGATCTGTACGCCCTCACCTCGCAATGACTCCAGCCAATCCCGCACCTGCCCTCTCTGGCCGCGCGCTGTCGCTGGCGATGCTCGCGCTGATCTCGCTGCTCCTGGTTGGCTGTACGGACCGCTGGCGGGTGGGCGATGACGATCCTCCGAACATCCTGCTGATCATCGTCGACACCCTGCGCGCCGACCACCTGGGCCTGTACGGCTACCACCGGGACACGTCCCCCAACCTGGACATCCTGGCCGAGCGGTCCTCGGTGTTCGAGAGGGCGTACAGCCACAGTCCATGGACCATGCCCTCGGTGGCCTCGATCCTGACCGGGCTCGAGCCACGGGAACACGGCGTCAGCCAGTGGCAGGATCCCCTCGAGCGCCAGCTGGTGACCATCTCCGAGGTGCTGCAGGAGCACGGATACCGCACCGCCGCGGGTGTCAGCCACCACATCTTGATGCCCGAATACAACTACGACCAGGGCTTCGAGGTCTACAACACGTCGGTGCTCGATCAGGGTTCGCCCCACCTGATCGCCTCCTCGCCCAGTATCGCCCAGTTCGGACTCGTCCAGACCCGCCCTCGGCGCCGGGAGCCGTGGTTCGTGTTGCTGCACTTCTTCGATCCCCATGCCGAATACCTCGACCACGAAGGCCACCACTTCGGGGACGAGGACATGGATCGCTACGACAGCGAGATCGCGTTTACCGACGCCCACCTGGGTACCCTGTTCGAGAGGATGGCGGAGCGCGGCCAGCTCGAGAAGACCATCGTCGTGCTGGTCGCCGATCACGGCGAGGAGTTCCGGGACCACGGTCGCATCATGCATACGCTGACGCTGTACGAAGAGGTGATCCACATCCCCTTGGTGGTCTACGTGCCGGGCTTCGAGGCTCGGCGCCTGGACCACGTGGTGGCGGAGACCCAGCTCGCGCCGACCTTGTTCGCCTTGGCGGGCTTGCCCGTCCCTCCCTCGTTCGGTGCGCCGGCCATCCCCTTCGACAAAGGTGGCTTCCTCCAAGCCGACGACTACCAGGTTCACGCCGAGACCCGCGAAAAGGCGAACAAGGACGCGGTCATCGATGGGGACTGGAAGCTCATTCGGGACAACAAGCGGCGGCGTTTCCAGCTCTTCGACCTGGCGACCGATCCGGGGGAGAAGAAGAACCTGAGGAGCAAGGAGCGGGCCCGCAAGGGCGCCTTGGCTTCCGAGATCGAGGCCCACGCCGCCCTACCCAGGACCGAGGTCCAGACCCTGGTCTTGGGCGAAGAGACAAAGGAAGCCCTGCGGGCGCTCGGGTATCTGGGCCCCGAAGGCGACCAGGCCCCGCCGCAGGACCCCCCCGACGAAACAGAGGAAGTCCCGGCCGAGCTCGACCCGGACGAGGCCGCCGCGGCGGTCCACCAACAGCGCGGTGCGGCGAATACGACAACGCAATAGTTAGCGGCGGCACGGCGTCCGAGGGATCCATGGAACGCAGCTCTCACCGCCCGCTGGCCGCGGCCCTCTTCCTGTTCAGCTTCAGCTTGGTCCTGTTCGAGCTGGTCCTGACGCGGCTGTTCGGCGTGGTGTTGTTCGCGGCCTTCGCCCATCTGGCTCTGGGGCTCGCCCTGCTGGGCATCAGCGTCGGCTCGGTGCTCCAGCACATGTTCCCCCGTCTGGTGCCCGACGAAGGCCTCGAGAGGCGCTTGGGCTGGCTGGCTCTCTTGCAAGGCTTGGCCACGCTGGTCGCGGTCCTCTGCACCCTGAGCTTCCCCCTCACGACCCAGTCTGCCATCGCGCCCGACGGATTTGGTGTCCGCTCGGCCATCACCTGGGACCTGCTGGATCCTTGGTGGTTCTCCGCCTTGCTGCCCGTGCTCACCTGTCCCTTCGTGGTGGCGGGGTTGGCGTTTTCCGGCACGTTTCAGCGCCGCAAGGAGCACATCGGTCGGCTGTACGGCGCCGACCTGGTGGGAGGTGCGCTGGGCGCCCTGATCTTTCTGCCCTTGCTCGACACCTTCTCTGGGCCCGACACGGCCTTCGTCATCACCATGGCCGCGGGACTGGCTGCGGGTGTGCTGTTCCACGTCAGCCGGGACCGGGCGCGCACGGGGATCGCCGGCTTGGCCGTACTGATCTCGGTGATCTTGCTCGTGGTCAGCGCGTCGGGTACCGAGCTGCTTCACGTGCGCTACGCGGCTGGCTACTCCGAGGAAAACGTCACCTATACGCGCTGGACCGCGCTGACCCGGCTGTCCATCCACGAGGACCACCGCGGCACCTACGTGCTGCTGGACAACACCTCCGCTTCCCACCTGATCCTCGAGGAGCACGAGCGGGCTCGGAAGACCCTCGAGCTCAACCGCTCCCTCGTACACCAGCTGTACGAACCCGGGGCCCGCATCGCCATCCTGGCGGCGTCGGCGGGACCCGAGGTGGCGGTCGCCCAGCACTTTGGGCACACGAACATCGACGCCATCGACATCGCGGCCATCGGCGAGCTGGTGGCCGAGCGCTACCCCGACAGCGACACCAACCCCTTCGTCGTCGGTGGAACGAACGACATCCAGTCCGATGGGCGGGCGGCCATCCTGCACGCCACCGAGCCGTACGACATCATCCAGATGGTGCACGCCAACCTGCATTCGTCCGCCGGCCTGATGGCCAACGCCTGGTCTCCGTCGTCGCTCGAGACGAAAGAAGCGTTCGTCACCTATTTGGAGCACCTCGACGACGAGGGAACCCTGTCCTTCGCCCGTGGTCCCCACACCATCGCGCTGGTTCGCTCCGCCGCCACCGCCCTGCGGGAGCTGGGCTACGACGAGCCCCAGAAGCACATCCTCTACATCACCGGCCGGGCCACGGTCATGCTGGTCAAGAAGCGCGCCTGGACCGTCGAAGAGCGTGACCGTGCGGCGGCCCTGGTGGCCGCTCGTCAAGGCCAGGAGATCACCCTCGATCCGGTGTATCGAGACAAGGGCAACTGGCGCAGGCTGGCTCGCCGCGGCCAGCTGATGAGCGACAACCGCCCCTACATGGACAGCAAGGCCAGGGTCAGGGAGACCCTGGGCAACGCGGTCAAGTACATCCTCGGTGGTGGTGGCGAGAAGGTGGGCGCCACCCAGGTCATCTACAACACCTTGGTCATCCAGGGCTTGTTCGTCCTGGTCATGGGTGTGCTGCTGCTGCTGCTTCCCACCCTCCGGCGCGAGCCCACGGGTCTGAAGGGCATGAAAGGCGTGTGGGCGGGGCTGCTGTACGTGGCCTGCCTGGGCTACGGCTACCTTGCGGTCGAGGTGGTGCTCATTCACGAGCTGGTCTTGTTCGTGGGCCACCCCACCTACGCCATCACCGTGGTGGTTCTGGCCCTGTTGTTCATGTCGGGGTTGGGCAGTGGGCTCGTGCAGCGCATGGCAACCCCCCGCCTCGAGCGCAACCTACGCCTCGCCATCGCGGCGGTGCTCTTGCTCGGGGTGTTGCAGGCTTGGGCCGTGCCTCCGCTGCTTCACCAGCTGGCCCTGGGGTTTCCCATCTGGGTGCGGTTGGGTCTCACCTTCGTCTTCCTGGCCCCCCTGGGCTTCGTCATGGGCATGCCCTTCCCCCTCGCCATGCGCATCCTGCCGGCCCAGGCCTCGGGCATGGTGCCCTGGGCGTGGGCCCTCAACGGGTGGATGTCCGTCGCCGCCAGCCTGGGCACGGTGCTCGTCTCCCGTCTGTTCGGCTACTCCCAGGCTTTTTCGGTGGCCCTGGCCTTCTACGTGCTGGCATTGCTGCTGGTGGGCCGACTGGCCCGTGTGGGGCGCTAGCGTAGCGCGGGGGCCGGCTCGCCACGCTGCCGAGTTATTCCGGGCCCGAGGTGCCCATGAAGCTGCCATGGATGTCGTTGTTGCTCGCCGTGGCCTGTGGCCAGCAGAGCCGCTTCACCGAGGAAGAGCTCGCCGCGGACGAGATCCCGGAGGATCCTACCCTTTGGACCTACGAGGCCAACCGGCCGGACATGGTCCCTCTCGAAGCTGTCGGCTCGTTGCTCGCGCGAACCGAGACAACCCAGGGGCTGTACCGCTCGGTATCCGGCCGCAACCCTTCTCTGTCGGTGGGCCAGAGCGCCCGCATGGTCGGCGAGAAGCTGCCCGTACAGGGGCTGTCGTTCCTGGACGCGGTGCGGTTCTGCAACCAGCTCTCGGAGCGCGAAGACCTGCAGGCAGCCTACACGGTCGATGGCGATTCGGTGACGTGGCAGGCCTCGTCGTCTGGCTACCGCTTGCCCACCGAGGATGAGTGGGAACAGGCGGCCTTGGCCGGCCAGGAAGGGCCCTACGCCGGGGCGGCGTCTGCGGAGCAGGCCTGCACCGTGGCGAACGTTGCCGACTCCAGCCTCGGCCGGAACGACGGCTTCCCCTGCAGCGATGGGCTGCCGGGCAAGGCGGCGGTGGCCAGCCTGCAGCCCAACGCCTGGGGCCTGCACGACATGACCGGCAACGTCTGGGAGTGGGTTTGGTCCGAGCCCGAGAACGGAGAGCGGGTCTACCGCGGCGGGGGCTGGCTGGACGGCCCCAAGGACGCGCGAGTCGAGGTTCGACGCCACGCGGCACCCGACGAGATGTCCATTCAGCTGGGCTTCCGTGTCGCCCGCAGCATCCTGGAGCGAGAGGCCGCGGTCGCGGAGTGATAGGCTAGCCGTCGCAAGGAGGTCCGCATGAGCGGAAAGGACCAGGAAACGCTCGTCGAGGGACTCCCCTTCGGGGACGACGAGCTGCCATTCGAGCTCGCCGCGTCCAATCCCGAGGCGCCCACGGTTCGCCAGCAAGGCGCATCGGGCGATGGGAGCTGGGGGGACGAGTGGGACGAAGAAGAAATCACCAACGTCAGCGTGCTCGGTGCGGCCTCCTCGGTAGGCACCGCCCTCGACGCAGCCATGATCGATCCCACGCCGGGTACGGTCAACGCCTACCTCATGCACCTCATCCAAGGCGGCGAGGACATCGCCCACATCATCGCCCCCGCCATGACCATGGTGCGCATCGGGCGGGGCCGCACCAACGAGACCCAGGTCGCGTCGGACGGCGAGATCTCTCGCCGCCACTGTCTCATCATGCGCCAGAGGGACGACTTCTTCATCGAGGATCTGGGCTCTACCAACGGCACCGTGATCAACGGCGATCCCGTCAGCCTCGCCCATCTGCGCGCCGATGACGAGATCAAGCTGGGCGAGTCCGTGTTCCGCTTCGTCTGCATTCCCGTCTCCAGCGTCGCCACGGCGCGCACCATCCCGGCTGGCTGAAACCTCCTGGTGCGTTGATGACCAGCCCCTCGCCCGACGTGGTGGTGATCGGTGCGGGTGCCGTGGGCGCCCTGTGCGCCTTGGAGCTCGCCGAGCGGGGGCACCGCGTGGTGCTCTTCGATCGGCAGGGTCCCTGTCGGGAGGCCTCCGGCGCTACGTTTTCCTGGGTCGCCGCCCACTCCAAGGAACCGCTGCACTACCACCGGTTCAGCCGCGCCGCGATCGCGCTGCATCCCGATCTGTCGGAGCGCCTGGGTGTGGACCTGGAGTGGAGGCCGTGCTTCAGTCTGTATGCCGAGGTCGACGAGGACGAGTGCCAGCAGCGCAAGGCCGCCACGCAGCGGAAGCGGGAGCTGGGCTTCGGCCTGGAGTGGCTCGAGGGCGCCGACGCTCGGGCCATGGTTCCCTTGCTCTGTGGAGAGGTAAAGGGCGCCTCTCTCTGCCGCGGAGAGGGCACGCTCAACGCCTTTCGGCTCGTACTCGGCGCCTTGGACGCTGCTCGGCGCCTGGGTGTGGACCTTCGCTACCACCAGCCGGTTCTCGCGCTATTGTGCGACGATCAGGGGGTCGTGGGTGTGCGTACGGCCGACGGGGTGGTCCCGTGTCGACAGGTCGTCCTCGCGTCGGGTCACCGTGGGGCCGAGTTGGCTCGCAGCGCGGGTCTTGGACTCCCGCTGGCGCAGGTCAAGGGCGAGCTACTGGTGACGGAGCCCTGGCCGGAGCGCCTGCCCGGCGTGGTGGCCGACGTACAGCAGACTCCCAGCGGCAACTTCCTGATCGGGGTCACCTGGGAACCCGACCTTCAGGATCGAACATCCACGGCCCACAACCTGGAGGCCACGGCTCGGCGCGTCTGTCGGGTCCTGCCCTTCCTGCGACAGGTGCGGGTCATCCGTTCGTTTGCGGGGGTGAGGCCGGTCCCCCACGACATGGTCTCCTACCTCGGCCCCACCGCCCTATGTCCGGGCCTGTACTTCGCCCTCAGCCACAGTGGCATCACCCTGGCTCCCCTGATGGCGCGGGTATTGGCGGACTTCCTGGGCGGGGAATCCCCCAGGGACTGGCACCCGGGCCTCTCGCCTGACCGCGCCCTGGAGCGGCTGTGATGTCCCGGTCCTGGGTGCGGCGTCTCGAGCCCGTTCCGGAGGGTGAGGTGGTCAGCTTCGAGGTGGACGGTCGAACGGTTCGGGGGCGGGTGGGT
>CAZVHW010000101.1:0-14245 GCA_964626835.1 uncultured Enterobacterales bacterium
CAGCACAGCGCCGACGATCCGGAGCTGCCCGCCGACGCTACCATCGAGTTCTACATCCACGTGGTCGAAGACGGCCAGCGGCGAAGGGGCGCGGTGAGCGAGGTCCAGGTCGGGAAGAGCAAGCAGGACCGCCAGCTGGACGGACACGAGGCCTTCGAGGCATGCGTGCTCCGAGTCTTGGCGGACATCGAGTTCGTACCGCCCGGGGGCACCGGGGTCGCCCGCATCCCCATCGCGGTGCGACTGACGGACGCAGAATAAGGCACGGCACCGGCCAACATGCGACAGACAAAAGCCGCACACTTCCCGTTCGCGACAGCGCACGCCGCCTGTGCCGCCGGGTCCGATCCGCAGGGTCGAACGCGACGCGGCCAGGCCCCGCGCGAGCGCACCATGCGCAGCCTCCTACTCTCTCTCTCGCTGCTCGCCTGCCACCCGGAGGACGAGGTCCCACAGCCGCAACACGCGACCGCACCCACGGGAGAGCAGCAGACGACCGAGGGTGGTGCCGAGTACCTCGGAAGCGCACGGCAGCTCGCGGCCAGGGCGGCCCCGGCCGGCATGCCGACCTGGCCCGGGCCATGGGAGGTCACGGTCTACGCGCGAGATCCGGAGGAGCCAGGCCCCACCGCGCTGGCGGCCGCGCTCCATGCCGAGACCGCGGTCTTCGAAGGCCTTCGTCCAATGGCCGCTCGCGGACAGATGGCCGTGATCTGGCTCACCCCACCCCACCCGACCCAGCTGCCACCCCAAGGGCCGCGCTCGAAGGACGGCGCGGTGATCGCCGCCTTGGGCCCGGGTGATCGCGGCTGGGCGGAGAGCGCGATGCAGAAGCTGCCCTGGAACGCAGTGAGCGTCGTGGACATCGCCTCGTCCACGGGTCTCTGGGCGGATCCTGCCTTGCTCCTCGAGGAGCCGAGGGTCGCCGGTATGGTGGCGGCGCACGTGATCGCGGACCACTTCGACCTCGCCTGGACTTCGACCGGCGACACCACGAATATCCCGGGTCTCAGGGAATACCTCGGCACGCCGGCGGATCCGGGCGCAGCCGATCCCAGGGCCCGCGCTACAGGCCTCGACGCCGACACGGCGAACATGCTCGTGGAGGATCCCGAGATGGCTGTAAGGCTCGCCGTTGCGCACGCGACGGACAGCCAGCAGGTCTTGCTCGCGCTCGCCGCGGATACCGAGCCTCTGGTGCGGGCGCGCGCAGCCGACCGACTGGACGATTTGCCTCGGTTGGTCGCGCTGGCCACGGACGATTCCAGCGTGGTGCGCATCGTCGCCACCCACCGGCTGGCCGCGATGGCCAACCAGGGCGAGCCGACCGAAGACCTCGCCCAGGCGCTCCGCACCATCGCCACGGACTCCCCCGATGCCTACCAACGCTGGAAGGCCGCCTGGGGCCTGGGGGCCTGCCCCGGTCAGGTCGAGATCCTCTCCACGCTGGCGCGGGACCCCGACGTGGACGTGCGTAGGGAGGCAGCCAGCGCCCTGGGCCGCCTCGGTGATCCCGCGGCGCTGACCCCCTTGAGCGATCTGCTCACGGACCCCAACAACTTCCTGCGCGCGGTTGCGGCCCGCGCCATCGGGGAGCTTGGGGATCCCGCCGCCAAACCGGTGCTCCGAGCTGCCGTCGAAGATCCCGCGGCCCAGGTGTCCGACGCAGCGGCCAAGTCCCTGACCGTGCTGGGCGAACCGACGCGTGGACGCGGCTTCCGGCCACCGGCCCCACCGAGGGACGACGCGGGTCTCGTGGCGCTGCTGAGCAGCGACGATGGGACGATCCTCAAGGACGCGTGCAAGTTCGCCGCAGGACGCGAAGGCGCCGCGGACCTGCTCCTTCCCCTCACCCGCCACCCGGATGGAGAGGTGCGCAAGGCCACCGCCCAGGCGCTGGGCTGGTCCGACGGCGCCGCCACCATGCTGGTTCCGATGCTCGCCGACGAAGATCCCGACGTGGTGGTGACCACCCTGGAGTCCTTGCGCCGGGTTGGAGGCTTCGATCCCGCGGTGCTGGAACCCGCCCTCGTCCATCCCGATGCCGAGTACCGCCTCCGCGCAGCGGAAGCGCTGGCCGCCCTCGGACCGGGTGAGCGACTAAGAGCCCTCGCCGCCGATCCGGACGAACGTGTCAGGGCCGCGGTAGCGAGGACCATGCCTGGGCTGACGGGAGCCTCGGAGCCCTCGGTCCTGGTGCGCAGAGCCGCCACGCGAGCCTCGCCTGGAGACGACCGTTGGAGAGACGATCCCAGCGCCCTCGTGCGCTTCCTGGCCTCACAGGCACCCGATCCCCACGGGATCTTCTGGGCCAGGGGGGTCATCGCAGGGGAGGACGATCTGGTCTACCTGCGTTTCTCCTTCAATGACGAGCGCGATCGCCCGTCCACCAGCCGAGCGCTGCTTCCCCCCGTGGCCCGCGAGTACGGCCACCCAGACCGGGGCTGACCCGGGTTACCTGGGGCCCATGCCCGCCGACCGTTCCCGCAGCCTCCGCCGCCTGCTCCTGGGAGCCGCGCTCGTCGCCGGCCTCGATGCGCTCATCATGCTGCCTGCGCTGCTGTCCAGCCGCCTGGTCATCCCCAGCTGGAAGAAAGGCCCCCTCATCGATCCGGCGGCGCCCTATTCCCCCGAAAACGCACTGGTGTTGGCGGCCGTGGCGGCGTGTGTAGCGTTGAACGTCTACATCGTGGGGCTGTTCCTGGTGCGCAAACGCTGGGGCAAGCGCCCCTGGGTCCCCGCGGTCATGATGGTCCTGTCGCTCCTGGCAGCCGAGGGCTCCATGCGAGCCTGGCTCGCGGTGGACATGGTCACCTATTTCCGCCCGCACCCCACGCTGCACTGGCAGGTGCGGCCCAATCTCGACGGCTTCCAGAACAACAAGGACCCGGGGCTCATCACCACCAACCGGGACGGCATGCGTGAGGTGGACCTGCCACGCGGCAAGCCGCAAGGCGAGTACCGCATCCTCGTGCTCGGTGACTCCTCGAACTTCGGCCACGGCGTCGAAGGCGACGAGGTGTGGTCCTCGGTCCTCGAGGACCTGTTGGCCACCCAACTGCCCGACGTCGAGCTGCACGTTCTCAACGGTGCGTGCCCCGGGTGGACCACCTACCAGGCGCGGGTTTTTCTGGACGAGATCGGGTTGGACTACGAACCGGACATGGTCATCGCCGGCTTCAACAACGACCCGGGTCCGGACTACCTCGGTGACGCACAGCGTCTGACCCCCGAGCCGGTCCGTACGCTCAACGGGTGGCTCTGGCGTTCCGAGGTCTACCTTCTCGCGCGCGAGGCCGTGCTGGCCACTGCCCGGCGCCTCAGTCCCACGGCTTCCCAGCAGTACTCAGCCCGCCAGGCGGGCCAGGAGCCCACCTACGGCAAGCTTGCCCAGCAGGAATCCGCTGTGCTGGTACCACGCGTGCCCATGGAATCCTTCCTGGCCAACCTCGAGGCCATGGAGGATCTCGGCCAAGAGCGAGGATTCGACTTCGTCTGGGTCAACATGCCCATCAACCGCAGCCTCCCCGACCTGCTGGACCGCTACGTCAACCCAGCGTACCGAGACGCCGCTGCACGTCTGGCCGAAGAACGCGGTATCCCTGTGGTCGACGCGGACGCGAGCTTCCGCAGCCGCCGCCCCGGTGCGCTTCACCTACGGGGCCACGTCTTCCATCCCAGCGCAGAAGGCCACGCCGCGCTAGCTCGCCAGGTTGCCGACAACCTCGTCAGCTCCGGGTTGCTCCCCGGAACCGAGCCTGCCACTTCTTCGGGTGCCCCCCACGGACCGCCGGTCGCGGGTCGCCTGCGTTTCGGCTGCTCCTCCTACACACCGGTGCATGCCCACGTGGCGGCGGTGCTCCGCGAGCACCCAGAGCTCGTCGAGGCTTCGGGCCTCACGCTGGACCTCTCGCTCTACCGCTCGGGCAAGACTCAGGGCAAAGACGTGGCCTCGGGCAGCTTGGACGCTTTCTTCACCTGCGGCGTCCCCGCGGCGCACATGCTCGCGGGACCACACCCCTCCCGCGCGGTGGCGTCTCCCGGAGAGCTCGGCCGCATCGCCGTCGTTGCACGCGCGGACAAGGCCAGCGACCTCGCCCAGCTGGACGGCTTGCGTGTAGGTCTGGTCGAGGGCTCCACACCGGCCATGTACTGGGAAGACTGGGGCGAGGGGCTCGCCGCCACCGTCGTGCCTCTGCGCACCGAGCAGCTCGAAGACGCCCTGCTTGCAGGCAGCGTTGATGCCGCCGTGGCGTGGGACCCCTGGGTGGAAGACTGGCTCCAACAGGCGCCGGACGACCTGGTGGTCCTGGCGGAGCGACCGTTCTGGTCTCTGCTCGCCGTCTCGACCGCCTGGGATGGAGCGGACGCTGGCCACACCCGAGCCGTGGCCCAACTCGTGCAGCGCGCCCTCGAGCTGGCGGCGACGGATCGCGAGCACTACGACGCCGTGGTCGCCGACCTCTCGGGCTGGCCCATCGGGGTCGTTCGCGCAGTGGCCGATCGCAACCGCGTCCTGTCCGGAGGACCAAGCGCCCACCTCGACATCGGAGCGGCCAGCCGCGATGAGCTACTTCGATCGGCTCGTTTCGCCCATGGACCATCGGCAGACGCGAGCAACCTGCTGGCGCCAGAGATGCTCGAGGATCAGTCGGCCGAACCCTGAACGGGTGGCAACAATCCGAGCAGGAACGGTGCCGTCGCCTCCGCCGCCACGCGGTGCCCGCGGGGAGTCCAGTGCCCATCCCGCGCGTAGTAGAGCGCCCCCTCGTGCTGGGCCGCCGACAAGGCCGGAGTCAGGTCCAGCGCGGAGCCATGTCCCTCTGCGAGCGTCGTGGCCCGGGCCACCGCCAACCCCAGATCCCACGACGCCAACTCCGGCCACGTCTCGATCGCGGCTTCCCGTCCCGCGACCGTCGATTCGACCTGGCTCGGGAAGATCACGACGGCGAATCCCATCCCGTGCTCCCGACACCTCGCAGCCATCTCGCCCACGAGCGCGTCGGTGACCTCCCACGCCTCGTCCCAGACGGGACCACCGGCAGGATCGTGCACCCTGAAGTCGATGGGCATGCCCTCACCGAGGGCCACGCGGTCGCGGGTGAGCTGCCGGGAGACGATGGTGCGACCCAGCAGCCGCCACGCGTGACTGCGCTGCCAGAGAAACGGGACTCGCCAGCCCGAGCCCAGGGCCTGCGCCGTGTCGGTCGGCACGAGCTGGCCCTGATCGAGCCGCAGGAAGGGCTTGTCGTCTTTGGGTTCGAGCAGGGGATGGTTGTTGAGCACGTCGTTCGACACGAGGAATCCCAGCACCACGAGCTGGGGTCCCTGGGGCAGGGCGTGCTGCTCCAGCAACCCCAGGGCGGTAGCGGTCCCAGCTCCAGGGACGCCGAAGGAGTGGACCTCCACGGGCCCCCCGCGCGCGTCGGTGAGCGTAGCCTCGAGCACGCGCCCGAACCCCTGCTCCAGCTCCACCTGGGCGGCCTCGACGAAAGAATCGCCGATCACCGCCACAAGGGGAATCCCGGCACGAACGGGCCCCCACTCGTCGTCCACGAATCGATGGCTGTTCACGTGGACGGCGACCGAAAACTCGTCCGACCGGTTGGGATGAACTCCCGGCTCGCGGAACTGACCTCGCAACAACGCAGGGGCCGACGAGCCGCTCACCGCCTGGGGGTGCACGACGCGGACCCCGACTTCCACCAGGCCCAACGCGACGACGAGCCCCGCAGCCGCCAGCAGCGACCGTCCAGCCAGCGAAGACGCCGATCCGTCCCCAGCACTCACGGGAACAGGCCGAGTCGGCGCCAGGTGTTCTCGTCCAGGGTCTGCCGCGCCACCCGATCGCGGTTGGAGAGTACCCACTCGAGTTGCTCATCCTCGAGCACGCCCGCCAACGTGGTCACCAGCTCCATGGACTCCACGTTCCAGGCATGCCGCTGGTTGCGCAGCTCGAGCAGTTCGCGGTGCCGCGCCGCCATGACCTCGAGTTCCTGGCGTGCCTCGGCGCTCATCGAACCGACACCCCGTGCGGCCAAGGCATCCAGCAGATGCTCCAGCGGGACGTGACCGATGGCCTCGACGGCGGCAGAACCGGGGACGGAGTCGCCACATTGGAGGTTGGAAGATGCCGAGATGCCGAGGGAAGCGGGTGTGAACACCGGCATGCGAGCCAAGCCGGCGGGCGGGCTCGAGCCGAGCAGCTGCCAGGCCAGCCCCAAGGCGAGCAGCACCGAACAGACGGCCGGGACGACGCGCTTCACGGCTTGCCTCCGGGCTTCCCGGCCAGCCGCCGTTGCAACTCGTACTGGACGTCTGGCCCCAAGACCTCGAGAAGCCGATCTCGGGAGCAGGCCAACTCAATGGCGAGATCACGCATGCCGCGCTCGCTGCGATCCAGCTCGAGCCGAACGCTGCGCAGTCGCTCCAAGACGGGTTGGAGTTCGGCGCTCTGTACCTCGGACAGAGCGGGCACCCCGTCGCTGCCGAGATGGCTCAGCCCCACGGTGAAGTCGTCCACGCTCATCGTCGGCCCCAGCCACGCGCTATGCCCCAACCGGTCGGCAAGCCGGCTGCCCAGCCGCTCCAAATCTCCACCCTGGGTTTCGGGTGGGAGAAGAAGACCGGTCTGTACGAGCTCCTGCTCGACCTCCGCCCCCGTCAAGGGCAGCAGGGGGAGCAGAACCCACACGTCATCCGAGCGAGATTGCGACGACAACGGCGCTATCAGCATCCCCAGCTGAACGCCGGTGAGCAAGACGACCAGCAGCCACCATGGTGACACGGAGCTTCGGTTCGGGGACTTCATGGGCAAGTGATTATACCATGGCACATCGGGTCACACGCCCGGCAACCTGTGGTATCGTTCCCACAAAATGCGGAGCTCCCTGACTCCGCACATCGTCGGAAAACACCGCCTCGGAGGAGAACCATGTACCTACGTCTACTGACGCTCCTGACCTGTTTGCTGCTCGTGGTCTCCTGCAAGGACGACGACACCGGCATCGATGTCTGGGAAGGGGCGAACCCCGGCGAATGTACCGATGGCGCCGACAACGACGGTGACGGGCTGTACGACTGCGACGACTCGGATTGCGCTGGATCACCAGACTGCGACGAAGCCGACACGGACACCGACTCGGACTCGGACACCGACTCGGACACCGACGCTGATGCAGACGCTGATGCAGACGCAGACGCAGACGCAGACGCAGACGCTGATGCAGACGCGGACGCTGATGCAGACGCTGATGCAGACGCAGACGCGGATGCAGACGCGGATGCAGACGCAGACGCGGATGCAGACGCAGACGCGGATGCAGACGCGGATGCAGACGCGGATGCAGACGCAGACGCGGATGCAGACGCTGATGCCGACGCGGACGCGGATGCAGACGCGGATGCAGACGCGGACGCGGACGCGGATGCCGACGCGGACGCGGACGCGGACGCGGATGCCGACGCGGATGCCGACGCGGACGCGGACGCGGATGCCGACGCGGACGCGGACGCGGATGCCGACGCGGACAGTGACGCCGACACGGACACCGAGGACTTCGACTTCGAGATCGACGGGGACTACACCAACACGGTCCTCGAGCTCTACCTACTCGACCTCTCCTCGGGGCCCGATTCGGGTTCGTTGTTCGACAGCACCGTCATCAGCTCGGACACCGTCTCGCTCACGCTGGACGCACCCGACACCTCGTGGCTCAGCGAGATCGAACCGGGCATGTACGCCGCCTACTTCCTGCCCGCAGTCTTCGAGGACGCCGACGGTGACGCCTCCCACGACAGCGGCGAGGCCTATGTGGGCGTCGGCTGGACCATCCCCATGTACGTCACGGGAACCATCTCCACCGACTACGCCTCGATGGGCGTGGTGAGTGGCTGGAACGCCATCGAGGTCGCGTCCGAAGGACACACCGAGACCGGCTTGGGCGACGTGGCTGCGGTGCCTGTCAGCAACGACTACTGGCCCACCGACGCCGTGACCATCGGCGGGGCCTACAGCGGCTCGAATCCCATCGCCGACATGGATCTGGCCGTAGCCCCCAAGGACGTCCTCTCGGGCAAGACGGTGCACTCCCTGCTCTACGACGCAGCGATGGCCGACCCCTGGACCATCGACCTCACCACCGATCCAGACTCCGACCACGGCTACACCGACAGCACCACGGGCCTGTTCCTCACCGCCGAATACGCCGTTGGCTACCAGGACGACGACGGCTCAGGCGGGCTCACCAGCAGCGACACCGTGGACTACATGGTCTGCTACGGCACAGAGGGCGTCATCCTGGAGTGGTACGAGACCATCACTGACATCAGCGCGCTGTACGAGTTCGAAAACTCCCTGACCAACTACGCCCTCCCCGGTTGGAACGTGCTCAGCATGGATGCCTACGACAAGACCGCCGCTCCGGCAGCCGTCGACAGCGCGGACTGGCTCGCCTTGGAGGTCAGCGACGCCTGCCTCTAGCGGGCGATCCTCGGTCACCCGGCGACGCGCACCATGACCCGCCCACGAGCGCTGCTCCTCAACCCCCCGGGGAGCCGCTCGTACCAGCGGGACACGTTCTGTTGCTCGGTGTCCAAGGGTGGCTATGCCCTCCCTCCCGGCGATCTCATCCTCCTCAGCGGCGCCCTGGACGGCGAGTACCGGTTGACCGCCATGGATGCCCTGGCGGAGAAGATCTCCATGGAAGGAGTTCTTCGGCACCTACGAACCCATCGCTACGACCTCCTGGTGGTCCAGACCAGCTCGGTGTCCTGGCCCGAGGATCGGCAGGTGCTCCAACGGCTCGCACGCTCGGGGCTCTGCGAGCGGCTGATCGTCAATGGTGATTTTCCCCTCTTGCATCCGGAGGAGGTCCTGGGCGATCCAGGGCTCGGAGTCTCGGCGATCGTCCTGAACATGGCAACCGGGGAGCTGCGGGAGGCTGCACCCCAAGCGGGGGACGCCACGGGTCGACGGAACGTCGGCCCCGGCGCCAGGCGGATCCGCCCGCGCCACGACCTGTTCCCCACGCGACGCTACTCCGTCCCGTGGGGACTGGAGAAGCCGGCTACCACGGTGTACTCCTCCCTTGGTTGTCCCATGCGCTGCCCCTTCTGCGTGGCCGGCGTCGTCCCCTTCACCACCCGGCCGGTGGACGAAGTCATGGAAGAGCTGACAGCCCTCCAGCGCCAAGGCATCCGCGAGGTGGTGTTCTTCGATCCGCTGTTCAACGGTTCGAGAGAGCACGCCCTCGAGCTCTGCACGCTGATACACCGTGAGAAGCTGAACCTCTCATGGTCTTGTTTCAGCCGCGTCGATTTCTTGGAACCCAACACCATGCGGGCCTTGAAAGAAGCCGGATGCCACACGGTGCTCCTGGGTCTCGAGAGCGGAGTCGACAGAGTGTTGGCCCTGATGGAAAAACGTCAGACCACCGCCCAGGTGCGCGAGGCGGTGGCTGGGCTCCGGCGCCAAGGGCTCCGCGCGGGGGGGTTCTTCCTGATGGGCTATCCAGGAGAGCGGGACGACGAGATCCGCGCAACCATCCGCTTCGCTTGCGAGCTGGACCTCGTCTTCGCGTCCTTCCAATGCCTGGTCCCCTTTGCCGGGACGCCACTGGGAGCACAGCTGCTCCCCGATCTCCCCCAGGCCTCGGATTTGACCGGGTACAACGACTACGACAACCCGTACCCCTTCGAACGTGGGCGCACACTCAGGCAGCTCTACGCCCTCAGAGACGAGGCCTATCGCACCTTCTACCGCAGGCCCTCCTACGTCCTGGGGAGACTCCTGGGGATCGAGTCTCGCACGGAGCTGGTCACGCTGGTGCGGGAAGGTGGCCGGATGTTGCTGGACCGCTCGTAGCGCGAGGGATCGGTCGACTCACGGAACGGGATGGAACCAGGTCGTGTCGATGGCATCGGCGATGTTCGTCCCGATGATGCGGTTTCCCTCGTCGGTGCAATGCCCGAACGTGCCGCCAAAGTCGTCCAGATACAGAGTCTCGAAGCCTCGTTCCTGGACAGCCTGGGCAAAGGACTCCCGGTTTTCCACGACGACCGCACCCGCGCCGGACAGCAGATCCTCGAGGGGGGTAGGGTCCAGGCTCGGATATTGGACCGCGACCATGGAGACACCCCTCTCTCGGAGGACGTGGGCGACTCGAAGGAGGTTGGTGCGTGCGGTCAGATGGAGCGACGAGGCCGGCGAGGCCTCGGAGGCTGCGCGCGGTTCCGCCGTGGGCCCACCAGGGAGCTGGCTCTGGTTGCGCTCGGAATCCGACGTCCCGGTCAGCTTCCCGAGGAGCGACTGCGCCTTGTGGTCGCCCGGTTGAAGCTCGAGAGTGCGCTGCAAGTAGGCAATGGCGACGGCTCTGTCCCCCATCTCCACGCTGGCCTCGGCCAACCGGTACCAGCCGAAGGCGTATTCTGGCGCCAGCTCGACCGCGTGCCGCAGAGCGGCCGCTGCCTCCTGGTGCCGACCCTCTTCCATGAACGTGATTCCCATGGCGACCCAGGCGTCGACGTCCCCGGGATCGGTCTCGGTCGCTCGCTCGGTCAACGCGATGAGCCGTGCTGCCAGCTCTGACCGTTGCTCGGCGGTCGCGTTGTCGGAGGTCATCACATCGGCGCGCAGACGTGCCAGGCGCTTGTAGTCGTTGTACGATCCGGCCAGCTCCCTCAACCGGTCATCGGAGAGGCGTGGGGTCGTCTCCGACCCGCTCCGTGCCGGGCCCTCGGCGACGAACCCGCCGGCCAACCAGTGGTTGTGGACAACCCGCACCAGCCGGAAGAGTGCCAGCTCCGAGCCGCCATCGAGCGTGCGCTCCAGGCCACCGTAGGGCAGGGTTGCGTGGCCATCGTTGAATCCCGCCATGACGACCACGATCAGAGGATCGTACATCCGAAGAGAGGCCTCCAACCCCTCCAGCACGTCGCCAGAGCGAGTGTTCTGCCGACCCTTGTCGATGACGACCACGTCTCGACCAGGCAGCCGCTCCCGCAGCTCCTGCTCCAGAAAGACCGGATACATGCCCGCCGTCATGGAGTCACCCAGGCAGAGGACACGGAGTGAGTCCACCTGCTCGAACGCTCGCGCGTTGCTCCGATCTTGACGAACCAGAAAGACCCAGCCAACACCCCTTGTCGCAAGCTCGAGGGAGAGAAACGCCACGGCCAGACCGAGGACACCGGCGAGCACGCGGCCCTTCCAGCGACGGACACCTCCTCGACCGGACTGCATCACCGAACGGGCCAGGACCACGACCAAGACGATCGAGAGGGAGCGGGGAGCGGGCCGGTTGTTTCCATGAGGCCCCGAGTATACCCTCACCACATCATGGAAAGAGGCATCACGAAACTCCCGGCTGCACGCCTGCTGGCCACGCTGCTGGGAATCGTGTTTGCCGTCCTGCTCCTCGAAGTGGGTCTTCGCCTGGCTGGAATCGCGGCCGAGCAGGGTGCTGACCACGGTGCACGTCCCTCCCACCCCGACGGCCTCACCGTCCTCTGCCTGGGCGACTCGTTCACCGCCGGAACCGGTGCTCCCAAGGGAGACTCCTATCCCGAACAGCTCGAGCGGTGGTTCGCGAGCCAACCCAACTCTCCCGAGATCCGCGTGGTCAATGCCGGCCGCGTCACCCAAAACACCAACCAGCTGTGGGAGAGCCTGGACCCGCTCCTGGACCAACACCACCCCGACGTGGTCACCCTGCTCACGGGGGGCGCCAACACCTGGAACTTCATCGGCTTCCAGAACTTCCTGCGAGGAGAGGCGACGACGGTGTCCCGCAGCTGGGACGCCCTACACCGGCTGCGGACCGTACGGCTGGCCAGGCTGGTCATGCGGGCTCGCGACTCAACACGAGGAGTCAGGGAGACGAAGCACCGGCACTGGGATCCCAGCGACGCGGGTTGGCGGCAGCTGGAAGCTGGGGCGAACCAGGCTGCCATGGAGCACTTCCAGCACAGCTTGGATCGAGGCCACCGACAACCAGAGGCTCTCTTTGGCCTGGCATCGAGCCACCAACGCCTGGGAGACACCCAGGCCGCCTGGGAGAGCTACGAAGCGGGGCTGAACGCACTCGCAGCCGAAGGAGCCTGGCCCACGGGGGCCCCACCCTACACGAGTGACATCACGGGGGTGCTGGGCGCCATCCAGTCGTTCGTCGTCTTCCACCTGCTCTCCACGGACGCTCCAGGGGACCCTGCCCTCGGGTCGGGGGGCGACCCGGCCCCTGCACCCCACGACGACCTGGCCTCTCTCGACGAGGCCCTCTCGAGGGCCCAGCACGACAGGCCCTTGTACGACAGCGACGGACATCTCCTGGCCGAGAGCCGCCAAGACGAAGCGCTGTTGTCGTTCCGAAAGGCCCTCGAGCTGCAGACCGGGCTACCGGTGGACATCCTGCTGCCCATGCTACAAACCTGGGTACAGCTGGACGAAGGGCGCTCCACTCTGCCTCCGGGAGCCGCGACCGGGCTGGAGGGTCTGGTTCACGAGCAGCAGATCGCCGCCTGGATCCGAAGCGACATCATCAGAGCCGTTCGGCTGGTCGAAAGCAGAGGCGCCACGGCGGTGCTCCAAGGCTACCCCGCGGGCTTCAACCTGGGCTGGGACATGTCCCCGACTCTGCTCGAAGACATCGCAACCGAGCTCGGCGTACCCTTCGTGAACCACGCCGAGGCTTTCGATCAACTCACCGACCGCGCCGCCCACTTCGCGACCGACGGCCACTGCAACGAACGGGGCTACGGGTTGATGGCCAAGACCCTGGGGCCGACCGTGAGCCAGCAGCTGTAGCCCGAGCCGAAGCCTCGAGCTCCGCCAGGACAGCCGGGTCACGACCGAGATCGATCAGCTGGCCCAGCCCAAGGAGCGACAAGCCCGCCGGGTAGCTCGAACCACCCGCTGCAGCTCATGGGCCTCGAGGCCGGGCCAGCAAGGCAGGAACACGCCGTTATTCGCCAACAACCTGGCATTCGGAGTCCTACCTCGCCACGTCGGGTACGCGCGCGTGTCCGCCAGGAGGTCGAGGTTGGTCGTTGCGCTGTCCACTCCCTGCTCGGCCAACGCATCGATCAGCCCACCTCCATTGGGGGCGATGCCCACCAGCTGCCACCAGCTGTTGCGCGCGCCGGGGCGCTCCACGGGAAAGCGCAGCCCCGAGCCCTCGAGCCCAGCCATCAGCTTGCGGGCGTTCGCCCTGCGCTCTTCGTCGGAGCGAGCAACCAGGGGCAGGCGGTTCAGGCCGGCCCGGGCCTGCGGCGCCGAGTAGGCGCGAAGCCATCGTGTGGGTATCGGAGCGACAGCCGCGTCGTTGTCCTCCACGTAGCCCGACAACCATCGATACAGGTCTGGATGCGAGCGGCGTGCCCACTGTAGGAGGGGCCAAGCGGTGGCGGCAAAGACCCGGCGGTCGGTAGCGACCGCACGGCCGAGACTGACCGCGATGGTGTGCAGCAGACCTGCCCGATGGGGGGAGAACATCGACCCTCTCATCCCTCGAAGCCGCCCGGCCAGTCGGGAGTCGTCGGTGACGGCCAGGCCGCCGCCCCAGGTGTCCAAGGTCTTGATGGTGGAGCTGCTGTAGACGCTCACCTGGCCGATCGTGCCACAGCGTCGATGACGCCCGGACGCGTTGAGGTTGTGGGAGAAGTCCTCCACGACGAACAGGTCCCTGCCAGCCCAGGTCCTCTCCAGGCGCTCGAGATCCGGAACAACGCCGTACAACCACGTGGGCAAGAGAGCCCGTACGTCGGGCGTCATGGCAGCTTCCAAGGCCACGGGATCCCATCCCAGGCCGTCGATCTCGAGGTCCACGAACACCGGGCGCAGACCCAGGTCCGACACCACGTCGAGCATGGGCTTGATGGTCACCGGTGGCATGACGATGCCGCTGCCAGCAGGGAGATCAGCCGCTCGCAAGGCGCACCAGACGGCCGTGCGCGCCTTGGGGAACGCCACGCAGTGAGAACGCCCCACGTACCGCGCAAAGGCCCCCTCGAAGGTCGCCACCAGCTCCGCGTCGTCCAGCCTGGCCCCGGGTACCCGCAGGAGCGCAGACATCTCCATTCGCGGTGGATGGTAGATGATGCCCCGAGGGATCGGGCGAGCGAGGTCAGAGGTCATGTCGTTGGAGGCCGTAACAGAGGGCGGGGTGCTTGGACAGACGGTGCGACGAGCACCGAGGAACAATCACCAAGCAAACGAGGGGAAGGCGCCGGAGCAAGCGTGCCGGCCTCT